>CAYPGY010000166.1:0-4919 GCA_964410435.1 uncultured Candidatus Bathyarchaeia archaeon
ACTGAGTAATTCCATGCGAGATCCGCAGGTACTTTGACGTCGCCCTCTAGTATATCTGTGAGGGGTTCGCCGTTTTCTACCGCAGTGTTAGCTGCTACGAGCACTCGGGGATTTTTTATGGTGCAATATAAGAAGCGGGCTACTTCGTCAACTCCCACGCGACCAAGAACATCTGATGCTGTAGTCACAACCGGAGAGGCACCGATACCGTTGGCGATAAGTCTTGTTAACTCGTTTGCTCCGCCGAAGTGCCCTGATAGGAGGCTTACTGCTGATTTACCGGCTACATCCACGCATACTACTGCAGGATCAAGGAGTTTGTTTTTTAAGCAGGGCGCAATAGCTCGAATTATAATGCCAGCGGCCATTACAGCTACTATTGCATCAACTTTGCCGAATTGCTGCTGAATAAACTTGCTAAATTGGCCATCCAATGGTTTAGCTCCTTCTGGCATGCACTGTTTTGGCGCGTAAACGTCGCTTTCTATGTCGATTTGCTTCAGCGCCGAGCGTATTTTGGTAGCTGTTTCTACACCCTGAGGGTTAATTGTTACTATTGCTATACCTTTGGTGAACATCTGTTTTACACTCGGGTTGTCTGAGTTGGTTATTTTTCAAGAACCATTATGGTTGGATAAACCAACCAACACTGATATAAGGTTATCGCACTGAATAAGCAGCCAAATCATAAACTACTTCTCCTAAAAAACAGTATACAAGCCACAAAAAAGGCAGCGCCAAAACCCAAAAGCGCCACAAAAGAAAGCCACGGGAAAGGCTGCCCTAAAGCTGCTGCCCGCAAAGTCAAACTCGAATGAGTGAGCGGCAGAACATACAGAAATGTTTTGCCCGCATCAGGCAGACTGTTTAGAGAAAAGAAGGTACCGCATAGAAAATTCATGGGCAGAATAACCACACCATTGAAAGTGCTCATATCCTTATGTGAAGAAACCAGAAACGCCGCCAACACTCCAAATAACCCGAAAACCAAACAGGACACGAACATCGAGATAACAAACAATGGGGAAATCAGTATTGTAGGTGAAAGAATTAGGCCAACCACTAATACAGCGGTGGAACTGATTAATCCGCGGACTACCCCAACCAAAGCCTTGCCTATAACTATCGAATATAGACTCACAGGCGTCATCATTAATTCGTCAAGACACTTGTAATAGAACCGATCCACCTGAAGCTTCGTTGCCACACCGTTGAAACTAGCTGAAAACGTGGTCAATGCAACTATGCCAGGGATAACAAAATCCAAATAACTCACAGCGCCAACGTTAATTCCGCGGCCTAAACCATAACCAAATGCCACTAGATACAGTAAAGGCTGAAAAAAACTGGCAGCCACTAAAGATTGCCAATTATGCCGTATATCCCTCAAGGAACCCCAAAGGACTGTATAGATATCGGTTAAAGCTGTAAACATATGGGTCACTTCTTTTCGTTAGCGCCTTCTAGCAACCCTTCAATCTGCAGGTAAAGCTGCTGAAGCTCTCGCTTCATTTCCTCACTTGCATTCCAGAGCCCACGTTCAATAGCCTCAAGTAACCGCTCCGTCATATTCTGTAACGCATAAGGATTAACTTCTTTAAGCCACTCCTGCATCTTCTCGTCTAGCACATATTTGTAAGCTAAATCTTCATACATCCAATCCTCCACCACGTCAACCGTAGCGTCCCAGCCCATAACATAGTCAACGCATCGAGACAAGTCAGAGGCACCTTTGTAGCCATGCCGCTTCATACCCTCAATATACTTGGGATTAAGGATTCGGCTACGGAAAACATGGCAAGTCTCCTCCGCCGTAGTTCGAACTTTCACACGGTCAGGGTCTGAGCTGTCACCGCAGTACGCTTGAGGCGATTTCCCACTGAACGCCCTAACCGCCGTGATTAAGCCGCCATGGAAGTCATACCAGTCGTCAGCTATCAGTATGTCGCATTCGCGGGAGTCATCATTCTTAGCTGTGGCGTTCACTTGACTTAAGCGCCGCTTGAACTGCTCGGGAACAGAGGAACCATACGATTTTCGGCTGTAAGCATAGCAACCCCAGGTAACGTAAACGTCGGCGAGGTCCTGCTGTGTTTTCCAGTTCTTAGAGTCTATGGCTTTGCTTATTCCGCAGCCGTAGGCGCCAGGTAGGTCACCGAAAACGCGGTAACAAGCGGTTTCATGTGCCTGCTCAGCGCTGATGCCCTGTGCTATTTTTTCCCGCATTTCATCAGAGATATGTTTTTGGACAAAATTGTTTTCTTTAGGTTCCTTAAGGTCAGCTACAAGAGCTACAGCTTCATCTATGAGATAAGCCAAGTTTAGAAATGCATCGCGGAACATGCCGCTTATCCGAACCATAACATCTATGCGGGGCCGCTTTAGCTCCTCGGGAGGAATAACTTCTAATCCTACCACGCGGCCGCTGCTTGGGGCCCAAAGTGGTCTAACACCCATTAAGTAGAGAACCTCGGCGATGTCGTCGCCTTTGGTTTTCATCGTATCAGTAGCCCAAAGCACAAAAGCAACACTCTCAGGATACTTGCCCTCGTCTTTTAAGTAACGAGCTAAGAGGGCATCCCCTAACGCACAGCCCACACGCCAAGCGGCACGGGTCGGTATAGCTCGGGGGTCAACTGAGTAAAAGTTTTTACCAGTGGGTAGAATGTCTGCCATGCCTCTTGTCGGCGGACCCGAAGGGCCAGCCGGGATAAAGCTCCCGCTGCAAGCGGATAACGTGTTGGTTAACTCGTCTGTTGTGGCCGCTAGTGCAGGTGCAAGAAAGCTCGCGATGTAGGTGAGGCATTTTTCGACTTTGGCGCTTTTTCCACCCAAGACATTTTGGGTTAATTCATCGATGCTGTTTAGATCAAAATTTTTCATGTGGAACTGGTGCACTAAATCTACGGAGAGATCAGATAACTCCGCGATTACATCGCCGTTTGTTCGGCCCTCAGCAGTTAGTTTCCCCCGTTCAGCTAACAGTACATCATAATCGTAGCCTTTCAATTCAGCAATCGATTGCCTAAGAGAGGGTACATTGCCGTTACTAAGCCGAGTTAAAGAAGATAAAAATTCGTCCAGACGAGCGTCACACGGTGGTTCCCCGAAAATGTGCAGGCCATCACGGATCAGGGTATCTGATAACTCGCTAAGGTAGCCGTGTAATCGCTCTAAAAAAACATCAAAATCGAAATTTGCATCAGTTTCCGTTACTTTCATGTCTACATCGAGTTTAGCGTTAACAACATCTTCCCAAATCTGCTTCCTCAAAATAGGCAGCTTCGCTTCATTGTCGTTTTTGGCGTCATAGTACTCTTGAAGGTGAACTTCAAGTTGGGCTGCTTCCTCGTAGGAGTCAGCGTTATGCATCACCGGAACTAAATGGTCAATTATACAGCAGTAACTGCGCCTTTTAGCCTGTGTACCTTCTCCGGGGTTGTTTATTATGTAGGGGTAAATGTTGGGTAAATCTGATATCATGATGTCTGGATAGCAGGAGGCTGAAAGGCCCACTGACTTGCCAGGTAACCACTCGAGGCTACCATGTTTACCGATGTGCATGATTACGTCCGCTTTAAAGACGTTGCGTATCCAATGATAGTAAGCGTAATACTGGTGGGGCGGCGGGATATCTGGACTATGATAAATAGCAGCAGGATCATCCAAAAAACCCCTGGACGGCTGCAACCCGTAAAAGACGTTACCATTTATTATACCGGGCACTAAGAGATCGCCGTTGTAACAGAATAATTTACCCGGCGGTGCACCCCACTGCGCAAGCATTTTTTCACGGACATCAATAGGCAGCTCATTAAACCAATCTTCATACTGCGCTTTGGAAATTTTCGCCACCGCCCGCTTAGAGAGTTCATCGCTGCTTAGCCATCGACGCTCATTAGTTAACCCGTTAATTATTACATCCATCAATTTCTGGCCGTTTTCGGGTAAATGATCCAGATGGTAGCCTTGTTCATGCAAAAATCGAGTAATGTTCATGACTGATGCTGCTGAGTCTAAACCCGCGGCGTTACCGATGTTGTCGTTTCTCGGCGGATAATTGTGGAAGATTATTGCAACTTTCTTTTCACTATTAGGTAAGCGGCGGAGTTTTGCCCAATTCAAACCCAAACGGACGATTTTATGGACTCGTTCAGGAATCGGTTCATGCGTGAAGAGAGTGTCTATGGAACGTTTTTTGTCAGTGAACTGCTTAATTGAGCATGGCACAGTGATTAATTCTCCGTCGAACTCGGGCAAAGCTACGTTCCAGCAAAGCTCAACTGGAGCTAAACCTTGAGGGCTACTACGCCACTCTTCTAAGGTGTTATATGTTTCAATCACTTTTAGAATGGGCACGCCAAGTCGCTTAAATAGGGCATCGGCAGTTTCGGGATTTGGTATGAATACGGATGCAGAGAAAGATAGCGTACTAAGAACCACATCAACGATAGCGGCGCCATGGTTCATGAAGCACCGTTCAATCGCCCATTTGAGGCCTTCTCCAGAGGGATTAACGGTTTTTGAAGAGACAAAAACGGCGAGAACATTTGCCCCTTGCCGTTCAATTTCACTGATTAAACTATCAAAAAAAGCCATGTCGCCATTACGCCAAGAAACCTGATGAAAGAGTACGCCTACAGTCAATTTTTGAGGGTTAAGAGGCCTCTTCTGAAGGTACAGCTCTAAGGTTGGAGTATAACCGAGTTCAGGGTGATAGAATCCATCCCAGGGAAGTTGTTTGGGCATGTCAAATGGAAAATCTGTGAATGAGAAGTGGTTTGCTAAGAAAAGAAGCATGTTCTCGAAATTTTCGGCACCTCCATAGTTGAGGTACTGAAAAATTTTCTCAGAATCAGAGGCGTCGATGTTTGAGTAGTCGGATAATTCCTTGTCAAACGGGACAGTAGCAATAAACA
>CAYPGY010000167.1:0-4898 GCA_964410435.1 uncultured Candidatus Bathyarchaeia archaeon
GTAAAGAAAACCCAGGACTTCAGCGAATGGTACGTACAAGTCGTATTGAAAGCTGAACTGGCAGATTACGCCCCCGTAAAGGGCTGCATGATCATCCGCCCAGACGCCTACGCCGTTTGGGAGAAAATCCAGGAAATCGTAAACCAAAAAATCAAAGCCACAGGGCACAGAAACGCCTACTTCCCCATGTTCATCCCCGAAGCCTTCCTGAAAAGCGAGGCTGAGCACTTTGCCGGTTTCACTCCGGAAGTTGCGTGGATTACTATGGGCGGCGACACCCCATTAGAGGAGAAACTTGCCGTCAGACCAACCAGCGAAACCATCATGTACAGCATGTACGCCAAATGGATTAGAAGCTGGCGCGACCTACCGCTCAAAATTAACCAGTGGTGCAACATTGTCCGCTGGGAAACCAAAGCCACAAGGCTGTTTCTGCGTACGCGCGAGTTTCTCTGGCAGGAAGGCCACACAGCCCACGCCACCGCGGAGGAAGCCGACGCCGAAGTCATGTGGGCACTCAACATGTACAAAGACGTTGTAGAAAACTACCTCGCCATCCCAGTCCTGTTAGGCACGAAGAGTGAGAGCGAGAAATTCGCCGGCGCCAACTACACCACCGCAATCGAATCAATCATGCCTGACGGCAAAGCACTCCAGATGGGCACCAGCCACAACCTCGGCCAGCACTTCGCTAAAGTCTTCGACGTCAAATACATCGGGGAAGACAAACAGGACCACTATGTTTGGCAGACAAGCTGGGGAATCACCACACGCCTCATCGGAGCCATGATAATGGTTCACGGAGACGACAAAGGCTTAATCATGCCGCCCAAAGTCGCGCCGATACAGGTAGTTATTGTTCCGATTCCGTTCAAGGGACTTGAGGCGGAAGCTATCGCCGCTAAAACCAAAGAAATACAGGTTAACCTGCAGGCAAGGGGCATCACCGTAACCCTTGACGACAGAACCGAGTATACGCCGGGCTGGAAATTCAACCAGTGGGAACTCAAAGGCGTTCCGTTGCGCATAGAAATCGGCCCCCGAGACATCAAGAACGGCCAATGCGTCATGGTAAGACGCGACAACGGCCAGAAAGCCTTCGTCAAAGATGCAGACATAATTGCCACCGCCGAAAAGCTCCTATCAGACATTCAGGACAGCATGCTTGAGAAAGCCAAAGCCATCCTAGCCGACAAAACCACGCTCGTTAAAAACTACGACGAATTTAAGCAGGTGGTCGAGGGCAAAGGCGGCTTCATCAAGGCAGCATGGTGCAACAGCCCCGAATGCGAAGCCAAAATCAAAGAAGAAACCGGCGCCACCGTCCGCGTTAGACCCTTCCAGAAGGAAGAAGCACACACTGGCTGCGTTTACTGCGGCAAAGAAGCCAAAGAAGTAGTTTACTTCGCAAGATCCTACTAAGAGCCTCAGTGCTCTTTCTTAATTTTTGTTTTCCCTGATTTTAGCTGATTTTATAAGCTGCAACTAACCCTACTAGTAATGCTGCCCCTTATCGGTGTGCTGTTCGGGCACCCGAACGCGGCTGTTCGGTGAATAGAGCTAAGAGCAGACTCCGACTATGAGCCCTGCAGGTGAAAAAATGAAAAAAGAACTATCGCTCGTTTTAATCGCGATACTTGCACTCGGCGTCGGCATAGCTTACGCAGCGCCAATGCTAATCATTCCCAACAATCAGCTTTACCCTCAAGTTATAGAGGGACCCAAAGCGAAGTTCAGCGTAGATGTTGTCTACGCAGAATTTGCCTATACAAGCGATAAAACCAGAATCAATTATGATGTTGTCTTAAACGTAACCAACACGGCAGATACACCTGCCACTCTCTACGACATCACCTTCGCAGCCGCCCAAACCGTCACAGTACACGATTCAATCCTCGGCGGAACAATATACGATAACGGACTCACAGGCGCATTCAAACACTTCGGAGGCGTAGTCAACGGCGTCTACCTCGACCGCAACTGGGTAAACACAACATGGATACCCAACTTCTACGACGAAATCAACGGGTCACAAGTCAAAGTACCCTACCCGCTGTGCCTTTACAGAATTACACAAGCATCTCTGTATGGCGGTATTTCGTCTGGGCCTCTAACACCAGACAATGTAGCAGCTTACAGCGCAGACCACACAATCAACGGCACAATCCCAGATTTACCTGCAAACGCAAGCGAAACAGGTACATGGTTCGAAGGCGTTCCCATAGCAGAATACTACGACTATCAAGGCAACCCACTGGTCACTATGATGTACATCAACGGCGTCTGGGTTGACGTAACGGACAGAGTCACCGTAGACAACGCCAAACCGATGGTGACTGCATTGGGTATGCTGGTTAATCAGGTACTCTCCCTTGGAGAGCAACCGTACCGGAACATGAACTCCACCGTAGGCCCAGTTGTATCACTGCCAACATGGGGCGACTGGGGTGTTGGAGGCTCATACTACTGGTTCCCGTGGGACTGGGCAAGCCAACCGTTCAACAACACGTTTGCACCGCACGAGTCACGACTACTCCGCCTCAACAATGTCCAGCAACCCGGCAGCCTTGTAGCGCTCGAATCCGGCAGCATAACCCTGTACGCTTCAGCCTCAAACTACATAGTAAATCGGCCAATCAACGGTACATTCCTAAACACCGTCTCAACAACCACCCAAATCAAGCAAATACAGCTACAACAGACCAGCGGCGGATACCTATACAACGCCATCTTAGCCGACAGCCAAGTTTTCCAGCAGGGCAACTCGCGATTAGAAGTAACTGTCGCACCGAGGACAGAACCGTGACAAGCACCAACGCCGAAAACCTAGAAGGCAACACACTAAACGTGTACGTCTACGCCATCAAAGAAGGCAAACCCGTTGGCCCCAGAGAAGTCATGCGCGCCACCGGATTAACCAGCCCAAGCGTCGCACACTGGCACCTACAGAAACTCGAAGGATTGGGTCTACTGGCAAGAACCGAATACGGCGAATACATCGCTAAAGAGAAAGTGAACGTAAGCGGGCACCTATGGGTCGGAAGGACACTGGTACCCAGGCTTATTTTCTACTCCTTCTTTTTTATGGGAATCCTGATTATGGAGGTAGCGCTGCTCGCGGTCCCAATGCTCCTGCAGGGTCAAGCGGTGAACATTTACCTTTTCTACTTGATTTCGCCAACTGCCATAGCTATGGTGCTATTCCTAGCAGAAGGTATGCTGCTTGGAAAGAAAACTCGTGAAAGGCGAAGCAAACCAGAAAAACAAACCCCGAAAGAGCCTTAATTTATCCCTCTTTTGTGTTAATGCCCCCTAAGTGCCGGGCAAGCGTCTGTTTTTAGCCTGTTTTCAGTAGGGAATGTTTATTTTTTGGAGTAACAAACATCTTTGGTTACAGGTAAGGGCACTTGACAACTATAAACGCAACCAAACGCGCGAGCAACATAGAGTATGCCATACGCGACGTCATCGTCCACACGCAGGACCTCATCCGCAATGGACGCAAAATCTACTACCTAAACATCGGCGACCCCGCCGCATTCGACTATAAAACACCAACATACGTCAAAGCCGCCCTCTGCAAAGCCATCGAAGAAGACAACAACTACTACTCCCCAAGCGAAGGCAGACCAGAACTACGCGAAGCCATCGCACGCAAGGAGAAAAGAGTTAACAACGTCGACATATCAGCCGACAAAGTCATCGTCACCGAAGGCATCTCAGAGGGCATCGAGATGCTTATGGCCGCCATAGTGGAGAAAGGCGACGAAATCCTCTTTCCCGGCCCAACATACAGCCCATACATCGCCTACACGAAATTCTTCGAAGGCACCCCAGTCGCTTATGAAACCATCGAGAAGGAGGGCTGGGTACCAAACATCGATGACCTCAGAAAAAAGGTCTCAGAAAAAACCAAAGCCATCGTCATTACTAACCCGAATAACCCCACAGGCGCAGTCTACAGCGAAAAAATACTCAAAGAAATCATTGCCATTGCAGGCGAAAACAACCTGCCCATCATCAGCGACGAAATCTACGATCAACTAACGTACGAAAAGAAATTCATAAGCACCGCTGCATTAACCAACGACGTACCTGTAATCGGATTAAACGGCTTCAGTAAAGTATACCAGATGACGGGCTGGAGACTCGGCTACATGTACTTTAAAGGCCAAGGCAAAATCCTCGACGATCTAAGGTTGGGCGTCGAGAAGCAATGCCGCATCCGCCTCTGCGCAAACACGCCAGTGCAAATCGCCGGCGCGGCAGCACTCAACGGGCCACAGGGATTCGTCAAAGGCATCGTAGAGAAACTCAAAGCCCGCCGAGACTACGCCTATAAACGCCTAAACGAAATCGAAGGCGTATCAACCACCAAACCTGAGGGCGCATTCTACATCTTCCCCAAAATCGAGGACATCGCTGCTGGTAAACGCTGGCACAGCGACATGGAATTCGTCATACAACTCCTCAAAGAGACAGGTGTCTTGATCGTTAACGGTTCAGGATTCGACCCCGTGTATGGTAAAGACCACGTCAGAATCGTGTTTCTGCCGCCGATTGAGGAGCTGGAGCAGGCGTTTGACGCGATGGAAGAATTCATGAAGAACCCCGAGAGGAAGGAACGCCGCAGCCACGTAGGCTACGGTTAATTTTCTTTTTTTACTATACTGGCAATCAACTAATCATTTGTAGACAGTATCATGATGTTCGTATCTTCTTACTGTAACCACCCTTCGGGCTTCATCAACATCATAGATGAGTACGAATGAGCCAACGTGAACTCGGCGCATATGCTGCATAGGCGCCCTTAGTGGTTTGAATTGGTGAGGGTCTTCGAGAATTTCATTTACTTTTTTAGATAGCGCTCTAAACTGAACTGTGTCCTTTCTTTGAAG
>CAYPGY010000168.1:0-4894 GCA_964410435.1 uncultured Candidatus Bathyarchaeia archaeon
AGGTGTTCGGCGGATTCGAAGCTAACCTATCCGTGATTGATTTGTTGTTCAATATGGGACCGGCATCCAAAGATATCCTTATTAGCGGCGGCCGGGTGGAAGAGAAAAAACCGTTTTTAAGAACTCATTTAGCCAATCCATTGCAGCTTAAGAAGGAGCCGCTCAGAGCTTCATAATTTGCGCGTGGGGTACGCCTTGGATTTCGATGACTGCTTCGGGGTGAACGTAGCCCCGTTTGATGGCGGATTGCACGCAGTTTCTACCCACCAAGTTGACGATGGTGGCGTTACCGATTAGCTCCACCGCTTCTTCAACGCTGGCTTTACGTCCCTTATAAAACTCGCTTTTTATGTTAAAGCAAATTTTACCTTCCCTAAGCGTTTTGCCGAGTAGGTCGCAGTCGCATACCGCCAACACTGTGTGCTCGCCGGCTTTCTTAACGTTTAGGTAAACATCCAATGCTATTCGCCTAAAGCTGCTTGATTGAGGATTTCGCACCGCAAGCGTTGCAGACGAGGAATGAAAGGCGTTTTTCTTTAACGATCTTTGTGTCTGGTCGCTTACAGACTGGGCAGACAACGTAGGCTTCTAGATAGCGGCTTAGGAGTCGCTCGAAGCTGTCTGAGCGAAATTTGCCCTGGAAGATTGCGCGGCTGTCGTGGAATGTGGCGGCTGTGGCCATTTCTCGGGTCAGGAACTTTATTACGTGTTGGGGGTCGCGGTCCAGTGCGTCAGCGATGTCTTTAAAGTTAGCGATAGTTGTACGCATGCCAACGGTTTGAATCTGGATGCGGGGAAGTTCAAGGCGCTCTTTTTTCGCTTGTACTTCAGGCATCTGTGCGCATGCGCGTTTAAGCAAATCATCATAATTGAAGCTCAAGGATTATACACTTCACCCAAAGAAATGGTTCAAGCATATATTTAAAACAATTTGTGCCAGAAGACCTCTTTTCTAAGACCGAACAAAAAAATCCCTGTGCGTGATTATATCTAACTTGTCTTTGAGAAAAGTTCAGTGAGTTTGTGGAGTGTTTTTCTGTTTTTACCTGTGAACAGCATCCATATTGGCTATGTTAGTGCCCCTAAATACGATTGAACTCTGCTTTGTGTGCTTTATATAAACAGTAGATCAATTTGATTTGTACTCTTTTTTCTTTTTACTTTTGTTATGGGAAGGTGTTGTTTCTTGTGGGTTTCTGAAGGGTTCGCTATGTACATTCACATTCACGTCCACATCTCCTCTGCATGGAACCATGTAGGCGATGTGGAGAAAAACGGGTATCCCACATCCCAACAGGCAAAAAAACAAGCAGCAAAACAAAAACACAACCGCATCCACAAACAAACACGTGGCAGCATAGGACAATTCACATCCAAAAAAAGAAAAAACACTAACAACAGCAAAACAATCCGATCTAATAATAAAGCGAGGGAGAGGTGCTACTGAGACGTGTATGTCCTAAATCACCGCTTTAAACAATATGATTATACTGTCAAAAATTGTAGTTAACCTCGAAACAGCGTTAAACTTTTAGCTTCGCGGAATCGATAACCGTCATGCCGCCCAACAAGTCAATGCATCCAGTAAACGCATAATTCGACCCAACCGTCAACTCTTCATACAGCGTGGCGTTACTTACGATGTAGAGCACTCGACCGCTCTGCAAAGTAATCATGTATGCCGCAGCGTGGCCATCGGTGACTGGACCCTTAGCGGCGATTATTCCTGATTCGCTGTCTGGTATCTTTGCGCCTGAGATCGCGTCGGCGGCAACGTAAGCCATGAAGCCTACAGCTACCAGCAGTATAGCAATCGAGCTGATAATGATTTTTTTAAACGCATCCACACCAGACACCTGTCCAATGGCTAAGTATAGGCTGATATAAAAACAAAACCCAAAAAAGTGGGAAAGAAACCCTTACGGCTTCAGTTGCTTCTTTGCAGCTTCAACCGCTGCAGAGACGGTGCCGGCGAGTTTATCGCATTTGGTTCCGCCGCCCTGTGCAAAGTTGGCTCTGCCGCCGCCTCCGCCGCCCATAATCGGCGCAACCTCTTTGACGATGGCGCCAGCGTTGAGACCCTTCTTAACAGCTGCGTCACCTGCCATAATCATTACTCGGCAAGTTTTGCCGTCTTGGCCGAAGTAGACTGTGACGGTGGCGTCGTTGTGCTTTATTACCTCGGTTGCGGTTTGCACCATGCGGTTTACGTCTACTACGTCGCCGAAGTCACGTTTAACGATGGATACGCCGTCGACGTCGATGGCTTCTGCGGATTGTGCTTGGCATGCAGCTTGGCTTTCGCGTTCTGCTAGTTCCTTGACGAGGCGTCGCTTATCGGCTTGTGCCTCTTTAAAGTCCTTCATAATTTTTTCAGCAGTTTTATCCAGCTTATCAGTAGGCGCGTTAAGCACTTCAGAAACGCGGCTGAGCAGGGTTTCCTGGTTCTGCACTGCTTTGAGCGCTTTTAAGCCGACTGCGTAGCCCAAGCGTTCGACGCCGTCCTGCACGCGTTCGTTGTAAACGATTTTGACGAAGCCCACTTCGCTTGTGGATCCAAGGTGGGTGCCTGCGCATGCTTCCACATCCCAGTCGCCTGTTTTGACTACGCGGATATCTTTGCCTGGAACTGCGCCGCCCTGGTAGAGCCTAAAGCCATAGAGTGATTCTGCTTCGTTACGAGGGTACCATTTGGTTTCGACTTTATAGTTGGCTGCGATGGCTTGGTTCGCTAAGGTTTCGATCTGGTGGACTTGTTCTTGGCTGAGTCGGCTGTAGTGTGAGATGTCAAGTCGTGAAGATTCAAGGCCTTTCTGTGTGCCTGACTGCCAGACGTGTTCACCTAAGACGCGGCGTGCTGCTCCGTTAATGAGGTGGGTGACGGTGTGGGATTTCATGAGTTGATAGCGTCTTTCCCAGTCTAGGCTTCCGTGTACAGTGGCGCCTTCATTGAAGGTTGCCTGCTGCTTTAGTTTGTGGACGATGACTTTACCAATCTTAGTCACATCAACAACGTCGAATTTGCTGTCGCCGTAGGTGATGGTGCCCATATCACATGGTTGCCCTCCCCCCTCGGGATAGAAGCATGTGCCGTCCAAGACAACGTAGACGCCCTCAATCACTTTGAGCACTTTTGCGTTGAATTCGCGGCAGTAAACATCCGAGTAGTAGATTGGTTCGGTTGCAGGAAGCTTCTCGGCTTCAGCTTCAAGCGTTTTTTCCGCTTTAGCTTCTTCCTCCTCGACAGGTTTGGAGGCTGCCATGTGGCGTGCTGCGATTAACGCGTAAAAGTTTTCTGGAACCGTAACTTCTACGCCCTCTTTTTCGGCTGCTTGTTTGACGATTTCTGGTGGTAATCCGTGTGAATCGTAGAGTTCAGCTAACTTGTCCTGTGAGATTGTGCAGGTGCCTTTGGATTTAACGTCTGCCGCGAGGCGTTTTACCATGCCTTCGCCGCGTTGCAGTGTATCCTTGAATTTTTCCTCTTCAACCTTTAGCATCTCCATGATTTCGCATTGCATGGCTTTGATGTGTGGGAAGGATTTCTGCCAGTAATCTGCTTGTAAGCTGATGATGCTGTAGAGGTCGTCTGGGTTCATGTTGAGGGTGCGCATTAATCGGTAGACTCTGCGGAATAGCAGTCTTGCGAGGTAGCCTTCCTGTATGTTGGATGGAACGACGCCTTCGGATAGCATGAAGCTGATGGTTTTTGTGTGGTCAGCGATTGCCCAGGCGTTTTCGATTGGCACAAGGGTCTTTTCTAGCGTTTCAAGGTCGATGCCTGTTAATTCGGATACGCGTCTGCGGGCTACCATGCGGTTTGCGCGTTTGTCGACGCTTACGAGGCCTGAGTATTTGGCTACTTTGTAGAGGAAGTCGTTGTCTACGTTTGTGATGCCTGCCATCGAGAGGACTTTTTCGAGTAGGTTGCCGTAGATGGCTTGGAAGAGGCTTGGTGTACCCTGGCTGATCCATGTGAAGCGCTCTAAGCCGTAGCCTGTGTCGACTGTTCTGATTGGCAGCTGGACATATTCGTCGCCGACTACTTTATACTGCATGAACACGAGTGTGCCGACTTCGACGCCGCCTACAATGCATTCGACTGCTGGACCCGCGTTGCCGCCGCCTGCCCAAACGCTCTCTTTGTATGTTACTGCGTCTGAAGCGATGCCGAGTGCTTCGGTGCAGAAGCGCTGGTGGAAACGTACGGTGTTGTCTTTCCAGTAAATCTCCTTATCTGGATAATTGAATGCGTGTGCGCCGCCCATCTCAAAGATTGTGAGGTGGCGTCCGAATGTTGGGCCAGTGTTGGCTATGTCAGTTAGCCTAATTGAGGGTTGTGAGATAACCAGCGGGTTTGCAGGTGGCGGTGCGATGCCCTCTGTTACGTAGGGTTGGAAGTCGATGATGGAGGCGTGTGTTAGGTAGATGTCTTTACGCCATCTGGCCACGACTGGGTAGGGTTTTACACGTGTGTGGCCGTTTTTCTCGAAGAACGAGAGGAATGCTTCCCTCATTTCGGGGAGTGTAAACGCTTTTTTTGTGGCTGGGTTGCCGAGGAAGTTGTAGCATCCGCATTCATCCGAGCCGGATTCGACGCAGGTTTCCTGCTGCTGGTTTTGTGTCCAGACCCATTCGCCGCATTTTGTGCACTTCTATCGTACAAAGCCTTCCTGCTTGAAGAATGGCAGTTGATAAGCTTCTGCTGGGAAAGATTTTTCGACCATCAAGTTTGCCTTCTGGTGCTGAAGTTACTTTTTAATTTGAAAAGGGTTATGGCTCGACGGATTTAAATCATTATCTGGGCTTTTATGGAACTTGGCGTAGGCATCGACGGGTTTAGATGCGACTCAGAAAATAATTTTTAAATTAGAAGAAGAAGGGAACACGGCGC
>CAYPGY010000169.1:0-4891 GCA_964410435.1 uncultured Candidatus Bathyarchaeia archaeon
CTGGCGGTTGAGCTTTATTTCCATGGGGGAGATAAAAAATCCGTCACGTACGACATAACCATTCCCACTGGTCTAGTTGCGGGTAATGTTTCTGTTATCTGGAAGTATTATCTTCAGAACCCCGATCGTTATGTGTTGAGTAATAATGGCACGCATAACTCGCTACAGATGACATTTGACTATGACCCAAACTTTTCGGGCATAGGTTATTTTGAAATCATGGGAACAAAATACACGTAGGATTGTAAATTAGGAACTAGTTATTTAGATAGGCCGTTATTCCTGCTTCTTGGGTTTAAAGTGGGGGCATGCTGTCTCTTTCGGGTTAATGTTTGTGAAGTGGGCTGCCTTGCATGTTCCGTTATCAAAGTTTGCGCATTCTCCATGCTTGTGCTTGTAAAAATCTAATCGAGGTGCACTATTTCTAAGTTTATTGAGAATACTTCCCAACCTAATAGTCACCTTTTTTGGTTATTTGCTCTTTACAGAAGCGCAATAGTGCATTTAAACATCTGGGTGTCTAGTTGAATTTTGAAAGCAAGTACTTTTTTAAAAACCAGCCTAAATATGACTTTAGAGTTGTTACCTTACCGATTTTAATTTGATGTGCTATGTCATTATCAAGGTTCCCACTTTAACTCGGGAAATAACAGAATGTGGTCGGTGACGTTTTTATCTTATGAGTGTCACTATGTCTAAACAACCTATTGTCTTATCTAAAGGTGTATTCGAATGTCTGAAGATGTACCTTTCAAGTCAACAAAAATTACTCTTTCTGATGAAGCATTAGAGAAACTTGCAGTGCTAAAACAAGGTGGCGGTTTCCATTCTGATTCCGCTACGATTGAGGAATGTATCCGCGCGGTTTATGGAATGTTTGAAGATACTATTTCCGAACTTGAGCGGTCTAGAAAAGACAATGCTGGCGAGGTTCAAACCATGGAGTTGGGGCGTCAAGCGGAGATGCTTCGCAGGTTTTTAATGATGATAAACAGGTTTGGTAGAAATATACCGCTTAACCCATCAAAATAATGGTAAAGCAGTATAACCATTCTTGGTTTCATTATCTTTATATTAAAAGGAAAAATGGGAAAGCTAAATGGCTTTTGCCTATTCCACTGTATGCTCATGTACTTTAACGGAGCGCCCAGATGGATCAGCATGCTTAGCAAATTCTTTGCTCCAGCGGAACGCTGTCGGAGTTGAACATGCAATTGTCGGTCCCACTGGCACCGTTAACGCGGCAGTTGGGCACGTGAAGAAACTATCAAAGATTTGGCGGTAATAATATTCCTCTTTAGAATTGGGTGTCTGGATTGGGAAACGTGTTTTTGCTCTTGCCATCATTTCATCTGTGACTGCACTTTCCGCGTGGGCTTTTAGGTAATCTATCCAGCCGTAGCCTACACCGTCGCTGAATTGCTCCTTCTGCCGCCAAAGGATTTCGTCTGGGATGTAACCCTCAAACGCTTTACGCAGCACGTACTTTTCAATTCTGTCGCCTGAGCACATTTTCTCTTGTGGGTCAAAGTTCATAGCGAATTCGAGAAACTCTTTGTCTAGGAAGGGCACGCGGGTTTCTACACCCCAAGCGGCGGTAGCTTTGTTTGCTCGCAGACAGTCATATTTACTTAGCATCTGGAGTTTACGCACGGTTTCTTCGTAAAATTCCTGCTTGTTAGGTGCCTTGTGGAAATAGAGGTATCCGCCGAAGACTTCGTCTGCCCCTTCGCCGCTAAGCACCATTTTAATGCCCATGGATTTGATTTTACGCGCCATCAGATACATCGGGGTTGCTGCACGGACTGTTGTTACGTCGAAGGTTTCTAAATGATAGATGACGTTGGGGATGGCGTCGAATCCTTCCTGTATGGTGAAGATGATTTCGTGGTGTACTGTGCCTATGTAGTCAGCGACTTTTCTGGCGTATTTCAGGTCTGGGGAATCAGCTAAGCCGACCGCAAAAGAGTGTAGTCTTGGCCACCAAGCTTCTTCTTGGTCGCCTGATTCCACACGTTTCTTTCGGTACTTCGACGCGATAGCTGCGATTAAAGAGGAGTCTAAGCCTCCTGAAATAAGAACGCCGTAGGGTACGTCGGACATCATTTCGCCCTTAACGGAACGCTCAAGGGCATCACGCAACTCGGAGAGTACAAGCGGTTTGGTCGGAATTTTTTCTGCCCATTGCGGTTTGTACCATTTTATGAATTCTTCTCCGCCTGTTCCCATCAAGTAATGTCCTGGCGGGAACTCTTTAACGGTGGTGCAGTAATCGTTCAGTGCCTTCATTTCGCTGGCGACGTAGAATGTATTGTTGTCGTCCCAGCCTACGTAGAGGGGAATGATGCCTATGTGGTCGCGGGCAACGAAGAATACACCTTTAGCTTTATCGTAGAGTATGAATGCGAACATTCCGTTTAGCATGTTAAGGCATTTTTCAGGGCCGTATTCGTCGTAGAGGTAGAGAATGACTTCGCAGTCGGATTTAGTTTGCCAATCATGCGCTCGCGTTAGTTCTTTTCTTATTTGCATGTGGTTGTAGATTTCGCCGTTGACGGCTAGAACGTTTCCGTTTTGCTTGTCGAAGAGGGGTTGGGCGCCGTGTTCGACGTCAACGATAGAGAGGCGCTCGTGGGCTAGGATTACTTTGTCGTCGCTGTATATACCGCTCCAGTCGGGTCCGCGGTGCCTGATTTTTGTTGCCATTTTGAGGGCTTTTGTTCTTGCTTGAGGTAGGGGTTCGGTTATGTTTGTTATTCCTACGATGCCACACATGACTATTCACTTTATACCTTTGATGTTGTAACAATACACATTTAAATGTAGTTGTATTTTGTTCATACTTTTGTCGATATTATAGAAGAATTGTAGATCTTAATGAATTATTATGGATGAATTATCAATAAAATGGGGCTGTGGCTTGTCAGTCGTTAAACTTGGGGTGACGGTATTGCATGATGTAACACTAAACCTATTAATCGCAATAAGCCGTAGTTCCGATGGTGCGGTTTATTTGCAGTATCGCCCCTTCGGAAAACTAGACTGGAAAGTCTCCACCTTGGGATTTGGCACGATGCGACTGCCGCTGAACAGTGAAAACCAAGCGGACATAAACGTCCCCGAAGCGGTTAACCTTATCCGATTCGCCGTTGACCAAGGTGTAAACTACATTGATACCGCTTACGTGTATCATGAAGGCCAAAGCGAAGTCGTCGTGGGCGAAGCGTTACAGGGGGGTTACCGAGAAAAAGTAAAGATCGCTACAAAGATGCCTGTTTTTTCTGTTGAGCGTAAATCTGATTTAGATGGCATCTTTAAGACGCAGCTTAAGCGCTTAAGAACCGACCACATAGACTTTTATTTGTTACATGCTTTGATGGAGAAGACTTGGCGTAAAGCTCAAGAGCTGGATATACTGGGTTGGGCCGAGCGTAAAGTCGAGGAAGGAAAAATAGCTTATTTAGGATTTAGCTTCCACGACGAGTACAAAGTTTTCCGTGAAATTGTAGATGCATATAATTGGGTTTTTTGTCAGATTCAATATAATTACCTTGATGAATACTATCAAGCGGGCAAAGCGGGCCTGGAGTATGCTGCGGGTAAGGGGTTGGCCGTCGTTGTTATGGAGCCGCTTGCGGGGGGTTTACTTGCTGTGCAGCCGCCAGCTAATGTCCAGCGTTTGTGGGATGCAACAGGAGTGAAGCGCTCAGCGGCTGATTGGGCGCTGCGTTGGGTTTGGAATCACCCTGAAGTATCTGTGGCACTTAGCGGAATGAATACGATGTCGCAGTTGCAGGAGAACTTGGCAAGTGCGGAAGCGTCTGGCGTAAACATGTTAACCCCTGAGGAGATTTCCGTGCTTACTAAGTCACGGGAGCTTTTTCAAAATTTAGGCTATATCGGGTGTAGTAAGTGCCGTTACTGCATTCACTGTCCACAGAGCATCGATATACCCCTAACGCTTGGCTTCTTAAACGAGTACGCTATGAAGCGTCGTTTACCCAGCGAGCAGGAGCGCATAAAGGAAAGCTACCTAAAAGCGGTGCCTGATAAGCGCCGTGCAAACAACTGCTTACGATGCGGATTATGCGAGCAGGTTTGCCCCCAGCATCTACCCGTACGTAAGCTTATATCTGAAGCGGCAGCCGCTTTTCTGTAGTAGATGCGACTTGTGGCTACATATACTATGCAACATGCCCTTATAATGGCGGCATTACATTTTTCTTTTGAAGCCGCATGTAGTAGATTGGCATTGCATCCTTTGCAAAATTAATTAGAGCAGCGGCTTTCCGAGTGGTTGCTATGAGGGTTTTTGTTCATCAACCAGAATACATTCCGTGGCTCGGATTCTTTGATAAGCTGGCACGATGCGACGTTTACGTGGTTTATGATGATGCACAATATCAGCATGGTAGTTTTCATAATCGTAACCGTATTCGAACCCCTGCTGGGTGGGATTGGTTGACGGTGCCGATTATACATGGGCATCCGCAGATGATAAAAGACGTGAAAATACACGGGGATCTTTGGAAGGTTAAACAAATTAACGTGATTAAGACCTATTACCGTAAAGCGCCCTTTTTCCGTGAGTACTATCCCATTATTGAGGATGCACTGCTATTTGATCACGAGTTGCTTATTGGTTTGAATTTGCAATTAATTCGTTCGATTGTTGACGTGCTTGGTATAGATGTGCATATGATACGTAGCTCCGAGTTACCTTATAGAGGCGCAGAAAAGAACGAGAAACTCGTTTCGATGTGTAAGTTTATGGGAGCAAATAAGTATTTGTCGGGGTCTGGTGGACGCAGCTACATCAAAGAGGAACTGTTTAATCAGTCAGGTATACGTGTACAGTGGCATAGTTATGAGCATCCATGTTATAGGCAGG
>CAYPGY010000170.1:0-4887 GCA_964410435.1 uncultured Candidatus Bathyarchaeia archaeon
GGCCCATACCAGTAAATCGGCGTCCCAAAAACACCCACATCCGCCCACTCAAGTTTAGGATACAGCGCAGCCATACCATCCTTCAAAACACACACATAACCGCCCTTCTTACAAGCCCGACAATCAACACACGGCTCAACATCAACACCGTAAAGATACACCTTCTCAGTCGCAAACCCGCCTTCAGCCGCGCCCTCCAAAACAGAATCAACCAGCAAATCAGTGTTGCCACCCCTCCGCGGACTACCCACCAAACCCAGAACCTTCATGCCAACAACTATGCCGCAACGCGTTTTTGAATTTAACGCCTAATACGCTATAGAGAAACCCGAAAATTCCCCTCGGTAAGGCTCCCAGTTAACATCCACGCCCGTAACGGATGCACCTTTGGGGCCAACCCTGCAGAACTCAACCACCGCTTTAACGGCTTCTTCTTCACCCTCAAAAACCGCTTCCACACGGCCATCATCAAGGTTTTTAACCCACCCAAAGACACCGTGACTCTGCGCCTGACGCCGGGTGTTCTGACGGAAAAAGACGCCCTGAACCCTACCTTCGACGTAGACATGTGCTCTTGATTTTGCCATAACTCCATTCACTTTCCCCAATCTATTTTAATTATACGCCTAAACCAAACGTTTTCATCAATCAGAACAGCAGAAAAAACCGCCGCAACTAAACCAAGCCTACCTCCAAACCAATAATACAGAATCACTTTCAGCCACCCCTCCACAGCCTAACACCGTCGCTTCCGCACTCCGCTTAAAAGTAAAACCGCAGCAACTACATGCTTGGAGAATACACACATTGTACAAGTCAAACCAGCCGAAACTAATGGTCTACACACCAACAAATCTTCCATCAAGAGAACGATTAGACTCCGTCCGCGACGCAGCCAAAGAAACAGCCAAACGCCTAAACCTAGACTTCGAAGTAGTCCGATTCGAACGCCAAAGCACACCAATCTACGTTTACTACGAAGAAAAAAACGGCGAACCAATCCCGCTATACTGCGACGAAGGCAAAGAGTCGGATAACACAGAAATAAGCAGCGCCCTCCGGCACATGATGTTTGTCCTCTCATTCCATCCAAAGCATTTAGCGTTGGCCCAGATGCGCAGTGAACTGCTTAAACTTTCGTGAATTTTATCGACTGACCCGCCAAGTTAACCTCGTAAACCTGGTTAACATCAAAACTTATTCCTAAACTATCGTATTCGTGCTCGGTGAGGAACAAGATGATTTTCGGCGTAGCCATCTGCTGACGCTGCGGCAGAAAAGGCATCTGAGTTTGAAGCGCCTGCATTATATCCTGAGCCATCTTTGCCTCGTCAGTTTGCGGACGCACAATGTAGGGGTTAACTTCGCGTTCTTCCAGCAGCTCAATTCTTTTTCCTAGATTGCCGTCTAAATCGCGGGTGGATTCAATTTTGTTAACACGTACGCGGAACAAGCGATTATTCTCCTTGATAGAGGATAGCAACGTTATTATTTAAACTATTAATAAACGCTGCCACTATGTGCTGCCCTGCGCTTCAGGTCTATGTTGCTTTTTCAGATTAGCGATCTTACTGTCAACTTCTTTTAGCTCTTCCCGCAACTGTTTCATGTGGTCGGCGAGGTGCTTGCGGTGGTTTTCAAGCTGCTGCAAAGTGGGTTCGCTCTTGTTCTCCAAGAAAACAGTGAACGGGGAAGGCGGCGCAGGAGCAGGAATGTCGGAGTTGATGTTAAGGACTTCTTTAGCGAACTCGTTAAAGAGCCCATTAAGGTTCTGGAAAATCTCTGTTTGTTTTAACAATGCTTTTTTCAGGATTTCTTCGCCAGATTTCGTAATTGCATATACTTTTAGCCGCCTGTTCTTCTGGGTTTCCCAGTGGCCTTTTACGTAGCTTGATTTTTCTAGGTCGCTTAGGATAGGATATACTCCGCCGGCAGTGGGTCGCCAGAAACCCTGAGTTCGCTGACCGATTTCTTTCATTATTTCGTAGCCGTGGGCGGGTTTTCTTTTTAAAAGCATTAGCACTCCGAGGCGGATGTATCCTTTTTGTGCTTCTTTCATCCAGTTCTGCGTTGTTTGGTCTTGAATGTCTGGCTTCATTGGGGTCTGAGGTGTATAGTTACTGAAAGTAATACTTATATTTTGCCGCTATATATTGCATTCAATTATATTTGATAGAGATGCATAACATGGAAAGCAGCAACATGATTGAAGTCACCCATCTGGTGAAGACTTTCAAGACATTCAACGCCGTCGACGACGTATCCTTTACCGTGAAGAAGGGTGAAATCTTCGGTTTACTAGGCCCAAACGGCGCAGGCAAAAGTACAACGCTGCGTATTTTATCCACCTTAGCTCGACCATCCGGCGGAAAAGCAGCCATCGGAGGCTACGACGTAGTAAAAGACGATAACAAAGTACGGGAAATGCTCGGCATAGTATCCGAGAAAATGATCATCTATGACAGGTTAACTGCAGAAGAGAACCTTTGGTTCTTCGGATGCCTCTATGGTATACCGAAAGAGAAACTCAGCAAGCGCATAGACGAGCTTCTGGAGCTTGTCAACCTGACACAGTTCAAGAGTAAGCAGGTTGGAACTTTCTCAACTGGTATGCGGCAACGCATGAACGTTATTCGTGCACTGCTTAACGAGCCCGAAGTGCTTTTTCTAGATGAGCCAACACTCGGTTTGGATCCTCAATCCTCGGTTGAAATCCGAGACTTCGTTAAGAAGCTTAACAAAGAAAAGGGAACCACAATCATAGTTACTACCCACATGATGGTTGACGCCGACATACTATGCGACCGTATAGCTATCATAGACCACGGAAAAGTTATAGCGTTAGATACTTCAGCGAATCTCAAGAAGTCAATTGTTGGCGCAGACAAACGAGTCATAAAACTTGAAGTTTCAAACTTAAACGGTGACATGACCTCTAAAATCAAAGTGTTACCCTGTGTTTCTGCTTTAAATCAGGAGGAACCCACGAAGCTTCGCTTAACCGTTGCAGGCGAAAACGCGTTTGACACAATACTTGATACAGTACGCGACTTAGGTGGTAAAATCAGCTCTATGGAGAACCTTCAACCTACACTTGAAGATGTGTTTCTGCATATCACGGGCCGGAATGTGCGGGATAGTACTGAAGCAAAGATTGCTGTGCCGATGCATGGGCCACCAGGATTGATGAGAAGACCTCAGAGAGGGCGATAATTATGGGTGCTAAACGAATCTTAGAAGCTAGTTTACGTATTGCTTGGAAAGACCTCAAGGAGCTGCAGCGTAACAAGCTGGGGCTTTTAATGCTGGTTCTGATGCCGCTGTTGATGATGGCTATGATCGGCTTTATCTATCCGAGCGGAGCCTCTTATGACATGAGTAACCTGAAAGTCCAAATTGTAAACTTGGACACAGGTTACATGAACACTACTTTGAGCAGCCAGTTTACTGCAGCAGTCAACGCTGTTAACGAGGCTTCTGTGAATATGCAGGTTTGTACTGGAACTACAGCAGTTGCCTTAACTGACAGTATACAACGCGGAGATATCGATGCAGGCATAGTTATCCCTGTAGACTTCACGGAGTGCGTATTGAAGGGGAGACCGGCTAACATCACAATCATAAGTGATAACTCCAATCCGCAGGTTAGTGCGCAAGTCAGCGGTGTGCTCTCTGGTATTGTGGAGTCCATGAGTACGCAGGTTGCTCAGTCCAAGCTTGCATCTGCTTTGAACATCACGGCGGCTGAAGCAGCGGATTACATGGTGCCCTACTCGGTAACTACGCAGGGTGTCGTTGAAGGTAGTACCAGCTACTTCGAATTCATTGCGCCGGGAATGATGATGATGACTGTCATGATGAGTGTTATGACTGGTTTACCTGGAGCTATCACGATGGAGCGTGAACTCGGCACTTTAGATGGTGTTATGGTTGCGCCAATTAATCGGCTGTCTATTATATTGGGTAAGACTTTGGCGCAGATGGCAAGAGGTTTGCTTCAGGGAGTGATCATTATGTTGTTGGCGGTTACCCTGTTCGGTGTTACAATAAATGGCAGCATACTGCTGGTCTTTGGGTTGCTGCTGCTGGGTGTTTACAGCTTCGTGGGGTTAGGCATAACCTTAACCTCGATTGCTAAGGATCAAGAGACTGCAACGATGATTATGACGACAGTGATGTTCCCAATGATGTTCCTAAGCGGCATATTCTTCCCAATCAAGATGATGCCAGGTTTCATGCAGACCATCAGCAGTTTCCTGCCCTTAACCTATGCCTCTGATGCTATGCGTAAAGTGATGGTGCTCGGTGCAGACGTAACACAGATATCCCCTGACTTGCTTGTACTAGTAGTGTTCGGAGCTGTAATGCTCGCCATTGCTGTACCACTATTCAAGAGGATGATGTCACGATGAGGAGGCGAATACGTTGAGCACATTATGTTCAAAATGTCCCTTCTTCCAGCTGCCGCCTATTCTTAAGCGGAAGAACAGCAGAAAACGTTGCAGACTTGAGCCGCAGCGGCAACTGCGCATCTACGAATGCAAAGACTACCCAAAGAAGACGCTCAAGTAAGCGACGCAGTTTTTCTTTTTTATTATTTTATTTTGACTTATCTTTTCTAAGAGATAACTATGCAGGCTTCTGTTGATTTGGTGCTGCCTCCCTATCCGCTATAGAAAGCGGCAGCGGGCGAGTAGACCCCTCTCTATAGGTTTCTGCAATGAGTTCCTAATAGAGCACATAGACAAACAGCTATAGAATCAGCGGATTGTTGAAAGCGTTGAGCAGCGATATGAGTTCGGGCACTGGCATGGCCCATTTCGGCAGAATTAGCCCGTCAACCAACCACAAAGCAGCCTAAACAGATAAGCCGAATCGTACCCTCCG
>CAYPGY010000171.1:0-4880 GCA_964410435.1 uncultured Candidatus Bathyarchaeia archaeon
AGTACAACCAAGAACAGACTAAACAGCCCTTTTTTAATCAACTGCTAAAATTTATTATAAGGGTTTACTGGGGCTTCCGGTTACCCTTTTAGGAGAAAGAAATGCAAACGCAAGCAGCTACAGTGACTGCAACCACCGTAAGTGCTCTCCAGAAGCCCACTCAGCCCCCGTTAAACACTATTTAAGACTAAAAAAGGGAGGGAAAGATGATTTCTCATTCTTTCGCCTTATGGCTTCTTCATCAGGACCAATGCAACCATTGCAATGCAGATTATGATTGCAACGAAGAGGCCTGCGATTGCCGGGATGAAGTACTGGTCAGCCATTGAGGTAACTGTCGGTGCTGGTGTTTGTGTTGCTGCTGGTTCTGCTGCGTAGAAGGCGGTTGCTGCGCTTGATGGGTAGTATGCTTCTGTGCCTGCAAAGGTTGCGTAGACTGTGTATGCGCCTGCAATGTCGGGTGTCCAGTTGAACGCGTATGTGCCCATTGCGTCACTTACGGTTGAGCCGATTGTGCGGTAGTTTCCGTTTGCGTCTATTACGCTGATAGTGATGGGTACCCCGGTTGTGTTAGTTGGTTTTGGTTGCTGCATGTAGACGTATTCCATCCAGCGGTTCATGCTTGCATCTGAAACACATGGTAATCCGTTGGGGAAGTTTGCTGCTGTCTGTTCCTGTTTTGAGCCTGCTGCAATGTCGGTGATTGTTCCTCGTATGGTAATCGGGGTTTGTGTTGTAACGCCCACATCTGGTGCTGTAACGGTTATTCTGCTTGGTCCTTTGCCGTATGTGTAGAGTTGGTTGTCATAAGCGTTTAGTACTGATACGTATCCGTCTACTATAGTGGCTGCGTTGGTTACGTCGAAGCCCAATATTTCCCATACTAGTGAGCCGTCAGTGATGTTGATGGCTAGTTGTTTTGCGCCTCTGAATAGTGGCGGGCTGTATTCATGACCTACGTTGAGGAAGTATACTCCTCCTGCGATTGATCCGCCGCTGAATACCCAAAGTGGCCATACGCCGTACGGTGTATCTGAACCTGAGGGGCCTAGTAGCTTATTGGTGCTTGTGTACCAGACTTGTTCGCCTGTTTTTCCGTCGATCGCCCAGATATCTCCGCCGAAGCCCATGATGTAGAGGATTCCGTCCGCGATTTCTGTTTGGTAGCCGCCGATGCTGTTGTACGCGTTTGGCACTGGCACGTTTCCGTTGTCGCCGCTTAATTGTACGGGTCCCCAGACTAGTGCACCTGTGTTTAGGTTGTATGCGCGGATTTTGCCTGTTGCCGCTTCAATATAGTAGTACATGCCGTATCCGGATTTGGTGATTTGATCTCTTGTGAATGGTGTTAGTGTTCTGTTGGCTATCCAGAGTTGTTCGCCTGTTTCTGCGCTGTATCCTGCATCTACCTGCCAGCCGATGTTATAGTAGGCTGCTCCCGTGGCGGTTAGTAAGGCTACTCCGCAGTCGACTCTGTTGAGTGATAGTGATGAGCCTTCTGGGAATGCACCTGTTGACATGTTGGTGGCGATTGGCTTAGTCCACATGATTCCGCGACCGAATTCAATTTCTCTGCCCTGCGGCGGTCTCCAGCTCCAACTGTCTGAAGTGACGCCCTTTACGTATTGGCTGTTGGGATAGAAGATTGCTTGTGTTGAGTTCCAGCAGTTAAGTGTTGGTCTACCCCACTGGTTTGCTCTGCTATTGTTCACGTAGTAGCCGATTAGGTTGCCACCTGCGTCTGAAACGATTTGCATTCCCGTGCCGTTAACAATGCTAAGGATGTATTGGCCAGTCATTGCGTCATACATTCTGTAAATGCTTGGTGAAGCTCCGAAGCCACCCATGTTTCCCGGTACAGACCATAAGTAGGCTATACCACCGTACTGGTTGGGGTTTACCATGTCAAGTATCTGACCGTACTTGAGAATGTCAGTGGTGTTTGTTGTCCAAATTGTTTCGCCGGTCCTCAGATTCAGTGCTGTCCAGCCAACTTGATTTCCTGAGCTTCCAGGGTAATTGGTGTAATACATAACGCCGTTGATAATAATTGGCGCCCATTTTGGTTCATACTGACTTGTTGAATAATAGTTGCTTGTGTCGTCCCCTCCGTATTCTCCACCCATTAAGCCGCCGTATGCGACTGGTTTAGTCCACATGATGTGTGGTGAGAGTGGAGCGTTTGAGTACGGGTTGTAGTTTCCTGTTGCGTTGTATCTGCCTGTAGCTGCAAATGAGTGTGCGCCGAGTCCTAGCCAATTGCCGCTTATCTGGTACCATGGATAGTTAGGGGCGTAGATTGGTCGTGTCCAGTAGCTTGTCGGTAGGGGTGTGATTGGCAGTTGAGGTATAGCATCTTGCTGTACCGTTAGATAAGCTGGTGGACTTAGCGATGGCATAAAGTAGTCGCCGATGTAGGGGTTATTTGGGGCTGCTCTGTTTTCACCTTTCATGGTTTCGCCTGGATAGTAGACCTGGAATGTATAGTTACCCAGTTTGTTAGGTGTAAACGATGTCCAAGTTCCGCCTGTAGCGTCAGAAGTGAAAGGCCCAAGTGTCTGGTTTGTTCCGTCAGGGTCTGTTATGGTTACTTTAAATCCGTGCCATCTGTCTCCGTTTGTTCCTGAAGCTGTCGGTGGAGGTATCTGTACCCACATGCCTATGGTTACAAGCTGACCTAAGCCCGCTGGGTTGGGTGCAACGCTGCAGTAAGCATATGTCGGTATATTCCATGCAGGTGTGTGCGCGTTTGACAGTGCGATACTGCCCATCGAAATACTCAATATGGCAATAATTAGCACTGCAAAAATTTTAGATTTTATATGCTGCAATTATTTTCTTCTCCTAAAGTTTATAGGAAAAGCTTTGTAAGGATTTTTTATTTAACACCTTGTAACATCCGCTTGTTGAGACAACTAAAAAGACGAATAATTAAGTCAAGTAAAAGATTCACCAATAATTGAACAAAATCGACAATACAGCATAAAATATGCCATTTCAGCATCTATCACGATACCGATTTCTCAAAGATAGAAAAAACCACTTTAATTATCCAGCCAAAAAAGAGAAACATTTCCAGCAATTTAAATATCAGGCAAACCCAACCTATTAGCTGTTAGGGCATCATCGATGAAAGTTCTCCTTGTTAACCCGCCGCAGACGTTCTATCCCGGCTCAGAGCCGCCAGCAGGCAACCTACCTTTGGGATTAATGTATATCGGGGCTGTACTCAAAAAGGCCGGCGTTGATGTAGAGATTCTGGACGCGTTTATTCTTGGTGATGGCGACTTCAAACAGCGAGGAGAAGAAATTACCGTTGGCTTATCCTTTGAGCAAATCAAACAGGAAATCTTAGACCGTAAACCAGACGTAGTCGGTGTAGCGGGGCCTTTCACCAGCCAAGTCGGCAACGCCTTAGAAACCTGTAAAGCAGCAAAAGCCGCCAACCCAGATATCGTAACCGTGCTCGGTGGCCCACACGTCACCTTAGTACCAAAAGAAACGCTGGAGGAAAACCGTTGCATCGATATCGCCGTGATGGGCGAAGGCGAATACGCCATGCTTGAAATAATCCAGCATCTTGAAGCTAAACAGCCGCTGGAAGACATAAAAGGCATCGCCTACCGCACCGACAACCAAGTCAAAGTAAACCCGCGTAGACCGTTCATAACAAACCTCGACGAGTTACCCTACCCCGCCTATGACTTAGTTGAAATGGAACGCTACCTGAACCCAAGCAAAATCGGTTATAGAAGCTTCCAGAACCGAGCAATATCAATGATTACCAGCCGCGGTTGCCCGTTTAACTGCTGTTTCTGCGCCGTGCACCTGCATATGGGGCATAGCTTCAGAGCACATAGCGCTGAGTACGTGCTGAACCATATCCAGTTTGTAGTTGACAAATATAGAATTCAAAACGTCTTCTTTGAAGATGATAACCTGACATTCGACCTCAAACGTTTCGAAGATATCTGCGACGGCCTAATAGAGCGTAAAATCAAGATAGGCTGGGAGACCCCAAACGGCGTCCGCGCAGACCGCTTAACCAAGCCACTTCTAGAAAAGATGAAGAAGTCTGGCGTCAAAAGCATCTTTATCGGTGTGGAGTCAGGTGATCAGCAAATCCTCGACAAGGTAGTCTGCAAAAGTCTTGACCTCAACAAGGTTGTCGAGTTCGCAGAGAACAGCCATAAACTCGGGTTAAAAACAGGCGCTTTCTACATCATAGGCTTCCCCGGCGAAACAAAAGAAAACATGCAGCGCACGGTGGATTTTGCCTTGGATTTGAAGCGTAAATATGATGTTGGCATGCACTTATTCGCGGCGACGCCGAGCTATGGTACACGGCTCTATGAGGAATGCAAAGCAAAAGGCTACCTGCCAGCGGATCTCTCATGGAACAGTTTTGCATCGGCTAGGCAAGCTAAAGGTTTGCCCCTGATCACCACAAACGAGTTTACGCCCGCTGAAGTTAAAGAGATAGCCGCCAAAGCATACGCGAAGTATAAGAGAATACATTTAGTGAATCTGGCGAAGCATCCGCGGAAGGCGCTTCGGACGGCGTGTGATCAGCCACAGTTGATTGGTAAGTACATAAGAAATTTGTTTTCTCGTTGAATTGTTTTTCAGATACCTCTTCTGGTGTAGCTTTAACATAGCTACAGATACGGATGGCGCTTGAGCCATTTACAGTAGAGCATATACAAGCGACCGCCTCGCACGACTGCTTAGCGGTTCAAGAGTAGAAAGGATAGGGCGTAAGCATTTACAGACCAAAAACGATAGAGGTATAACATTAATTGGCGGGCCCGCTGGGATTTGAACCCAGGATTCTCGGCTCCGGAGGCCGATGCCTTATCCGTACTAGACTACGAGCCCAC
>CAYPGY010000172.1:0-4865 GCA_964410435.1 uncultured Candidatus Bathyarchaeia archaeon
AGCTATTTATTAATTATAGAAAAGTTCATAAACAAGCTTTGTTGAAAAAAAAACTATCTGTACTTGACTTTATACCCTAAGATTACTAACGCCTGTAAAAACGCAATAGCATTCGCCAAAATTATCGGCAAATGATTGGTAAATAAGCCGTAAACGAACCAAAGGAATACGCCGCAGCAGAAGAGTGAAAACATGCTCATAGAGATGTCTTTTGTGGATTTGGTTTTTACTACCCTGATTAGTTGCGGCAGTAGCGAGATGGTTGTGAGTAGAGCGGCTAGTAAGCCAAGGATAGTTATTGCATCCATAACTTTTCAGTTGTGTGGCTGTTACTATTTCTGTCTTTCTGCCGCAGAGCTGATTGATCCGTGAAGATTACCTAATTTTCACGTGCATTTATGTTGTGTGTAGACACTGTATAGATTGATCTATTTTGATGAGTGTTGCAAATTATTTGCTTTTTTTTATTAAAAATATTTGATTTGTATGCTAATACTCTGATTGTAAGCTAAAAAAGTGCAAAGTCTTTTATACCTAAAGTAGCTAACCGCTTTTACGTTGGCAAGAGGGCAACTTTTGTCCAACGCAAAAATTGCACTTCTTGTCAAATAAATCGGAGAAGAAAAAATGCGTAATTTTAAACCATTTGCTACAGCAACAACAATACTTCTTATCCTATCAATGCTAGGCGCAGTAATAATTCTACCAAACGTAAACGGAGCTCAATTTCCAGGCACCACAATACCTGTCTGGGCTTACCTTGAAGTAGTCCCAGAGAGAGTGGGGCTGGGGCAAAATGCCCTGATGGTCATGTGGATTGATAAGCCGCCGCCGACTGCAAACGGCATCTTCGGCGACAGATGGATTAACATGACGATTAAAGTCACAGACCCCGATGGAACTGTAACCACCCTTGGTCCCTTCATGTCCGACGACGCAGGCGGATACTCAGCAACCTACACGCCGACCAAACTCGGTACTTATTCTGCAGTCATGTACTTCCCCGGCGAAACCCTCACTGGGTCACAGGGAAACCCGAATTACCCCAACCTTAACAATGCTAACGTAGGCGACGTATACGGCGCTGCAACAAGTAACACAGTAACTTTCACGGTGACCGACGAGCCATACACGCTTTACCCGGAGAACCCGCTGCCGGAGGAATACTGGAATCACCCAATACAAGCCTTCAACCATTACTGGTCGCAGTATGCAGGTAACTGGCTGGGTCTTGCAGCAGTTGAATTCGCTAACACGGGGAACTATAATTTCGCAGGAAACTTTAATCCATACACTAAAGCACCCCTAACCGGCCACGTTATCTGGGCTCAGCAGCTTGTTCCCGGCGCGGCAGGAGGCCAAATGGGCGGAGAATTCGGCGGAAACGCAGAAAGCAATTACTACAGCGGCTTCCAGTATCAACCTAAATTTGCTCCAATAGTAATGAACGGCATACTCTACTATCAAGCCCAACCTAACTATAACTCCCTAACTCAGGGATTTGTAGCTAAAGACCTCAGAACAGGCGAAACACTCTGGACTAAGAACTACAACAACTACTTCGCAAACGGTTCCCAAGATGTCTTGATGTGCGGCCAAATTTACGTCTACAAAACCATGAACACCTATGGCGGACAAACATACCTCTGGGCTACCAGAACCAACGGCTCCAGCACTAACCTTGACTGCTTTGACGCGGCAACCGGCAACTTCCTCTTCACCATCTGGGGAGGAGGTGGCGCAGGAGCCTTTGGGCGACAAAACTTCCAAGGCAAAGACGGCAGCCTACTGCAACTATACCTCAACTCTTCCAGAGTGGACGGAGCAACAAGACAATCCCTGTCACTGTGGAATTCCAGCCACTGCGTTAACCCAACTGACAGCCAATTCTTCAACTTCCAGCAAAACGGCAACTACCCATATGAACGCGGAGTAATGTGGTCAGTATTACTTCCAAACGCTACCTCCGACGGTAAACCTATTCCAAGCTGGGTATTCGACGATACAGGACACAGCGCATGGGATCCAGACAACAACATAATGATTTTGGGCGCAAGCACAGGCATGTACTCGGCGTATGGATGGAACCCCGGCTGGATCATGAAGGTAGCAATCGACTGCAACACTGGTAGACAGCTATGGCTGAAGAATACAACACAGCTAGCGTTTGCAGCCTCTATGATGATACCGGGTGGGTCAAACGGAACCTACGCTGAATACACTAAAGAAACATTCGAATTCGCAGGTTACAGCACAACTACCGGCGAAAAAGTATGGGGTCCAACGGTAGCTTTCACTAACCCACTGGCATACTATGACCAGACAAGTGCAGTCTGTGCATACGGCAAACTCTACAGTTGGTCATTCGGCGGAGAAGTAGTATGTATCGACATGACAACTGGCGCTAAACTGTGGAACTGGAGCACCGGCGACACTGGAGCTAACACGCCATACGGCGTTAACCCGCTCTGGATCATCGGGAACTATGAAGCAACAGTCGCAGACGGCATACTTTACGTAGAGACAGGACACGACTATGGACCACCACTGTTCAGCGGCGCAAAAATCTACGCGTTAAACGCAACGACAGGCGAGTTGATATGGGATATTTTGAACTTCGCCAGCGGCTCAAGCCTACCCGTAATGTACGGCTACATGCTGTCTTTCAACGCGTATGACAACCGAATCTACTGCTACGGCAAGGGCTTAACAGCGACAACAGTTGAAGTTACACCGGTATTTAATAGTCCAAGGCAGGTGCAGATCAGCGGCTCAGTTACGGATCAATCTCCAGGCGAAACATGTCTAGGCATACCCGCGGCGGGTACACCATGCATCGCTGACGAGTACATGAGCAGATGGATGGAGTACCTCTATATGCAGATGCCTAAACCCACCAACGCCACCGGCGTACCGGTAACGCTGGCGTACATTGACTCAAACAACAACTACTACGTCCTCGGCTCAACAACCACCGACATCAACGGACAATACAGCTATGTCTTTACGCCAGAAATTGAGGGCCCATACACAATAATCGCAACTTTCGAGGGATCCAACTCGTACTTTAGCAGCCAAGCGCAAACGCATATGACATTCATGAACCCTGCATCAGCAGCGCCCACAGCGACCACAACGCCTTCGACGGCTGACCAGTACTTCCTGCCAATGTCAATCGCAATAATCATCATAGTCGTAATAGTCGGCGCAGTACTTGCATTGCTACTGGTAAGAAAACGGCCATAACAACAAAAAACCATTTTCCCTTCTTTTCTTTTTTATAGCCTTCTGCTTATAAATTGCCTCAACAAACCCACAAACCAAACATTCTGCTATTTGTCAGGCGTTTTTTCGGTATATAGACGAAGTAGTGGGTGCGAATTCTCTTCGTTTAACTTATTTTTTAAGCGATGTGGTTGCTTGCAGATTGAGGTAAACAGATACACTTTTAACCATCAGCGACTAAAATAGCCCTCGCGGAAACAGTAATTGGCATCCCCAATTTAGCCAATAAAATCTGGCTAATTGACTTTTTGCCAAAATAATACAGCCGCACGGACTAGGGAAGGTTTAAATAAACACTGTCTCATTTCGTATATGCTTCAAGTTAAAAAAACGGATGAAAATTCAGCATGTCACAGGAATACCGCTATATTGTTCGTATCGTGGGCACCGATGTACAGGGTACCCATAAGACTTCTTACGCAGTCGCGCATATCAAAGGTATCAGCTCAAGTCTTTCCAATGCAATCCTAAAGAAGGCAGGCGTAAACCCTGACCTCCGCGTCGGTCTTTTAACTGAATCGGACGTTGCAAAAATCGAAGATGTAATCCGGGACCCAGCCAGATATGGCATACCATCCTGGATGTTTAACCGACGAAAAGACACAGAGACAGGGAAAGACCAGCACAATTTAGGCGCAGACCTTGCATTTAAGATAAAAACTGACATCGATGGAGCCAAAGAAATCAGGTCTTGGCGTGGATACCGCCATGCATATAGCCTGAAGGTACGAGGTCAAAGAACCAAAACCACCGGTCGCCAAGGCAAATCTTTAGGTGTCAAGAAGAAGACCCTGCAAGCTAAGCCGGGCGCAACTGAAGGAGGCAAATAAGCATGGGAGATCCAAGGAAGCAGCGTAAAAAGTTCGATACGCCACGTTTCCGCTGGCGTAAAGATGTGCTCCAAGAAGAACTGAAACTTCTCGGACAGTACGGTTTAAGAAACAAGCATGAACTCTGGCGACATAAAACCACCCTATCTAAATCCAGAGGTATCGCACGTTCACTAGTCAGTCAAACCCCCGAGCAACGCGCAAAGATGGAAAACGAGTTACTATCCCAACTGAAAAAGAAGGGTATCCTACAGGAAACAGCAGTACTCGATAACGTACTCGACTTAACCATCGAAGACATACTTGAGCGCAGACTGCAAACAATCGTTTTCCGCAAGGGACTTGCACGTACAACATTCCAAGCACGCCAAATAATCACACACGGCCACATCAGCATAGACGGTCGCAGAGTAACAATCCCAGGCTACATCGTTCCAAAGGAGGAAGAGCCAAAGATTGCATACTCCGCAGAAAGCGCACTCGCCAACCAGGAACATGCACTGCGCGTAGGTTTATCAGTGGTCGCGAAGCAGCCAGAACCCAGACAGCAGGGTAGAGGACGAAGAGGCGGACGTGGAGGCGGCAGATTTTGAGCATTAACACAAACAGTAAACGTAACGACAAGTGGGCAATAGTCCACATATTCAGCTCCTACAACAACACCCTAATACACATAACAGACATCAGCGGCGCAGAAACAATCGCACGCACAACAGGCGGAATGTTCGTCAAAGCAGACCGCATGGAATC
>CAYPGY010000173.1:0-4846 GCA_964410435.1 uncultured Candidatus Bathyarchaeia archaeon
CCCCCCCCGCCCCCCCCCCCCCCCCCCCCCCCCCCCCCCCCCCCCCCCCCCCCCTTAACCGGGGCGGAGGGTACGCTGCAGAGCAACAAAAGCCCCCCGCGTCATCCAACCCCTAAGAGAAGAACCGCCTTGGATCAGTATCAATATCAACAATAGTGGGCTTATCAGACTTCAAAGCCTTATCAACTGCAGCAGGCAAATCCGCCGGCTCCGCCACTTTAATCCCTAAACCGCCAGAGTGCTCCGCGAAATCCGCGAAACTGTAATCATACAGCTCCGTCTGCCAGCTCTCGTAACCCTCCATCTTCTGCTCCTGCTTAATCATCCCCAAACTCTTGTTATTGATCACGAAGACCTTCACTGGCAAATTGTACTTATGCGCCGTCAAAAAGTCGCCCAGCACCATCGTTAAGCCGCCGTCGCCCGTAATGCACACAATCTGCCTCTCTGGGTAAGCAAGAGCCGCAGCCAACGCACCCGGCAAACCAAAACCCATCGTCGCCAACGTACCGCTCATAACCATCTTCTGCGATTTCCTCATACCAAAGTTACGGCCGAACCACCAGCAGTTCTCGCCTACATCTAGCGAAATCACCGCGTCAGAAGCAAGTTTCTCAGTCAATACCTTCATAATGTATGGCGGCCGAATAGGCTTCGCTGACTCATCAGCTTCTTTCTCTATTTGCATCCGCCAAGCCTGCTTTAACCTGCCGATCTCTGCTACATAACCCGCATTATCCTTTTGCGCAACCTTCTCCGTCAACTTCGGGATCAAAACGGCGCTGTTTCCAAGCAACCCCCCCTCAACAGGGTAACGCCTCGCAATCATCAATGGATTAATATCGATCTGCACAGTGCGCCTCTTAGGAATCTGCGAAAGATCAGAGAATGAGGAGCCAACCACGATCAGCAAATCCGCTTTACTCATCAACTCGGCTGCGGCAGTTGTGCCCAAACCGCCGTGGCAACCCACATACAGCGGCTCATCATCGTCCACTATTCCTTTAGCGCGAAACGTAGACATAATCGGCGCCCCAATCTTAGCTGCGAACTTTAGCAATTTAGACCCTTGCCCGCGGGCGCCAAAACCCGCCAAAATCACAGGACGCAGCGCTGAATCCACCACTTTAGCTGCTTTCTCAATCACCCAATCCTCCTGTCCATAAGCCAAATTGGGCATCATACCCTCAAACGGCTGCAGCGCCGCTTCGTAGGGCAACTTCTGCACGTCATTAGGGATTCCGATATGCGACACACCCTGATCTAGAAGAGCACACTTGATCGCGTGGGTAGCAAGCGATACGGTTTGATCTTCCGTCATCAAAGTTTTATTGTAAACAGTTAAGGGCTCAAAGAAGGCTTGCTGATCAATCTCCTGAACGGCACCTCGCCCAATATGTTTCCTTGCAACCATACCCGTTAACGCCAGCACAGGCGCATGATCAAGCTGAGCATCATATAAGCCAGTTACAAGATTAGTTGCACCCGGACCAGAAATTCCGAGCACAGCAGCCACGTGCCCAGTCAATTTACCATAAGCTGAAGCCATAAACGCGGCAGTCTCCTCATGCCTGACTTGGATGTACTGGACTTTGCCGTTTTTTCTTATAGCTTCAACAACACCTAAGGTCGATGTTCCCGGAATCCCAAAAACATACTTAACACCCCACGCCGCAATCTGGCTGATCAACACGTCAGAAACAGTTGATTCAATCATCTTCTTTGGCTTTGCTTCTTTCTCTTTTTCTTCAGCAAGCAACACAAAAGCTGACTTGGGCGCTCCGCAGACGGGACAAACCCACTCTTCAGGTAAATCAACAAATTTCACTTTTTCTTTCGCGTCATCGTAGAACCATTTGCATAATATGCAGCTATATCTAGCAATAAACAACACTCAAAAACATTAAAAATTAGGACGATTCGTCTTAATCAGTTTATTGGAATAAATAACACGCAAGTGCTAAGCGGTCTTTTTTATATCTTAAGTGTCTCAATGATTTTCCGGTTTACTTCTTTCTTAAGTTTAGGACCTATTTCCCCCAACTCTCCAACAATTAGCTTCTTGGATAATGTGGCTATTTTACTGATCCTAATGAAAGAATCAACTTTTAGGCCAGTCAGCTTAAACTCAATGTTCTCTTTTTTTAATAGCACATCTTCTAACTGTGCTTTTGATATTCTGGATGAAATGAAAACAACTATGACATCATTATCGTCTTCGTTTAAAACAAGTGCTGGCCTGAGTTTTTAGAGGTCAAATCTGTAAAAGGAAAAGTAATGAGTACTATTTTTCCCTTCAATTACGACTAACCTTTGTCTTTACATCTTTAATAGAATAAATATCTGGTTCTTCTTCTAAGAATTCCTTTAACGTTTCCTCTTGATGCACCGTAAGTATATCCGTTTCTCTTTCTTCCAGCAGCGAGTCAAGTTTCTTGTTAACCTTTGAAAGCAAAGACTTGATTTCCTTGAGCTCAACTTCAATAGTCATTGTTCCACAGAGGCATATCTTTATTCAAAGAATATAACAATTATTCCATAACAACCAACTTTTCCATTCAACAAAGCAACTGAACGAACAATTCTTAAGCCCAATTACACATTATTCAATTTGGAGTTTCACATTATGGAAAACTGGGATGTCATAATAGTCGGCGCTGGCTCAGCCGGATGCGCAGCAGCCATCTACACAGTGCGAAGCGGCCTAAAAACGCTGGTCCTGGACGAAAAATTCGCAGGCGGCAATATCGCCGATGCACCAATAATCGTAAACTACCCCGGTTACGCATCCATCAGCGGCAGCGAACTAGCCCAGAAAATAGCTGACCACGCACGCGGACTAGGCGCAAACATCCACGACGTAGAAGCCGTAACATCCCTAAACCTCTGCGGCAAAGACAAAACAGTAACTACAACCGCAGCCACCTACACCGCCAAAGCCGTCATAATAGCTACAGGCAGCCACTATAAAGAAGTCGGCGCCAAAGGCGAAAAAGAATTCCGCGGCAGAGGCGTTAGCTACTGCGGCGTCTGCGATGGGCCATTTTTCAAAAAGAAAAATGTGCTGGTGGTCGGCGGCGGAAACTCTGCTTGTATAACTTCGCTGTACCTTTCAGGATTAGCAAACCACGTCACGGTTGTGCATCGGCGAGCGATGTTCCGAGCGGAAGAATCCCTCGTCAAAGACCTAACAGGCAAATCTAACGTTACAATTCTCTGGAACACCGAAATCCAAGAGATCAAAGGAGACCGTCAAGTCCGCACAGTAGCATTAATCGACAACTCTACAGGAAAAACCAGCGAAGTAGCAGTTGACGCAGTGTTTGTGCAGGTCGGGGAAGCACCTAACAGCCAACTCGCAGCAGCCGCAGGAGTGGAAACTGACGGGCATGGCTACATCAAGGTCGACATGCGACAGCACACTAACTTTGAGGGTGTTTATGGCGCCGGGGACGTTACAAATCATCCTGTGAAGCAGGTTGGCACGGCGGTTGGGCAGGGAATAACTGCGGCGCTTGAAGCTTACGGTTTTATTCGCCGACCCTACTATAAGTCAGGCTCAATATAGGGCCGCTACGCGTTTCGGATCATAATTTGTATACAAAAAAAGTAACATGTAAGCAGTAGTGATGCCGTAAGCAATCGCTGTCTAATTACTGAACGCCTGTGTGTAAAAAATTTATTTGAGATGATTTTATAAGGTTCCCTCGCTGTCTGTAGAGGTGAGTAGAATGGTTGCTCCTAGTACTGGGCGTAAGATGCTTGCTGCCAGAGAGGATTTGGCTGATAAAATGAGCGCCATCGCAGCACAGCGGGGTCTTACCCTCTTTAGCCTAATTAACGAATTACTAGAGGTAGCCATAAAAGTCGACGACATGGGCATCTCGCTAAGGGAAACCGTTGACGCTTACGAGTTAACAAGAGAAGCCCAGAACGCCAGCTTCACACTTGTGCTGGAAAGCCTCCTATACGACACAGCTGACTTAGCCACTGAAAAAGCCAATTCTGAGACGCTGAAAATATGGTTCGACGCCGGCGTCTGGGTTGCACGAAGATATCTGGCACGCGGCGAAAAGGATCCTCTTGGGGCTTACGAGCGGGAAGTTAAAGTGTTCGGCTGGAACATCTCAAGCTTTACGTTAGATCGAATGGGGCCGAAAGTGGCGATACGTATGGTTAGCCCAAGGTTCTCTAAGAATTATACGGTGCTATTCAGCCGTTACCTTATGGGAATCCTTAAAGGCAGTGGATACGAAGTAACCTTTAACGAGGTTGGGCGAGGAAACATCCGTTTAGAGGCTACTTTTAAGGGAGTAGAGACGGTTTAATGGCGGTAGTTAAAGGGAAAAAGCTAGTTTCCGTTTCGGAAGACCTGCTTGACGCAGCATCCAAGGTGTCAAGAGAGGAAGGCGTATCGATGAGTAAGCTGGTTGAAACCCTGCTTGAGCAAGCCATTAAAGTTAACAAGTTGAAGTATCGAAGTGACCAGATGGCGGAGTTTTTTGACGTTTTACAGACTAATCGGGTTCTCGGCGGCTTATTTGTTCCTACTGACGTGCTAGATTTTATGCTTGAAAAATGCCGCGTGGACAGCGCCGAGTTGCAGACGCTTTGGCTTGAGAGCGGAAAATGGACAGGTAAGTACTTGACGGAAAAGTTCCCTGACCCGCTTGTGGCGTTTGAGCGTTTTCTACGGTTGAGCCGCTGGGACCTAAACGAAGTTGACATTAAGTCAGGTGGAGGCGCTGTTAAGGTTCAGTGTGTCTCCACGGTTATGTCGCTTGAAAGCACCATTATGCTCTCCAAATTCATCGAGGGCGCGATGGATGGTATCGGCTATAAACTG
>CAYPGY010000174.1:0-4708 GCA_964410435.1 uncultured Candidatus Bathyarchaeia archaeon
TCAACCAACGGTTCCTCAGATAACAGCCCCGCTGACTATCCCACATCAACAGCATAATCTACCGAAAATCCAACGCCCCCCATTACAAATACCCCCACATCTAACGCCACATTCACCTATGTCGAAGACAGCAGAATCCAAAATGGAAACCTCACAAAGCTTGTTCTATCAATAAAAGCCATCCTAACAGGCGGCGACACATTCGAGATCGATTGCTCCAAGTTTTATCTCTATGTCTGGATTGAGGGACAAAACGGCGCAAAAAGCTTACTTAATTTACATCATTACACTTCTCTCGAATCAGGCATCCAATACTTAGATGCTGTAGACACAACCACCGAGATTAAGCTAACATTTGTGTTTCCATCCGAAGCTATGGGATTCGACGGTTACATGGTGCCCTTTTCAACGTACACATTAAGCTACTTTGGACAGCAGGTTACTCACAAAAACTAAAGTGCCGCTTAAAAATAACAAGCAACTATAGGAAATACTGGCTTAGTAGGGCTAGTATTCCGTCAGTAAGCACATCCTCCGATATTCGCTTCCCAGTTAGATGTCTATGTTCAGCTACGTGAGCCGTTATCGCTCGCTGCATCTCAGCCAAGTCAGGTACCACAAGAATCTGCGCACCGCAGGAACAGGTGTATAGTGGCATCTTTTCAGGTGTCTTACGGTATGTTTCTCGGTTCAAATGCTTCACCATGAAGGAGATTAGCTTGCGCTTCTGCGTAATTAACGGTTTTTACCAAGCAAAATTTGCTGTTTAGTAACCGAGCCTTCACAAACATTGCGAAGCCGCAATTACAAATTAGTAAAGCCGGGTTTGCAAGCGTTAACTACACTTGACAAAGGCTTTAAGGCGGATTTAGATGTCGATTACTTCGTCGGTTTCAGGTATAGATACCTCGGTTAACGAACCGATTTTCTCCGAAAGCAACTCCGCCTGCTCCAAGTCGCCGTGAACAAGCAGCGTGCGCTTCGGCTTAACCTTCTTAACCATCTGAACCAGCTCTGTCTGATCCGCGTGGCCGGAAAGCTCAATCTGCTTAACTTCGCAGTTGACATCAAAAGAGCCTTCATCAGTCTTAAAAAAGCCCTCCTCTTTAGCCTGCTTAAGCGGACTATCTGGCGGCAGGTATCCAGAGGTTAAAATAACAGAGTTATCTTCGTCTCCGCACCACTCACCTAGCAGCTTCAAGCTTGCGCCTGCATGGCCAAAACCTGAAGTGCAGATAACAACTGCGGGTGTCTCTATCTGTTGTGTTCTGTAGAGGTGCTTGACATACTTGTAGTTGAAGGGTTGCTTCTGCTGCTTAATCTCCTTAGTAAATAAGCTCTTGTGATGGTTGAAGTAGCCGTTTATGCGGTGCGCCAAATTTGAGATAGTGTAAACATTATACTTCGGCAGAAGACCGTTTATGATTGCTGTGTCGAGGCGTTTGGCCATTTCTTGGCTACGGTGAAAAGCGAAGGTTGGAATCAAAACGTTGCCTTTGCGTTTCATGGTTATGTGCATCTGCTGCATAAAATCATGTACAAGCTGCTCTCTTGGAGGACGTACTTTTCCACCATAAGTTGATTCAGTAATTAACAAATCGGGCTTCTTAGGTATCGTTTCCAGTCGACACCCACTCAGGATTTCGGTGTCGTGGATGCAGAAGTCACCTGTGTAGACTATGCGTTTCTTATCGGCTTCGATGCTTGTCATTTTTGCTCCTGCAACGTGCCCCGCGGATTGGAGCTTTATGTTCATGCCGGGTAGGGCGACTGAGTCTCTGCTCCACCAGCATGCGCCTACTTTTTCGGCTGTGCCGTTATCATAGTCGCGGTTGCCTTTTTCGTTCTGGATTTTAACCATATCATGCAGTAAGTCGACTGTTACGTCACGTGTTATGTCAGAGCCTACGATGGTTGGGCTGTTATTTTTGCATAACCCAAGCAGACTACCGGTGTGGTCGAGGTGAGCGTGGCTGATTACCACTGCGTCGAAGTCTTTGGGGTACTTTTTCGGTGTTTCGTCCTCTAGTTTGACACCGTAGTCTAATGCTACTTTACATGAGTCTGTTTCTACTGATAGACAGGAGCCGCCTACTTCGCGGGCTCCGCCGTGCACTTGGATTTTCAAGTTATTATTACTTCCGTGAATTGTGAATTAACGTTAGTCTTGGTAAAATTGGCGAGCATCCAATCCTAGACAGACTAAACATTAGCGTGTTTAGTCGTTCGCGTTTTAGCCTTAATGCATCTTTGCCCGATATTAACCTATTTGAGCAGTAATATAGGTTGAATCATGAATGTAGCACCGCGGTTTGCATTAGCCGCGGAAATATGCAACACTTAAAAGCATATGACAGCTACCTTGGAAAGTATGAATCGCACCATAAAGCTGCTCGCTATAGCCCTAGCAGTTCTCATTGCGATTTCAGTAGCAGAAGCGTATGTAATCTTTTCGGATTCGTCAAGTAATGGAGGCACGCCGATTCGAGTTGCCTGTGTCGGCGATAGCCTAACACGTGGAACCGAGTACACGCTTTTCCTATGGGAACAGCTTGGTTCAGGCTACATTTTAAGCGACTTCGGTGTCGGCGGAACCACTGCCTCCATGAACTCAGAGAAGCCCTATCGGAATGAGTCTGCTTTTTTGCTTGCACAGAGCTTTCAGCCAGACGTAGTTATTATTATGCTTGGAACTAACGACGCCGGCTTAAATGTATCCTCTGAATCCTTCACCAGAGATTACACTGTATTAGTGGAAACATTCAAGGCGCTCCAGACTACACCCGTAATGTTTATTGTGCAGCCGCCGCCGATTGTTAACAGCACTGCATTAAGCAATGCTAAACTTGCAGGCACAATCATTCCGGCCATACAGGCAATAGCAGAGCAAACTGGCGCCACGTTAGTGGATGCGTATACTCCTATGCTTAACCATATGGACAACTACACTGACGGCGTGCACCCTGACGCTGACGGCGCAAAAGTAATTGCTGACGCAATCTATGCGGGCTTAGCGCAAGCAGGCTACAGCTAAACAGAACCGGTTTCTATTGCTCACGATAGACACCTTTTTTAAAAAATTAGAAGAAGGGAATGCCGCCCTGCTACATCATCTTCTAAAAGTTTTTGCAGAAACAGCCGTTTCTGGTTCTGCTGTTGGTTTGGGTTGCTGGTTGCTGGTTGGTTGAGGCGACAGTACAAGCAAGAGCAGGTAAAACAGCAATTTTTTAAGCTACTATTAAATAAGGCTGTAGTCAAAAATCGCGGATTAAAAAATAATCCTGAACTATTAATTCAGTAACTGCGGAAACCAGTCTAAAAAAAGAGAAAAGAAGAGGTTTATTCTTCTTCCATTGGCAATCCAATCTTACGCAGGTAATCCTTAGCATATCTTGGATTATACGCTAAGAGTTCTTTGCTTCGCAGCAGACGCCGCTCAAGACGATCCAACGCAACTTTAAACGTCGGCTCGATACCCCAGCCTTCGCTGGCTGCAAAGAAGTTACCCCTTGTAGTTCTGAATTGCAGACGGCAATGCACCATCGGGGTTCCCCGCATGCTTGTTCCGCGGTGACTTTTCATATACACGAAAAGCGTGCCCATCTGGAAGGCTTCTTGGAAGCGACGTACGAAACCATCGAATTCCTGCATCATGAAATCCTGCTGATCTGGCGTGACATCCACGTCTTTTATGCCGAACTGCACTGTTAATCTGCGTTCCGGAGTCTCAAGCTGGCTGATTGGCTCTAAGAAGTCAAGTTTCGTAACTACACCGACTAGTCTATCCTCGTCCAAAACGCACAAGCAGGATATATCATGATTATGCATCAATGCTTCGCAGTCACGCAGAGTCTTTTTCGGGTCAACTGTAATTACTGGCGAATTCATGACACCCTTTGCCGCCAGCGCAAGCGAATTAAGCTGTTCGCCCGCAACATCCTGATTGCCCATGCGCACAGGCGGATAGAAGATGCTCTCTAAGATATCTTGTATGCTGACTAAACCGACAAGCTTCCCCTTATCCATCACAGGCACATGAGAAATACCGAATTCACGCATTAAACCCATAACAGCGCCCACGCTACGATTTGCCTCAACAGTATGCGGCGCACGAGTCATAATCAACTGCACCGGATTATTGCCCCATTCACCACTAACTACAGCATGAATTACTGCCTCATCGGTGATGAAACCAACAATACGGTTTTTATCCATCACTGGAAGCTGACGAACACCGCTGTTAATCATCAGTTTAGCGATGCGACTTAGCGAATCACCTAAAGAAACCTCAGGGGCAACCGTCATCAGACTCTTCACTTTAGTGCGAGTCAAATCAAGTCGAGTTCGAAGCACAGACCGCCGACTAACCATCCCCACGTATCTGCCCTTATCGTCGAGGACAGCCAACACTGGAGGCAACCCCTTTTTAAAACCCTCCAAGCACCTTGAGGCAGCATCATTCTCTAAAACGGTATTAAACTGTTGAGAATATACTTCCTTTGCAGTAGCTGACGTAGCCATAAAATTCACAGAAAACAATAAGTGCCGCTGGAATTTAAACGTTAAACGCACCTACCTCAACCGCTCAGCCGAGTGAATGCTTAAATCGCTACAAAAGATATTGCAATTAGTAGAAAAAGAGACGAAATAAAGCGGCTCCAAGGCAAGAAATGATCTGTTAAGAAAAGGCTAATTGTTCTATGGCAAC
>CAYPGY010000175.1:0-4630 GCA_964410435.1 uncultured Candidatus Bathyarchaeia archaeon
AGTCTATCCCTACTATGGGGCATAATCAATGTACCTCAATGGGTGACTTTAGCCAACTTTATCACTTGTTTCTCCACCCTCATAACAGCTATCGTGTCATTTGTTTTCATAAAACGCAGATTCTGGCATAACATGGAACCCAACCATCCCCGAGAAAACACGCATTAAACCGCTATGTTTTCAGGGGAACTTTTGATACACCATGCTTGGTTTTATCCCAATGATACGGGTTTCTTATCAACTGGAAAAAGCCTCTCCAACTAGCAAAACTCATAAGCGCCCAATACACCGGCATCGTCAAAGCGTAGGGAATGTATCGATATTTTTTAAGTCTAAGGCACGATGCAACATAGATAGTCAGATAAGCTAAGTTGCCGATTGTCAAGTTGAACAGGCATATTGGTCCAAGATAGCTTGGCACAAGCCAACCGAAATATGCCGGCGCAGCATACGTTACCGCCAGTATCACCCACAGTATAGGGTTAATCAGCGGAATAAAGGCGCTTGTACCAAACGTTAACTGAAACTTAACGAACCTCTTCCAGCCCAAATCCCTATAGATTTTCCTCGGCTCCCTCATATGCACTAGATAAGTCTGCAAGTAACCCTTGTACCAACGTGACCTCTGAACTATCCACGCTTTAGGCGTTATCGTCGCTTCCTCGAGGGTTGTGCTGTCAATCAACTCTGTTTTAAGCTTCTTGCGTGATAGTCTAATGCCTAAATCAGCGTCTTCGGTTACGTTGTAGGGATCCCATCTGCCCAGTTCGTCAAGTCCGCTTCTTCTAAAATGGTTACTTGTGCCACCTAATGGCATAGGCGCATCTATCCAGTCCAGTCCCTGCAGGTAGAACTCGTACCAGTTTGAGTACTCGATGCTGAACCACTTCGTAATAATATTCTCGTCTGCGTTGTAGAAGTTAAGTTTCGACTGCAGACAAACAACCTCTTCAGGAGAACGCAGAAACACTATCGCTGCCTTCCTAAGCTGGTCCGGGTCAGGATTATCTTCAGCGTCGTAGATGACGCATAATTCGCCTCTCGCGCGCAGTAATCCGTAGTTGCACGCACGCGGTTTAGTAGTGACTTTTGCGCCGGGAATAATTATGGGATCAAATATTTTCAGGAAATCCGAGTACTCCTCTTTCGGGATGCCTTCAACATATTTCTCAATGGACCCAAACAGCCCCAGAGCTTTAGCCTCGTTAATTGTTTCCTCATCACGTTCTTCCATGAGGATTTTTATGTCCAGCTTATCTTTTGGGTAATTAAGGTGGTACATGTTACGCATGTTATTGGCCAATATGCTTGCTTCCCTGAAAACAGGAATAAGAACAGTGTATACTGGGAAGTCTTCGTCTCGAGTCCACAGCATTTCGCCGCGGGTGATACGTGTCGGCGCTCTTCCGCCTTTGAAGCCCCGTATGGAGATGTAGATTTTAATTGGGTTAACGATAAAGTAGCCGATGCTTATCGCCGCGAACAACACCATAAACGTTACCAGCGGATTAATCACCGCAGCCACGGTGACGGCGCCGATTGCCCCTATGATAAAGTACTTCTGCTTAGGATACAGCACTTTAACCGCGGATTGATCCGGCGAGCGATTGTAAAGGTCCAACATCGCGTTTTGCTTATGGATTTCCCGATAAATGTTATCGATAGCCCAGTCAATTGACTTCGTAGAGATAACTTGGATGTTAATTCTGTACTGGCCAAACAGGTACTGAACAGCAACGAGAACCCTGCGATCCAAGGGGTTATCAACGGCTAAATCCATTACTTTACCTTCAACCCGGAGCGGAATAACTTTATATTTACTAATAATCGGGTACGGTAACACCGCAATGAGTTTACTCCGCTGTTCCACCGCGTAGATTTCTCTAATTTTAGCGTAATCCAAAAAACCCATACCCAATCTACTTGCCAGTTCCTTGTAAAATGCTTCAGGTATTCTATTTTTTGCTCTAGTAAGTGTCGGTATTATGTCTTCTAGTTTAGTGTCCTGCTGTACTGTTTTAATTTCCACATGATGAGCTTTCAGCAGATTCAACAGTCTGTTCTTATCAAGAGGTTCGTTCGGTGTGGCATCTATCACTGCTTCTCGAAATGAATTCTGCTGCTGTTCACTCATCGGATTTCACGTTCACCCTCTGCAGATTAGACGCCGTATGTAGTATTGCGTATTGCCATTCGCTACAATAGTTGATGTATTCCAAACCAGACCAAATTAAAAGCGTTGCTTAGACCAAATACAGATCAAAACTACCTATTCCACAAGCAACAATCAAGCAAACCCGCCGACGAGCAGCTAGCAGATAAATACGCCTTTACACTAACATCAAAGAAAAACCGTCCACTAATCGGTGAAAAAACAAATGAAGTACATACTCGTCGTCGGAGACGGCATGGCAGATTATCCCGTACCAGAACTACAAAACAAGACGCCGCTTCAAGCAGCATATAAACCAAACATCGACTCCATAACAGCAAAAGGACGAAGCGGATTACTAAAAACCGTCCCTGACGAATGCGTACCCGGCTCAGAAACAGCCATATGCTCAGTCCTCGGCTATGACCCACGTATCTACAACACTGGCAGAGGACCACTCGAAGTACCCGCACGCGGTATACAACTCGGTCCAAACGACGCCGCCTACCGCTGCAATATAATCACCGAAAAAAACAACACAGTCCACGATTACTCATCAGGCCACATAACAACCGAAGAAGCAACGCAACTCATTCTTTCCCTAAGAAAAGAGTTGGCGCAACCCGGAAAAATCGAATTCTACCCCGGTTTGGATTACAGGCATTTTCTGATTCTACGCAATTTCCCTCATCCGGAGCAGATAAAATGCAACCCGCCGCATGATGTCAGAGGCGCACAGGTTGCCGATGTTAAACCAAAAGCACTAACGAACAATGCAGAGAAAGACGCAGAGCTCCTCAACGACATGATCGCCCGCTCCCGTGATATACTTCGTGACCATCCGATTAACATCGCTCGCCAGAAAGCCAACAAAAACCCTGGAAACCTGATTTGGCCATGGGGTGGCGGCAGAAAACCAGCTATGCCTACTCTAAAAGAGAAGTACGGGATAAAATCAGCGGCGATCTCAGCAGTTGACCTCGTTAAGGGCATCGGAACATACGCGGGCATGCAGATTATTAATGTAAACGGCGCAACTGGTCTATCAGATACGAATTACGAGGGTAAAGCAGACGCCGCGCTTGAAGCGATAAAAACTAATGATTTGGTTTTTGTGCATGTTGAAGCGCCTGATGAAGCTGGACACGTTGGCGACTATAAACTTAAGGTTAAAACAATAGAGGACCTTGACAGGCGCTGTATCGGCAGAATCATGGCTGGCATGAAGGAGCCTTACGCGATCGCGGTGCTTCCCGATCATCCGACACCGATTAAAACTCGCACTCACGCACGTGATCCCGTGCCCTTCTCAATAGCTGCACCCTCGTTGAAGCCTGACGGAGTAGAAAAATTCGACGAAGAATCTGCAAAGAAAGGCGGATACGGACTAGTTGATAATGATTACTTAATTTCCCTGCTTCTTTCCAGTTGCTAAAAGTGCATACTGTTAAGTACCCTTAGCTCCAACGTAGAATTGGAGTTGCGCAGTTTGCAGGTGATAGAGGAAATTAGGAACTGGAAGGGTAAACCCAAAGAACTCGTCGTTTTCTTAGTCGATAAGAGTATAGCCCACCCTGAGGTTTTTAGGCAAGTGGTCGAAGCAACAAGATGCGGCTCCAAAGTTGAAGCAGGCATATGCGCCGAAGTTATTGAGGCTGTTTCAAAAGTGCAGCCTGAAACGGTGGCGCCCTACATAAACGCCTTGATAAGTCAAATAAACAGTAAAGTGTCACGCGTCAAATGGGGAACTCAGGAAACCATCGGTAACCTATCCGCTAAGTACCCTGCGGAAGCCGAAGCGGCAATACCAAACATCTTAGTCAACACCAAAGATGAAAGCACGGTTGTGAGATGGTGTGCCGCATACGCACTAAGTGAAATCGCCAAAAATAATCCTGCTACTAGAGCAACATTAGTTCCTAAAATGAATAAGATAGTTGAAACAGAACTTAACAATGGCGTTAAAAACGTCTATTTGAAGGCCCTAAAAAAGATAAGTAAATAATTTATTGCTCTGGTACTGTGCAGTTCTGCTTGGAATCAATGTCCTTTATTCTGCGTTTTATGGCTGTCTTTATTTCGGGGTCGTCTTCTTTGTGTTCAGCATCGACGAGTAATTCTCTTGCCAATGTGAGGCTTTTTGTTCCGAAAAGTTTTGCGAATTTGCTGCTGCGTTTTTCTAGGATTCGGAAGTAGCGTGGTAGGATGCAGACGAAGTTCAGTGGGTAGCGTTTGCCTTTGTCTAGGTCCACGACGACTAACTGTACGCGTTCTTGTGTTTGGTTGTAGTCGGCGTTTTTTAGTGCATATAATTTTAAGTTCATTTTGTCCCAACTCCCTTCTTTCACAGTTACAATTTTTTACTAACTATAGGTTGTCCGAATTATTATAACCACATCGGTTCCAATCCATAAAAAACTTTCCCAAAATCCTACAAAAAACGTCGAGAGAAAAAACCGATCAAAAAGCCGTGGGCAG
>CAYPGY010000176.1:0-4502 GCA_964410435.1 uncultured Candidatus Bathyarchaeia archaeon
TTATCTGCCAATAAATAGGGGGAGGAGGTAACTTAAGAGCACTAAACGTACGCTAAGTAGCTTTAACATTAATTGCACCCTTTGTGTAAGGTATAAACTCGCGTACCTGCTCAATGCTGGTTTTTCCCGCCTTTTCACGTTGCTCCTTACTTAACTTCGCCGTTAGCGTGCGCAGTACCATCTGCAGTAGCTCCTTACCCTGATAGTCACCCGGCTGAATCACCACGTAATTCTTGGTTTTAGCCTTCACCGAATCAACTGGGCCGCCCACAAACCTTGTCTCCTCACCCACGCATACACCCACAGCTATGCGCAGAGGCGTATTCTTGTACCAGTTTCGCTTGCCGACCACAAAAAACGCGCCGTGCGGGATAGATTCGCCGCTTGGGCCACTCTTACTAAGCTGATCAACCTTAACCCAATACACATCAGCGGTACCCGCGTTCTCGCGCCACGCTCTACAGTAAGCGGCGGCTGCTTCAGCGCCTTCCTTGAGCGCGGCTTCGCTGGGTTCTTTTCCATCAGTTTTAATGACGACGAACGGCGAACCAGTGATTTCCGCGTGAAACACCACATCCTCCTGTTTGGTGTACTTCTTGATTAATACCTCGTTACTGACCTGGTCTTTGCCTGCAACTACGAGGAAACCGTCGGAGGTGGTGAACCAGCGGAACTTTTCGTACCATTGCTTATTCGCCTGTTCCTCTTTGCGTTTAGCAAGTGCCTCCACAATCTGGGATGGCTTTAGACTTTTTAGTTCCTCGGCTTCTTTTAGTTCACTCTGGGCTTCGGCGAGTTTCATCTTGGAATCGTTTAGCGCAGACAATGCACCCTGCGCTTTCTCCTTAGCTTGCTTGCTGCGTTCATAGTACTCGTTGGCGTTGTCAAAGAGCGATTTACGCAGTGCCAAGCTGAAGTGGTAACCGTCGATGCCCATGTTTAGCGCCAAGTTTTTACCGTCAAACGACTCCACATAACTCATCGGCGCCTTACCCAACTTTTTAGCTGCCAATACCTGCGCAACTATCGCGTCCCACTCGTAGCCCTGCTGATTAGCTTTAAGCAGTTGCTCCTGAAATGTCTGCAGCTCCATAAAATGCGCGTAAATGGTATCGCCTATTAGCTTGTAACGTTCTGTCTTTTTCTTATCTTCAGCGATTGATTTTTCCTGCTCGTCAACTATGCGCTGCAGCCGCTTTGCCTCCTGCTTAAGCTTATCCACCTCAACAGCACCTGCCGCTTTCTCAACGGCTATAACACGCAGAAAGAACTCGTCTAGCGCTGCATTAAAGGACTTAAAAGACTGCGACATGCAGCCTTCATAGCGCTTAAGCTTAAACGGTAAGACATCGAGGTAGCTGTTATCTTGATCCATTATTATGCTGGGCTCAAACTTGCCTTCAAGCACTGGAGTAAGCAGCGTCTGAAGCGCGTTAAAAATAGCTGCTACTTCGTTTTCTGTTAGGTTCTTGCAGGGTTTACTTTTCTCAGTACCCGCCCTTAGCAGTGTCTCTTCAGCGTAGGTACCGCCGATACCCAGCGACCTTGCCAGTGCACGCACAACTTCAACGTCACCACCTGCCCTAAGTACCTCTTCAAGCTCCAGCTGAGTAACCTTAAACGGGTTTTTACCACTCGGCGGAGGATAAACCAAAGCGACGTTACGCAGAATGTCACGGTCACGCATCTTCTTAAATTCCATAGCCTGGATAATAATGCCCTGCTCGTTAGTGATTATGATGTTACCATCACCAAAGAGTTCAACAACCATCTTCAGTAGCCCAGTCTTGGTTTCAAACGTGACGGTTACTATCCTCTCGAATTCATACTGTTCGATGCCTCTTAGCCATGAGTCACGGATATACTTGCGCAGCATCATGCAGAACGGCGGAGGTTCAGCTGGGCTTTCCTCGGCGTAGCTTGTGGCATGCAACCTGCGGCCTGCTTCCACTACGAGGCGGATGGGCGGCGAATCAGTTTTATGCAGTTTAAATACAACCGTTTTATCGCCGAATTGGTAAATGTTGTTCACTCTCGAGTTAGCTACCTGCGGTTGAAGTTCCCTTATTGATGCAGCTATATCGAAACTGGAGAACTCTTTCTTTTTCAAGCCATCCACCACTTTGTACGCGTATTAGTGCTCTAACCACAAATATCTGTTTTCACTCCAAACCCTAATTCAGCAGCGTGAAGAGTGGAGGAAACAAATTATACTTGGGCATAGTTTAAAAGAAAGCACCTAAATATTTACACAAAGGTTTAGGTTTACAATGACTCCCATCGTTAAACTTTACTGGCTAAGAGTCTTACTTGGCGCAATCGCAGGTGTAGTATCAGCCGTTATGGCTACATGGGTGTACCCTGCAAGCGACTACACACCGCTACTTAACAGCATCACCGTTGCCCTCGCCCTCTACGTCGTCACATACTATCTATTAAAAGGTAAACTAAAAGACAAAATCGAGCAGCAATCAAAGATACTTTCAACAGCCATCGGCATGTACTTCTTCACTTGGATAACACTCTTCGTGCTGTCATACACAGCAATCCAAGTATTCTCCTTCTAAAAAAATAAAGCAAAATTTAGGCTTTATTTGCCTATACTTTTATTCTCTTCCTCGACTGCTTTCTCGTTCTCAGAGGTTTCCGCTAAAAAGTTAGCAATAGTTGCCTGACTGCGGTCACTACGTGTTGTTTCGATGCTCTTCTGTTTACCTTCCTCTTCCAGTGGCTTCTCAGGCGCCGCAATATTCATGCGTGAAATTATACGCATACAATCAGCCCACGCAGAGAAGTAGCCTCGGTCAAAGTCGCCGTGTAACCCATTACCCATGTGCAGAAGGAATTCTTTACGGTAATCGTTAAGCGCCACTTTATCGCTTAAATCAAGCTTGTTAAAGAACGCATAGTCGTCAGCGTTATTCTTACGCGAAAGATACATCCCATACAATGCACGGAAGTATCCGCGGTTCCACTCGGTTCTCTGCATCTTCTGCTTAACACGTTCCAACTCGCGTTCCGCCTCAGTAAACTGGCGGCTGACTATGAGCTGGAAGTAGCGGGTGACTAAGGCTTGTGCGATCGGCATACATTCACATCCAATGCATCCCCACAATCAGTGAGGTCAACCTGATATCGGTGTATCGTGACTTTAAGCGTTTCCTCTATTTAAGGCAATTTTAAGCAAAAGAAAACGGTGAGCAGAGCATTGCTGCCCTTAACATCCAACCTTTAGCGCTTGCTTTTAGTGGCTTTCTCCTCTTCGGTGACATCTTCGATGCCGTTTTCAGTTACCTTAAGGATTTCTTCTCCCTCTGGCAGGTATGGGCTTGAAACCAGTCGCGCAATACGAATTGGCCCATGTGAGGCACGGCGCAGGTAAACTCTGGTGTGGCTTGTGTGACCAACTATGTTGCCGCCTATCGGGTGAATCGCATCTCCGAAGAACTGGTCTGGTTTAGCCATGACTTGGTTAGTAACGACGGCTACGGCGTTGAATGCGCGGGCGAGCGCAACGAGTTTATGCATGTGCTTGTTGAGTTTCTGCTGGCGGGAAGCGAGCATTTCTCTTCCCACATATTCGCTGCGGAAGTGCGCAGTTAATGAGTCCACGACTATCAGTTTGATATTGTTGGCTTTTATGATTTCGTCAGCATTTTCCAGAAGGAACATTTGGTGGTCGCTTGTGTATGCTTCGGCGTAGATGATATTTTTAACTGCTTGCTCGGGGTCTAATCCTGCCGCTCTAGCCATCTGGACGATGCGCTCTAAGCGGAACGTGTTTTCTGTGTCGATGTAGAGTACACCGCCGTTTAATCCTCCTCGTTCAGGTGGCAGTTGAACGTTGATGCATAGTTGGTGGCACATCTGGCTTTTACCGCTGCCGTATTCGCCGTAGAATTCAGTTATAGTTTGTGTTTCTAAGCCGCCGGCGAGGATTTTGTCTAAGGCTTTGCTGCCGGATGTGAGGCGCGCCACGGTTTTTCTCATTTTAAAAAGCTCGTCCGCTCGGATGAATGCTATACCAATGGATGAGCGTGCCGCTTCAATTATTTGGAAAGCTTTTTTCTCGCTGACACCGACTGGTTCAAGTTCACGGGAAGTAGCCATGGCTAATGATTCTACGGTGTGGTAACCGAGTTCTCGCAGTTTAGCTGCTGTTGCTGGGCCTACTCCTGGAAGGTCTTCTATGAACTCATACTTCTTCTTGTTCTCCTCCATTCTCAGAACTAATTCGCTTTTCTCTTCTACTGGTTCAGTGTTTTCTGCATTTTCACTATTTTCTATTGGCATATCGGTGTCTTCTGACATAGATTTCACAGCGTAAGGATGGATGTGTTGCATGAAATATTTAAAACAATCCTGATAACGCCCTTTCTATGCAGGGGAGGGGTAAGTTAAAGTGAAATATTCCAATATGTTTGCATTTGTAAAAATTTTTATCAAAACAGTATTCAGTTTCCAACCATATTTATCAAAGTTTGGAAAAGCTTAAATTTAAT
>CAYPGY010000177.1:0-4471 GCA_964410435.1 uncultured Candidatus Bathyarchaeia archaeon
CAGCAACGAGAAGCGGTTGCGGCGCACAGTGTCTGAACGCTGATATGCCCTGTACTGGCTGTGGCGGAAAAGCACCTAACGTTCCAGAGCAGGGCGCAGCAATGATCTCTGCATTAGCTTCGATCTTGGGTTACGATAAAGAAAAGTATACAGCGGAAGAAGTGGATGAATTAATCAGTCAAATAAAAGATCCTGCTGGAACATTCTACATGTACAGTTTACCTGCTTCTCTACTGAAGCGTAAGGTGGTTAAGAAATGAAACAAGAAATTATAATCGACCCAATCACTCGGCTTGAAGGACACGGGAACGTATCCATATTCTTAAACGACAAAGGCGAAGTTGACAACGCTTACCTGAAAATCCCCGAACTGCGCGGTTTCGAGAAGTTCTGTATCGGCAGAAGAGCGGAATTAATGCCGCAGCTCACGAGCCGCATCTGCGGTGTATGTCCAGTTGCACATCACTTTGCAGGAACCAAAGCACTCGACCAAGCATTCAACGTCGAACCAACATCTGCCGCAAAGAAACTGCGTGAACTCCTCTACACAGGTTACATCATTTATGACCATACACTCCACTTCTACTACCTTGGTGGACCAGACTTCATCGTCGGCATCGATGCCCCACCAGAAAAACGAAACATCTTAGGCGTCATCGAAAAAGCAGGCATGGACGTAGCTAAAACCGTCATAAAGCATCGTGCATACGGCCAGAAAATCACAGAGATCATCGGCGGCAAAGCCACTCACCCAGTCTGCGGCTTACCCGGCGGAATCTCAAAAGCGCTAAGCGAAGCTAACCGCGCGGAAATCGAGCGCATGGCATTAAGCTGCCGTGACTTCGCAGAGTTCTCCATAAAACTATTCCACGATTTCGTCCTTAACAACGCTAAATACGTCGGTTTAATCAAAAGTCAAGCATACACTATGCCAACCTATTACATGGGCATGGTTGACGAAAATAACAAGGTCAACTTCTACGATGGCAAAGTCCGCGTGGTTGATCCAAAAGGCAACGAATTCGTAAAGTTCGACGCACAGGACTACCTCAAACACGTCGGCGAACACGTCGAAGAATGGACATACAGCAAGTTCCCATACCTAAAAGCAGTCGGATGGAATGGATTAAACGCAGGCGCAGATAGCGGCATCTATCGCGTTGGCCCACTCGGACGTTTAAACGCATCAAGCGGCATGGCGACACCTTTGGCGCAGGCAGAATACGAGCAGATGTACAAGACATTCGGCGGAAAACCAGTTCACAGTACACTTGCATTCCACTGGGCAAGACTAATTGAGTTACTATATGCGACTGAACGTGCAGTTGAATTAGTTAAGGATCCAGAAATCACAAGCACCGACATACGCAACAAACCTGGCAAACCAACAGAGGGTGTTGGCATCGTTGAAGCAGCACGCGGCACACTAATCCACCACTACACCCTAGACAAAGACGCTCTGGTAAAAGACGTCAACTTGGTGGTTGCAACTACCAACAATTACCCGGCTATCTGCATGAGCATCCGAGACGCAGCAAAAGGCCTCATACATAACGGCAAAGTTGACAACGGCATCCTAAACATGGTTGAAATGGCGTTCCGCGCCTATGACCCATGTTTTGGCTGCGCAACACATAGCGCTGTTGGTCAAATGCCGATGACTGTTGAAGTCTACAATGCAGATAAGCAGCTGGTTCAGAAGCTCAGCCGCTAAAAATTCTTTAACCCTTTTTTTGGGTTACCCCTTTTCTGTTGTAAACTTTTAATTGCTTGTTTGCCCTGTTGGTGTTGATCGTCTATGGCTGATAGCGTCGAATCTGACTTACGTGAATGGCTGAAGGATGCGAAGCGTCTTGTAGTGGTAGGTGTCGGTAACCCAATCCGGGAAGACGACAATGTCGGCTTAGTTATCCTGCAAGGCTTACGGGGCAAGTTGTCCGAGGATGTGCTTCTTTTAGAGTGCGAGATGGTTCCCGAAGGTTACCTGCTTGACATAGACGACTTTAAGCCAACTCATGTACTGCTCGTTGACAGTGCGGTTCTTGGCAGGAAACCCGGCGGCGCTGACCTTGTAAAGGTGAATGAGGTTGCGGCTTTTTCTGCTGTGTCTTCGCATATGCTTCCGTTAAGATTATTCTGCGAGTATGTGGAGAAGTCCACTGGTGCTAAGATCCGTTTGCTTTTGGTTGAGCCGAAGTCCATGGGTTTCAATGAGCAGTTAACGCCTGAACTTCAAATCGCCGCCGCCAAAATCACAGAAACGCTGCTTAAGCTGCTGAGTCAGCGGTTCTCCGCTTAAACACGTAACCTATTGCCGGCAGCTTCTTGCCCTGCGAGTAGCTGATTTCTTTAATCTCAATCGGGTTCTCTGTTACCTACTTGAAGTGTACGAGTTTCTCTATTTCTTAATCCTCGAATGACACTCAAGCTCAAGCGTTACGTCGCTAACTCATCTGCCGATTTGATCCTGAATTTGCCCATCTAAATTCGTACTCAAAAGGTGGACTTCGCCTTTAGCTGGGTCAAAACCCCCGAGGTTGTTTTCGCAGTAGTCTTCGTATCTTTCTATTTTCGTGTTGACTTCGCAGTTGATGGACCTGCTGACGACAACTCTGGGTTGCGAGTTGATGGCTGGCTAGGCATGATGATAATAAGGCGACATTTTAACGAGTTTCCTGTTGATAAACGGTCTAAATAACGTGATCGGCACCTTGTAGATTCCCAAGCTCTTTTTCATCTGTTCCAAGTATTCGCCAAGCGCATGGTTTTGGTAGTTGAATTCTCGTTGAGCATCAGTCGTGTCGTACCAGTCTAAGTGGTAACTGTTTATGTCCTTCGTAAAGTACTTCCTGTCGGGCACCTGAAGCGAAAGCGCACCAAAAAGCGTAGTGAGGCATTCGCTGCCTTTCAGTTGCCAGCCGTTTTTTGCGCCGCCGCCTAGAATGTACGCTGCGTTGTTGGGGGTGCTATTTGATTCGAGTTTTTCTGCTCCTGTGACTAATGCGGTTGCAACATCCTCGGACATTACCATTTCAAGCCGCATATCATGATGCATATCATAAAGCTCTTCAAGCAACGGAAAAGCTGCCGTAAAAGTCGAGGCGGAGAAAGTCGATAGCACACCTGCAAGGCGGAAAATCAGATAATTGTCTGCTTCTTTTTTGAGGAACTCTTCGCATTTGATTTTGGATTCTTCGTAGTTGCCTGTGATAACCAGCGGATCGTTACGTTCGACTAATCGGTTCTGGTGCTGTGTTGGTCCCATTACGCTTGCAGAGGATGTAAAGATGAATGGGGTGTTGCGACCGCTTTCTTTTATTGCGTTTATGAGGTTCACGGTTCCGCCATAGTTTACATCCATTGTAAGTTCGCGGTTCTTTTTTGAGGCGGGCGGAATTATAGCGGCTAAATGGATAATCGCGTCGGTTTGCTGCACCGCTTTTTTGGTGTCTTGGGGATTGCGAATATCGCCGAAGATTACGTTTAGCTTTTTCTGGTAGTGTTTTGCCTCTTTCTGTGTTTTCTTGTTTTTGACTTCAAAAACGGTTACTTCGTGGCTTCGTTTGAGTGCTTCTTCGATAACTGATTTACCTATATTGCCGAATGCTCCCGTGACAAGTATCTTCATCCGCTTACCTGACTACCGTATTGTCGGAGAATTTACATAAGCTTATGCTATGGGATACTAAACGTGGGTTACTTATATTAGCTCCAAGAGAGTTAGCAATATGCTGTGATCATTATGGCTGGAAAAGCAGTCATCGTTATGGGTTCCGAGCGTGACTTGGATTTTTCACGCGAAATCGCAAAGTACCTAAAACTCTTAGGCGTAAGCTATGAGTTCCGTGTTGCATCCGCGCACAAAACGCCACTCGCCGTGCTCGATATCCTAAAAGAGTTTGAATCAGAGAAAGTCGTCTACATCACCGTTGCTGGACGCTCAAACGCTTTGAGCGCTTTTATGGATGGCAACACCGCTAAGCCAGTTATTGCTTGTCCACCGTACAGCGAAAAATATGGCGGAGCAGACATCTACAGTTCGCTTCGTGTTCCAAGCGGCATCGGTAGCGTGGTGACGATTGAGACTGAGGGCGCTGCGATTGCAGCAGCAAAAATTTTGGCGCTCGAAGACACAGTGATTCTTGCAGCCGTCAGGAATTATCAAGAGTCTAAGCGTAAAGACCTTGAGAAAGCCAACGAATCAGTCAAACAGCTAAAGTAAAAAGCGATTCTATCACTTTTTATCTCTTTTCTTATTGCTGTTTTTCTTAATCAGCTGGGTTTGTGTGTGTTTATACTGTAAGTTGGTTGTTTGTAAATCTGCAAGTTGATTTAGTGAGTAGCCTTTGACGGTCTTCTATTGCTTTGCCATCTGCCCTCTATAAAAAAGTGGTGAGGGCGCTTAGACCCCTCTATAGGTGCAGTGCATACACTGGATATTAGGATGCAAATAGGTTGGCTAACCTTCTTA
>CAYPGY010000178.1:0-4382 GCA_964410435.1 uncultured Candidatus Bathyarchaeia archaeon
ACAGCTGTTTCTGGTTCAGCAGTTGATTTTTATTGCAGGTTGGTTGTGGCGACGTCACAAGCTTCATTTTATTAAACAGACGATTCATTGATTACTGATAAACAATTTAGGGCGAGGTAGCCAGGTTTCTGTTTATCGGTCGTAGTCTTCTTTCTGCTTGCGATATTCCTGATGCTTCTGCAGTAGACTTCGGATTTGTTGATTGATAAAGTCGTCTACACTTAGAAATTCTGTGCCCAAATCTTCAAGTGCTTGCTGGGCTAGCTCGTAGTCCTCTTGGGGTACTTCGATTATGGCGCATTGTTCTTTTTTGTATCTGAGTTGGGTGCGTATGGCGTCGCGGATGAATTCTTCGCGGCTGGTGTAGCCTAGGTTGCGGTTGTTTTCGATGAAGGTTTGGGTTTCGTTAAGGAGTTCCGGTGGGAGGTTTACGCTGGTGGAGAGGAGGTTCTCTATTGCGTCGGTGTAGGTTTGCATTTTCATGGTTTGGGCGGTTATTTCGCCTAGCATGGCGGTTAGTTTTTGGTGGGCGTCGTCGGATATGCGTAGGGTTTTCATCTGTTTTACCCTTGACTATTTATTATAGTAAAGCTAATAAAGCTTTTTTGTATACCAAGTATACTGTGTGTAAGAGGTTTACGGCTTGAAGCATAACATAAGCATAACCATGGACCAAAAACTCTTCCGAGAACTCGAAAACATACGCGGAAGAGAAAAAAGAAGCACCTTCATCGAACACCTAATCGTACTGGGCCTAAAAGACTATGCCGAAAAAAATCAAAAAAAGACAGTGAGGACCACAGACGCAGCGGCAACACTCCTACCTGCGCCAGTAGCCCCAACTATGCCTTAGCGTTCTGATTACTCAATTTTCCATCGTTTCATTACTTTAACAAGCATGAACACGACGAAAGCAACAATCAAGAACGTAATCAACGCAACAATGAAGTCGCCGACACCAAATACCTGATTCAGTACCTCAACCTGCAGGGTTGCTAAATCCGACATGCCTGGACCGAGTGCTAAGCCGATTAGTGGCATAATGAAGTCTTTGACCAGCGCTTGAACAAGAGTTCCTAAGTAGAGACCCAAGACAAACGCGACAGCTAAGCCAAGAATCTTGTATTTGCTCAGGAAATCTTTAAATTCATTCCATAAGCCCTTTGGCGGAACTGGCGGGGGTGCCTTTTCTACTGCTTCACGGATTTTCTTTAACTCAGCTAACATTTCGTCTTCTTTTGTCATAATCATTCAACCTCTGAGTAGTAAATCAGAAAGGGTCTGTTTAAAAAACTATTGCTACAGCGTCTATGTGGTAGAACAACTACTCCCACAAAGCCATATAATTACCTTAAAGAAGGAAAAATTGAATCCTCACGTGCTTATGTTCCAAATAGGGCTATTTTTATGAATAAAAATCAGCTTTATAGCGTTTTTAAATGGGCTTTTCTGGATTGGTTGGAAGATAACGCGATCTTGCGAGCTGCAGCTCTAACATTCTTCATTATTATTCCGCTTCCAACTTTGCTTTTGATCATCGTTGAGGTTTTCACTGTTTTCATCGGAGAAACCCAAGCAGTACAGATAGTGGTTGAGCAGATAGCATCTTTAGCGGGACCAGCAGTCGCGGATTTGTTTCGTCAACTACTGGCGAGTTCCGAGTCTCCCCTTTCCTCTGTTTGGACAGCACTTGTTGTGATAGGTTTCTCTGTTGGCGGAGCAATCGGCACCTTTGCTGTTCTGCGTGATACGATGAACTGCATCTGGGAGGTTAAGCTGTCTAAAGGGGAACCACTTTGGAAACGGGGCAGAGAGAAAGTAGTACCATTCTTGCTTGTAACGGCGCTGGGTTTAGTCGTTATTGTATGGACAGCGCTAACAAGGACGCTATTTGACGCGATACGGGCGTATTCTTTTAACGCTGCACTAACTTTTATTGGACTTGAAGTGGCGCAGGTACTCTCGTCGTTTGCTGTTGCTTTGTTACTGCTTGCGATAATCTACAAGGTGATTCCCGAGGCCAAGGTACACTGGCAGGACGTAGCCTTAGCCACCATAGTGACCAGTATAGCGTTTACTGTAGCTAACTACATTTTCGGTCTCTATGTCCAAACTTTTGTGGTTACGACTGTGGAGGGCGCAGCGGGTGCGCTTTTAGTTATTCTTCTGTGGATTTTTGTGCTTAACCTCATTTTGCTTTACGGCGCTGAAGTGTCAAAAGTGTACGCAGTCAAGGTGCGAGCACATTCAACAGCGGATCTGCCGGGCGGCATAGTAGCGCAGGCAGCCAAAGAAGACGTGATTATTTACGATGAATCAGCGAAGCTTGCGACGGAGATCGTTGGGAAAAAGAGTCATAAAGCAATATCAGCGCCTGCTTCTACAGATGCAAAATCGGAAGCAACAGGTAAAGAGTTCCTGCTTAAAATCAAGAAACCCAAGAAAAATAAACTCTCTAAAAGTTAATGGGAATGGTGGGCCGAGGCGGATTTGAACTGCCGACCTTTCGATTATCAGTCGAACGCTCCAGCCGTGCTGAGCTACCGGCCCCCACTTTTTGTGCGTGACTGAAGTAAATACTAGTGTGGGTTTATAAGAATAACGGATGAGGTGCGGCGTGTAGGTCATGGCGTTGGCGACTTAGCAACGTTTTTCTTCTTTTCGGGATGTGGAGATTTTTAATGCTGCACAAGACGGCTTGCGGATGGCGTTGTGTTTGGGATTCTGTTTGTGTTTTAGCGCCCGTTTCCATGTGCGGAAACCATATTTTGCCACACCGTCAACATGAGTCTATGTAGTTTCTTGTGCATGTGGATGTAACGGTACATAGGAAATTGTTTTTGCCCACATGGCTGTATCGGTAGGTGGCGTCTGTTGCTCTCAAGCTACCCTCTCTCCCTATATAGAGTCAGCAGAGGTTCAACATTGCCTTGTGTGTGGATAAGCAACCGCCTCAGCAGAGACCCCTACTCCCGCATTTTTGGGTAGATCAGGAATGCCGATCTGTATCGAAATCTGAAATATGCCTTATAAACAGAAATTGGGAAGTACCCTTAGAAAGTGAAAGGCTTGAGTATTAGCAGCAAAAGTAGAGTCGTGGGCATTATATTTTGCTTGGTTTTTTCAAGGCGTTTTGCTGTATCCCTGGGGACGGTGAACCGAGGTTATTCAAGCATTGGGGTTAACGGCGATTTTCTGACAGGCGACCTCACGGGGTGGACATTGGAGTACGCTTCTGCAGGCGGTGAAGACTCACTCGATTACAAGCCAAGCGTATCTACAGGCGGCCATAACGGCAGCAACTTTGTCCACTCAGCATACTACAATTACGCGTATTGTTCATTCACTATAGTTCAGAAGCTGCCGGCGTATTCGAGTTCCAATAAGAATGCATCCTGCTGGACGGGCTGGAGCTTCGGAGGCTACTTAAAAGTTAACTACACGGACGGTACATTCGACATGGTAGATATCCCCGAACGATTGTCGATGTTGCCTTGGAGGCAAGTGGTACTGCCGCTTACTGCGAATAAAACGCTTGACTGCGTAATTATTCACGGGTGCGGCTCAGGAGGGCACAACGGAGGCTTAACCGTAAGTGACATCCACATACAGTCATCAAATTCAAATGTGCAGCCCCAAAAAGACCACTTAGCACAACTGTGGCTACATCAAAGCTCCCTTTTGCCCTTGACGGTTAGCATATTAGGTTTGCTAACAAGATACATCTTTTAAGGTTCTAAAGTCTAGTTGGCTTAAGCGGCGGTAAATCAATCATGCGTTCCGTGTTAAAGGTGGATTTATATTATGAGCCATAAATCTTTATGTGCAACCCCAATATTGACTTGTAGGGTTCAACAGTTTAGGGGCTCGTAGCCTAGCACGTCATAACGTCGAAGTGGTGACATCACCTTCAAGTTTTCTCTCAGCGAAACGCAACACCCCTCTTTTTTGATAGAAAAACTCTTTTGCCGCTTCAACGCACGCCGGCATTATTAGCCTTCTTTGGGCGTCTATCTTGTGAGCCGAGGCCTTCCTTCAGCTGATTAACTTCTTTTTCTAATTTTATTACTCTTCTAAGAAGAAGAGCAACCATTTCATAGGCATCAAGTATGCTGTCTTCATTCTTCTTATCATCGTCGATTATTAGTTTAATTAAAGCTAAGGTTTCTTTCTGTCTCGTACTAAGATCGCTAACACTTAGTTCCTGCAACAAATCCTTAAATTTAGAATAGATATGTTTACTATCTTCCTTTCTTTTTGACACACTGCTAAGCAATTTGCTAACTTCATCTTCTGACATAATCTTCCTTCGTCCAACAGCTAACTGGTGACAAAGAGAATATAACTTTCTGACATCACCAACTAATAGATAGTTATAAGGC
>CAYPGY010000179.1:0-4380 GCA_964410435.1 uncultured Candidatus Bathyarchaeia archaeon
AAAACAGCACCGCACCCACAAACAGACACGTGGCAGATCAGGGCAATTCACATCCCCAAAAAGAACAACACCTGCAGCAACAAAAATTTTAATCTACTGTTATAAAAGGGGATGGGGTACGCTGAGCGCAACAAAACCTCTTTCTTATCTTCCGTTAGTTATCTTAGACAGAGACGCCTAGCAGCCAAGCATCTGCATCAGCAACCCTTACATTATCTGCAACTAAGAATTAACAAACACATACGGCCGCAACCACATCCATTTGTTCTATAAATAATGGCGGTCTAGTGAAGAATCGTAGTTGAAGGCTAACTCCTCTAATTATGCCAGAAACCTCAATAAAACCGTAAATTAAATTTGCAGCGGAATTATGAATTGGAAAAGCCGTTTTTTTAAAAAACCGTGCCCATAGGTCGCTGAATAATACGCAGCTCTTAAACAGCATTTTAGGTTAGGATACCCCAAAAAATGCGGTTATGCAAAACTTTATAACCGCGCCAAACGATTTGAGTTCCTTAAAAGGTAGTAGGAAATGAAATTCGGCACATACATGTTTGAAGCAAAGAAAGTTCCAGGCTTCGACTTTGACCTTTTCCGCACCAAGCCAGAAGTCGGAAGACGATTACCCCCAAAACCTGATATGTACAGCAACGTCGCAATTTTCGGTGACAACGTCGCAGCACGCTTACACCCAGACTGGATCAGCCAATCAGACCTTGGTCCAGCATGGAGAACCAACGACAACTTTAACGTACGCTGGGAAGTCCTCTGCCAAACACAACCAGAACACAGAGCAGAACAACTTGACTACATGGAAGACGTAGCGCGCAAAAGCCAAGGTGTCTGGCTAAACAGCATCCACTTCGCTGAACACGGCCACTGCACCTGCCCAAGATGCAAAGAACTACACAGAAAAAGCGGCTTATCATGGTACGAATGGAGACGCAAAGAAGTAACAGACTACATGGCAGCAACAAGCGACCGCGTAATTAACAAAGCCAAAAAACCACTCTACATCGGCATCCTACCAGACCCAGTCACAAACTATGAAAGATTCGGTGTATGGTTCGACGACTTGCTCCCACTCACAACAGAAATGTTCGTCGTCATGTTCAGCAAGAACTACGCAACACCCTGGTACTGGGAAATGCTCACACGCAACTTCAAGAAACTCTTCAAAGACGTAAAGCTAAACATCGCACTCTACGTAATCGGCCCCGGCGACGACCCACGCGAAACACCAACACCAAGCGAACTCCTCACAGTGTCAGTTCGTATGGCACGTGCAGGCGTTGACGGCTTACTTTACCTCACTGACAAAGCAGCGCAGATGCAGGAATTCCAGAAAGCAGCAATCGCTCAGAAAGACACTCGCGAGCGTCTAAAGAGCTACGGCGGCAAAGCAGGCCAAGAAGTCCTCGACCTAGTCACAAGCTGGGAAAAGCTCTTCTAAGCAGGTAAGGAACAAAAAAGTTAGGCTTCAACCATTCAAGTGGTTGAACAGCCAAGCCCTTTTTATTATATTTTTTAAAATAATTAGTGTATGTAGCCGAGGTTTCTGTTTTGTGTGTCGTTGATTTCCTTCATCGACTCATATTGTGCTTCGATGAGGATCTTTAATGTATCAATGTTTTTCTTGATGTCCTCAAGTTCCATGCTGCTTTGCAGTACACCTGACTTGACAAGTTGTTCCTTGATTGTATCGACTGAAACCTCAAGAACCTTAACTTTGAAAGCAAAAATCTGAAGTGTATACATCAAGCTTAACTGTGAATTAAGTCGCTCAAGCCTGTTTAACTCAATAGTTTTAGTGACGAACGCCTTAAATTTTTGCTCCAGTGAAGCTTCAGGTGACTGCGAGAGTTGCTCGTAGACTTCGATCTGTTTTCTGCTTGCCTCTTTGGTTTCTTCTGCTGTTTTCTGTATCCGCTTAGTTGTTTTATCCAGTAAATCTAGGACCTCATCCAAACCTAATCTCCCCTAATCCAACAAACTTTCCGTGCTTCCAACATCTATAGCATCAGTTATATAAGCTTAAAACCGCTTGATAGACTGCTATTTAGGAGCCAAACTTTTAGGCAGCTAAAAAGAAGAAGCCTGAAGAAAAAACAGGAAAGCAAAAAGTCCTAAACGTATCTTTTCTCCTTGTCACAGTACCAGCGCTGATACTGCTGAATGTAGCGTATCTGACTTCCACAGTACGGGCATATAGGCATCTGCGTCGGCGGCGGAGGCGGCGGCATCTGAGTCTGCGTTTGATTCAGCGGTGAACCGCATGAGGTGCAGAACATGCCCTGCAAGCCCGCTGTGCCGCAATTGTGGCAGGTTTTACCCAGGCTGGTTTGCTGCTGGATTATTGGCTGCTGTACCTGCTGAGGCACATAAGCTGCTGCCTGTGGCGTCTGCGGATACATCATTGACGCCTTCGCTTGGTTTATCGCCGCAACCCAGCTTTGATTATTAGTTCCTCCAGCGACTACAAATGAATGTACAGGTTTCGGGCTGCCCGCGCTGTCCACTCGGACAAACGATTGCCCCATCTTCTTTCCCGCTTCAACACGGGTTATATTCTGTAATGGTATAGCGACGCTGTCTTTCTGGCTTGAGAGTTCGTCAAGTTCAGCTTTAGAAACACTGTTCTCTATTGCTTGTGCAGCGAATACTCCCCCAACTGCCCACGCAGCTGCACGTGCAGCCCCGCCTTTATCGATGAATACAAGGCGCTTGTTTGTTAAAATGAGTGATCCTAAGTCGGCGAATGCACCTGCTTTTAACCCTACTGTCGGCGGCGACTCGGATTCATGTGATTTTACCCCTGTTTCCTGTCTTAGAATGTACTCAGTTTCTGACATTTGCTGGTCCCCTGCTTTTATTTTATCGTAATTGGTGTTTAAGAGTATCGACCCTTAACTAAACTCGAATCCTACTTTAGTAGCAATTTTTGTGTTGTTGCTATGTCGCGTTTGAGAAGTGACTGCTGGTTTTCTTTATACTTGGAGAAGTCAAGTTTAGCCAGACACTTTGCGAATGTCGCGTTATACTTGTCTGTAGCTTCGCTGATAACTGATAGTGCCTGTATAGTTTGCCTTGCAGTTATGAATTTTTCGTCGGTGCAGCAAGCTAGAAACTTTTCTATGATACAAGCGAATTTGCCTTCTGTGTCCCAGCGGACGTTCTCCGCTAAGAGCATTACGCCTAAACTGCGCTGGTACGAGTTGTCGCTGCCAATTTTCTCTCCAAGTTTATCCCAGTATGTGTAAACTGTGCTGGCGTTTTTTGAGTGTGCTTGGAGCAGCAGAAACGCGTTGTAGCGGAGTTTATCATCTTTCTCCTTTAATGTCTCGACGAGGAATTCTACGTCGGCAGGCGTCAAGGTTTTTGCTTTTTTAGGAACTTCGTCTTTTTTAACTTCTGCTAATTGTTTAATGTCCACTTACATCGCCTACTGATAATTTGATTGGCGATAAATAAAAAGTTCATAACGCAAACGTTTATTGAAGTACAATGAAAAGCATTTTCATAGAAAAAGTGTAGGAAAAAGGTTGCTTACTGCTTCATCAGCTTTAAGCTGTTGGTGGCTGTGTACACGTTTTGGCTCCAGACTCCTTCCCAGTGGTCATGCCATGTGCCCTGCATCTGCGTTGATGTAAAGGTAAAGACTCCGACGGAGCCAATCTGGTCTATTGGGCCTTGATCGCCCTTAGTCAGCGTTAACTGTGTCCCATTGATTATGCCTGTTAACATCATGGGTGAAACGTCAGGTACATAGCCTGATCCTGTCGGTAGCTGTCGGCTGGTGACTGTGAATTCGACGTTTACATAGACCACGTTTTCTTGGTCTGTTGCTGTTATTGTCCATGTCATGGTTCGGTTTTCTGTACCTACGTCTTTTAGCGTTACGAAGTCTTCGTAGTCTGTGGCTATGGTGAATTCTGTGGGAAACGTGGTTTTCCATGTTCCGATAATGTTTCTTGTAGGTGTTAAGGTGCCCGAGTTTGGGTTTAGTGGATTGGAGCTGTCGCCGAAGAATCCTGAGAAGTAGACTGCTCCGATGACGCATCCGATAAGAATCACGACTGGGATGATGGTGGATGCTTTGATTTTCGGTTTAGGTTTGCTGTTTGGCGGTGGAGGTGGCGGAGGCGGAGGTGGTACTTGTAGATTATTGAACATATAGTTCACTGGTCAGTGTGGTGTTTGATGATTGTTTAAATGGCTTGCTGACACCCAAATAGCATTCCAACAACGAACATTCCATTTCTGAATACTTGTCGTTGTGTGAGAATTCATGCTTTGCCATTAAGAAAGCGTCTGTTGCTTTCACACTACCTCCCTATCCCCTATAAGAAGCGGCGGAGACGGGTGGACCCCTCTATAGGT
>CAYPGY010000180.1:0-4364 GCA_964410435.1 uncultured Candidatus Bathyarchaeia archaeon
AGGATTTGCTTGTCTTCTCCTGCTTAGCTTTCAATTCAGCGTTTTCCTTTTTGAGTGCTGTATTCTCTTCCATCATCGTCTTCATGACTGCGTTGAGTTGAGTCATCATGTCGTTGATGCGGAGGTTAAGTATGCCAATTTGTTGCATGACTGGTGAAGCTTCAGCGGTATTGTCGGTCAATGTATAGTCACCTCCTGTCATGTCGAGTTTTGGTGTCACGTTTAGAGTGCTGGTTACTTTTGGTTAGGTTGGCTTTCTAAGACTTCAGACGTTTGCATGGCTTCCGCATTTCCACGGTCATCGGAACTGCCACTTTTTTGTTCGCTGCCTTTTTTGTCCTCTTTTTCTGGTACTTTACGTTTGAGCACTAAGACATCCGTGAACAGGTCGATGGCTAAGATTTCCCAGCCTTCAGGTGTTGGCAGGTTGGCGATGTAATGTTTGATTAGTTCGGAGAGATGGACTTCGTGAGTTTCATATGTTGGCGTCATATCATCCCACTGCTATCCAGTTGACTGCAATCGCAATGTTGCTTACTGGATTGGTAGTTTCTGTGTGTGCTTCTGTCGTTCCAACAACTGATTCATTAGCTAATACGCCGCCGATGGTGAAGTTGCCGCCACTTGAGTTGCGTAAGCTCACGCCTCTTGTGTATGCGGGTTTGCCCGATAGGCTGTGAGTGTGTCCACCTGCTGAACCTGTTGTTCCGCCACCGCCGCCACTGCTTAGCGTGTAGAGGTCAAATTGGCTGCTGCTTGTATTGCTTAGTAGTGCGCCTAAGTCCTGCTGTGTTCCGCCTGAGTCTCTTAGCATTAAGCTTCTGACGTATGGCGGTTTGTTGGTTAGGTTGTGGCTGTGGCTTCCGTTGTCGGCTGAGTAACCTGAATAGTAGTGTGTGTGGCTTGATTCACTGGTTGTTGAAGGCGAACTTCCGCCTGTAACCCAGCCAGATACGTAATAATATGTATATGAGTGCGTGTGGCCGCTTGTTGTGCCAGTTGTGCCGCTTCCTGAGGCACCCGTCATTGAGTGAGTGTGGCTGTTGACCGTGTGGCTGTGGCTTGAACCGGTACCTGTGGTTCCTACGACGGTGTGGTTGTGGCTTCCCTGCGAATCTATACCCATAGTCCAACCGGTAGTTGCAGATATTGTTCCTATCATGTGGGTATGTGCGCCTGCAGTGAAACTGTGGGTGTGGTCGCTGGCTGAGTCAACGCTTAATCCGAATGTATCTGTTCCGAATATGTCGCCGACTTTGTGTTTGTGGTCTCCTATAACAGTTGTTTTGATGCTGAACTGTGTAGCTGACTGTGCCGTGATGACTACAGCAATGTGTCGTCCGCTGGAATCTACTGGGGTGCATGTGATTGATGGTGTTGAGGCGAATGATTGTGGGAATGTTATGCTTGCAACTCCTGACGCATTGGTAGTGATTGAACCCTTCTGTACCTGTGGGATGTTCCAGTCTGAACCGTTGAGGTGCTTAATTGACTCTGTGTATACTGTTTGTGCTGTTACGCCTGTCCATGGTTCGGTTGGACTACCAAGTCCAACGCTGCCTGACGGGTTCAAACTGCTAACGACATGTCCATCAGCTATTTGGAAGTCTCCGCTAAGACGCAGTTTAGTGTTAAAGCCTATGTATCCTTGAGCGCCCAGCGGATTGATGTTGCCTGAAACATATAGGTTGCCTACGTTTAGAGCGCCGTCGTCGCCGCCTGCGGTCTGAACTTCCAAGGTTGAAGTGTTGACCCAGATAAGTTTGGCGTCGTTGTTGAATTGTGCATATCCTGCTATGTTTGCGTTGCCATTAACAGTTAGGCCGTTTGCGGTAATGTGTCCTGTTGTACCATCAACTTTGGCTTTAAGTGTGATTTCTTCATCACTGTACCATTCATCGATTAAGCCGTTTAGGTGTTTTTGTTTTAGGCCTGCAATTTCGTCGTTGTCGATAACAACAGCTGTAACAGTTTCTTCCTGATCCAACGCACTTTTTTGCATCATGTCGCTTGACCGATCACCAAAAAGGCGTCTAAGTGCCATCCTTATTCGTGGAAAGGATTGAAGGTTTCTGATTTCATTCGTAAAGACACTATAAACATCTATCCACTCGAATGGATACGCATAAGTTCCTAAACCTAAAGTGCCGTTGGGTGGGTTAATCGGAATAAGATAAGCGTAGTTATCAGCTGTGCCATTGTCGCCTGCAGCAACCCCAAATATCTTCTTATTTTGGGACTGTAGCTTCAATTGGCCCTCAATAGTTAAGTCACCCAGATCCAAATGTGCAGGCGTGCCGTCTAATTTGGTCAGGTAAAGTGTATCGAAGTATCTTCCAGCATAGTCTGAAGCTGGGCCTACTTTTGACCAACTCCATAACTCTGTATCCTTGTTGCGCGCTGACTTGAAAATAGTGTCTTCTGCTTCACCAAATACTGCATTGGTCGATCTGAAAAGTTGGCTAGCCGCAGGATTATCTGGTGTAGTATCATTCCAGTTGCTTCCATCAAACTTGAATACTCTGTTATGGTATGGCTCGTTTGCATCAGTTCGGAGATAATATGTGCCTGCTGGCTGACCTGCTGGGAAACTGCCGCTACCCGCATATCCTGTTGGAATAGGAGGTATATCGCAAAAGCCACCGCCGTTTAAGATTGAGGCCCCGGAATTTTGCAGGATAATTTTTGGTACGTCTAATTGATTATCTCGTCCACTACCTAGCCATAGCTCGCCTTGATTGCTACAAACGAATCCACCAGCGGTAAGATCTTTTTGTACTGTCACGCCTCGGTCGATTGTTAAAATGGGTTCACCACCAGTGCCTGCTATTGTATATGCAAACAGGTTTAGTGGAGTATCAGGGGGATTATTGTTATAGTCAGTTAACGTCAAGTAGCTATTACCATGGTTAGTAAATCCGATAGGAGCCCATTTTCCATCTTCGAACCACCAGATATTTTTTACAGCATCAGTTGGCAACTGAATTACGGGTAAGCTACCATTCAATCTCAAAATTACGCGGTCAGTAAAATCTGTCATGCGCTCACCTCCCTAATAATTAAAGTTCCAATCTTTCTTTCAATCGGGAAAGCTCTGAATGAGTTCCCGTAGTCTAACAGCCGAGTTGAACTCAAGCTATTTTGGTATTGTTTGTTTTCCAACATTTTTGATCATCAACAAAGCACTCGCATTTTTGTAATTTAAACAATTTTGCGGTTTTTTCAACATGAAAAATTCACCATGAATAATTCAGGATTAAAAATTCAGCATGATTTTTTCAGTCCGAATTTTTCAAGACGAACTATTCAGGCTGAATTTTTCGGCATGAAAAGAAAAGACTGAAAAATCAAGCAGAATATTTATTTAAAGCTTGGTAAACGTTTTTACAACAACTTTATTATTGTTGAACCACTCTTAAAATTACACATGCATAAATGTAGCGCCTTGCTCCTTATACTCGTAATCATGCTATCGAGTCTATATATCGTTAAATCATCTTTTACACAATCCGTTAAGCCGACTGTTCCAGAATTTACCTTAAAGTTTGTCAAATATCCATACGATGTAGCGCCAACCACGACCATAGACCCATATACGGGTAAGACCATAACTATCCAAGAGGGGTACCGTGTAGAAAATAGTTCTATAGAAGTGATTATTAAAAATCAGCCATTTTCTCCTTATAAAAGTTCAAACGACAACTATGTTAGATTGTCTTACAACATTAGCATAAAAGGGCATTATAGCGACGATTGGAAATATTATCCCGACGCATACTGGAAGATTCCGCTGGTAGCTTCACAAGGTGACTACACAGTCATATCATTCGGTTCAAACTATAATGAGAGTGACCCGTATAGTTACCGGTGGGATGTCCCTGACAGCGGTCAAGTTGATGTACGTGTTGAAGCATTAATAGGGTATTACAACGAGACTGTATCTCGTTATCCAATTCCGGGCGGCGAATTCCATTTTCTCAATTTCGTTGGGGAATCAAGCGGTTGGAGCAACACACAAACTCTGAATATTAATGATGGCTCGATAACAACGAACCCAAGTACAACACCTTCTTCATCGCCAACTTCTACAGCATTACCGTCTCAGAACCCGACGGCAATTTCTCAGCAGCCAAGTCCTCAAAGTAACACTTTGCTTAGCCTTGATTGGGAGCAAGTAGCCATAATCCTGTTGTGCGCCGCAGTTGTCGTGTTAGTACTTACATTAGTGTTTTCACGCAGAAGAAGGGCAAAGCAAACAAAGTGGCAGTCTAGTGCTTCGGTTCCTCAAGAGCTTTTAAGAGTGCTACGCCTTTGTCCGTGATTACATATTTGGCTCGGTATTTTGGCGAGCTTTTCTCGACATA
>CAYPGY010000181.1:0-4351 GCA_964410435.1 uncultured Candidatus Bathyarchaeia archaeon
ATTCTTGTTCAGTGGCGAACACTCTCCTAACACACCGCTATACAAAGGTCTACGGGTAAGAGCTATCAACGCTACTACAGGCGAGGAAATATGGACACTACTCGGGTCAATGGGTTATCCTCCCCGTCAATGGTATCCAGTTGCAGACGGCTTCATTGTATACCATAACATGTACGATGGTCAATTATACTGCATAGGCAAAGGCCCCAGCGCGTTAACGGTAGAAGCACCTCTGACAGCAGCAACACTCGGACAAAGCATCGTAATCAGAGGTACAATAACTGACATTGCTTCCGGCACAACACAAGACGTACAGGCGGCACGTTTCCCCAACGGTGTGCCCTGTGTTTCAGACGCATCACAATCTGAATGGATGGAATACGTGTACATGCAGAAACCCCGCCCAACCAACGCTACAGGCGTTCCAATTAAAATAAACGTGGTAGACGCAAACGGCAACTACAGACAAATCGGCACTGTCACAAGCGACTCAGAAGGCTTCTATAGCTTCAACTGGAAACCCGACATCGAAGGCAAATACACTGTATACGCCACATTCGAAGGCTCTAATTCATATTGGCCCTCACGTGCAGTAACAGCTTTCGCAGTCGACCCCGCGCCAGAAACAGCGACACCGCAACCAACAGCACCGCCATCAATGGCTGACATGGTATTGCTTCCGGGTATAGCAGCAATAATCATTGCAATCGTCGTAATCGGTGCGATGATAATGCTGATGCTAAGAAAGCGACCATAACCTCTCTTTTCCCTTTCTTTCTTTTTTGTACTGACAAGTAACTTTCAATACTTACGTATTCCCGCTGGTTCCGTTTGGATACATAGCTGTAAATAATTCATAAATACGCTGCCAACAAACTCAACCCCAGAGATAGCTATGTCAAATCAACCTGTCAATGTACCAAAGTTTCAAGCGGCAGTCTTCTTCGTAAAAGACGTCCAAGTATCCAAACGCTTCTACTCTGGTGTTCTAGGTCAAAAGATCACTATGGACTTCGGTGCCAACGTAACCTTCGAAGGCGGCTTATCCATATGGCAAACCGACTATGCACTTAACATTATTTTTAAAGATAAAGCTAAACAGGTCCCTGTCGGAGCCAACAACGCCGAACTCTACTTTGAATGCAGCGGCATCGACGCCTTCTTTGAGCACATAAAACAGCAAGTTAACGTCATTCACCCCGTTGAGGAGCATCCTTGGGGACAGCGCGGCTTCCGCATCTATGACCCCGACGGTCACATAGTCGAATTCGGTGAACCCATGTCGGAAACGGTTTTGCGGCTACACCAGCAGGGCTTGAGTTTTGATGAGGTTGCAGCGAAGTCGATGATGCCGCCTGAATTCATAAAGGCTGTTCTGCAGCTTCCTTAGTTCCTTTTTGTGTGTTTGGTTGATGCTTTTCCGCAGGACCGCCGAGGAATTGGATGCGCTTTTGTTTATGTGCTGTATCCGAGTATTTGTTTGCTTTGACGGCCAATCTCGTACATAATATCCATCTGCCCATAAAGGTCGTCAGCATTCAATATTGACGCACAGATTACTATCGCAATGTCTGTTTTTCCGTCGTAGCGCATAACCGTCATGTATCCAGCGTGGGCGCCGTTGTGGCCAAAACCAAGGCCCTCAGCGTACTCGGTGCCCAACCCATAGACTTTATGTTCTTCGCCTGTGGGTTTAACGTCCATCATCTGAGCTACTAAGTCATCATTGATTCCAGCTTGACCGGTATAGAGGAGTTTTGCCCATTTGCACAAATCATCGGCAGTAGTGATAACGTTTCCCTCTGCTACATGTGGCGACATATTGTCTTGTGTTGTTTCATAAATTTCTCCCCCAACGTAGGTGTATCCCTGAGCATAGGGTGTTGGCAATTGGCGTTCGTTTCCTAGAGTGGCGAAAGATGTATTCTTTAATCCGTTTGGCTGTAGCAGTTGCTGCTCAACAAATGCTGCGTAATCCATTCCTGAGACTCGTTCGATTATTTTGCCGAGAAGAGAATATCCCGTGTTACTGTAGTGGTAGCCTTTTCCGGGCGGGAAATAGGATAGCTGATTGGTAGATACTACGCCGACTAACTCATCAAAAGTAAAGTTGTGTTCTGGCTCACTTTCTTTGATGTAATCAATATAGTAAAGCCCTGCATATGGAGCCGAAACGTTTTCTGGAACAGGGGAGTTGCTTACGTCAAAGACTCCTGCGGTGTGCCCTAAAAGCTGACGAATCGTAATGTTTTCTTTATAGGGGATAGCGTAGTCGATAGAGTCAGGGACATAAGGAGCGTCTTTTCCGGGGATTGTTTGAGTTATCTTGTCGTCGATGTTTAGTTGGCCTTCTTGGTGAAGGAGCAGGATTGCTGCCGCTGTAAAGGTTTTAGTTGTGCTGGCACCTCGGAAATGAACATCTCCCGCTATGTTATCTTGGTTTGTTGTAACAAAGAAATCGCCTTTAGGAGAGATAATACGCATTGACAGCGTGCCATTGAATCCGGGCGTATCAGCAGCGTATTCTTCCCATTTTTCATACATCATAGAGCTTATCTGTTCTGAGTAATTTGGCTGATGGATAAATACTGAATATACTGCTCCAGTTAGAAGCAGCGATACAATAACAACAGCTATTATGGCGAGAAGATGTTTCTTCATACTTATCGCTCGTTTTATGCAAAAATATAAACGCTCTGCTTTTAAATTTTTTGTAAATAATTTATATCTAGTCAACCCTAATAAGGTATTCAACAGGTGTTGAATGAATGAAAAAATCTATCTTGATTGTAATAGCCGCAGTAGTTATAGTCATAGTGATTGCAGGCGTATACTTAGGATACAGTGGACTAGTTAACCCACCAGCATCAACTCCTACTCCCAGCACTACACCTGAAGTCGCTACCCAAGAGACAGTAAGAGACGCAGCTATGCAAAAAATTGCATCCGACCATGAAGACATCGCGCCCCTAACAGAGAACCTGCAATGGACAGGCGGTAGACAAGAAACAGGATTGGTGGGCTCAGAAACCTACATCTACACAGCCGGTAACTGGAACGTAACAATAACTAACCCAGTTGTTCTAGACCCAATCTACACAATCAGCGCCGTCTACACTGACACCGCAAATAACGTTACCATCGAATGGAAAGGCACATACCAGAACGAAGTCGTAACAGAAACAAGCTTCGACTATGTGGTACCATAACTACCACTATCTTTTTTTGATGTCCAACAAAAAACCACTCTATTTGTCTTAAAACAATGATGACCAGACTCGGTATCAATATTCAAGTTTTACCTAATACTTTTTATAGATATACAAACCTAGTCAATAATATTTACTACTTTTAAACGGTGGTAACTTGCCAACTATCGAAGAAAACATTTCCACATGGAACAATCCCTCCGTCTGGGATTCCTTTGCAAGCGGCGATGCATGGTCTGCTAGCTGGGGAAGCCCATACAACCAATGGCTCCAAGTTGTTTTACCCCGCATCCAAAGATACGTCCCAGCGGACCAGATCTTAGAAATCGCTCCCGGCTATGGACGATGGACAAACTACCTCAAAAGCCTCTGCAGGCACTTAACCATAGTAGACTTAAACGAGCTCTGTATCCAGAAATGCAAAGAACGCTTCGCAGCCGACACCAACATAACCTACCATGTAAACGACGGTAAAAGCCTCAGCATGGTACCCGACGGCTCCATCGACTTCGCGTTCAGCTTTGACTCGCTGGTTCATGCGGAAGCAGACGTTATAGACGCCTACCTCACTCAGCTAGCAAAGAAGTTGAAACCAGACGGCGTTGCGTGGCTACATCACTCTAATGTAGGGTCATATAGGCGACTCTTTTATGACCGCAAAAACTTTCACATTCTAAGTTACGGCTTCACCAGACTGTTGGGTTTTCAGTCGCATTTTAGAAGCTGGAGCATGACGGCAGAACACTTCCGAGTGCTGGCAGATAAAGCGGGACTTGTGACTGTAAGCCAAGAGTTGGTTAACTGGGAAACAAAACCCCGCTACCTAATCGACTGCATCTCCGTCTGCACCCCAAAAGCCTCTGTCTGGGCTATGCCGAACCGCAAGCTCCAAAACCCTCGTTTCATGGATGACGCGGCATACTCTAGCAAGCTGTATTTACTCTATGGTAAACCGCCGTGGCAGCAAACTCCTGCTAAGCGATGATCCGTCTCCGTTGCCTCCTATAGCAGTGTTTGATCAAAAATCGTCTGTTTCATCTGCTATTGGTTGTACTATCGCCTCAACCAAACCGCAACCCATCTGCGGCGCTGAACCAGAAACAGCTGTTTCAGCAACTAGTATTCATTGATGGTGTAGCAGG
>CAYPGY010000182.1:0-4287 GCA_964410435.1 uncultured Candidatus Bathyarchaeia archaeon
CGGAGACGGGTGGACCCCTCTATAGGTGCTGTGCATAGGCTGGATATTAGGATGCAAATAGGTCAGATACCCCCTATGGGTTTCTGCAATGAGTTTCTAATAGAGCACATAGCTAAACAGCTATAGATACAGTCAAATAATCATGCAGCCGCATGAATCGATACTTTTCGAGGCTGTAGTCACTCAAGTCACCCTTTTAATCGTAAAATTTTAAATCCAAGTAAAAAACACTACAATCGATGGTCTTGACAAGTAAACTCTTCAAAGCAAGCATAGCCTTCATAGTAGTCGGCGTAGTCTTACTGGTTATTCTCCAAGCCTTCTACATGCCAAAAGCTGAAGCATACATGAATGATGTCCTCAATTATACAGAAAACTGGCCGAATAACACCCACACCGCACTGCCTATACCTGAAGACTATGGTCTTGACCAGAACACTTTTCTGCTGATCACTATTCTTGGAAACATAGCCTATGTACTTTTGTTCTTAGGTGCCGCTTTTCTAGTTATCATAATGATAGCTGCCCTCGTAAAACGAACACAGGGACATAATACCGCTAAGCCCTCCGAAACACCTTAAAGATGCGCTAATTAAGGTTAGGCAATGAAGCGAAGGGTCTATTTGACTTTAATTTGCCTAATCATTGTCACAGCTTTGATGGTAGTGCTCCTTTATAATCACATGCTGCAACCGCCAAGGTCAGTATTTTCAATTGAGGCAGGTATATGCGTACATACCCTCACGGAGCAAGACGCAACTCTCGTTAGCGAAAGCGGTGCAGGCTGGATACGTATTGATATTTCCAATAACGAAACAGACCTTACAGTCAGTTTAGCAAACGCCAAAAACCATAACCTATCCGTTTTAGGTATCCTTGGCAGTTGGATGTTCAATCAATCCTGCAATTTCTCCCTAACCGAATGGGAAAACGCAGTTTACTCCAATGTATCCAAATACGCTTCATATGTTGATGCATGGGAAATCTGGAATGAACCCACAAGCACTACCCCCTACTGGGAACTACAGGTGGACTATCTTTCGATGGTACAGATTGCATCCCCAATCATACGTCAGAACGATCCAGACGCCGAAATAATTCTCTTAGGTGGACTGCAACTCTACACAGGCGGCGACTCCACCCAGCTTTTAGTGGATAAGGCTTTTGCAGGTAACCTCTCCGTGTTCGATCTTATGCAATACGGTGATGCCATCTCGGTTCACGCATATCCGTGGGGTGGTCAGATTACACATAAAGTATGGAACAGTTATCAGACATCATTAGCGGAGTATCGTCAGATTTTCGGAAACTCGACACTTGACATCTGGGTAACAGAGACTGGACAGAACCTAACCCACTGCGGTAATGATGAAGCAGCCCAAGCACAATACACAGAAGACGCCTTTGACTTTTTTAACGGAAAAGTTTCGCATCTGTTCTGTTATGCTTTGAAGGACGAAAGCTTCTATCAGGGTGACTTTGGCTTGGTTGACGTAAACATGCAACCTCGCAAAGCCTACTTTGCCGTTCAGGACTGCCTTAAGTAACTAAAGGCTGCCCCGTTTCCAAGTTTTAACTGTCTCATAGATGAGGAACACAACCATAACCGCCGTCGCCGCCAGTGAGAAAACGTACTCCTGATAAAGCGCTGCTGGCCGCAGAACCGTCAACTCGATAACCAACACCGCTAAAGCGAATACTGCGTAGAAAAAGTATCTTGGAACCAGAAACTTGCTGACCTTTATGCTGTTTTCCAGCAGGTACTTGCTGACCGAAAACCCGCCTGCCTCGCGTTTTAGCAGCCCCGCATCCTCTAGTTTTGTGAGGTGGTAGGTGGCGACTGAGGAACTGCTCAAGTTCAGCGCCCGCTGCAGCTCTCTTGTGCCGACTGGCTTGCTGCTTTTCAGCAGGAACCTATAAACTTCAAGAGTGGTTCCCTTCAACACGTCTTTGCTTTGATCGGCGGAGTCGGAGCTCATAATGCCAAAGAATGTACGTTTATGGATTTAAGAGCTACCTTTTTGTGAGCGGTTTGGTTGTTCGAAAGTTAGAACAGGCTGTCTAAAAAATACCATTAAATAACGGTTTGTGTCTTCAATTGGGGTAGGTTCATGATTTGAATAGTAAAATGTTGATGGCTCCTGTTCTCGCCGTGGTTATGGCACTGTTGATAGCTGGAGCTGTGACTATGGTTTTGCCGCTTAACCAGCCTGATGGTTCTGAAGCGTATTTTACTACTTCGGGCATCGGCGGTGTACAGGCGACTGCTGCTCCTCAAGCAGCTGCATCAGCCGCGGACCTCAACACCCTACCAACGTTTGTAATGCTGGCGGTTGCCGCGGTAATTGTTGGATTAGCGGTGGTTCTGCTGTTCTTCAGAAAAGAACCCCAATAGCACCCGTTTCTTTGGTGTGCTAAAAAACGAACATCATGCTCTAAAGCATCGCATTATGTACCGCCTCAGGCCTTCAAGTTACAGGCGTAACTGATGTCCATCATTAACCCAATAGCAGACGCTTACCCTTACCTCGTGCTTATAGCTATATGCCTGATAGCGGTTTTAGTGGTGTTTTGGAAGTATCCCCCAATCAGGGCTTTTAGACGGAAACGGAATTTACTGTTTTACGCCTTTTTGCTTCTCTCTTTATTCTTGCTTGTCTATCAAGCCTACACTGTATCTTTAGGTCCAAACTATGTCTCGTTCAGTATAGAAAAGACTGATACGCCGATTTACGCTCAGCAACAAAACCACTTTTCTGTAACCTGCACAAGCGATGGAGCAAAGGACATACATTTCTATATGGTTATCCGAAGTAGCAACGCGACGTTGCAGACCGTCGAGCAGCAGGGCTACATCCAACTCAACAGTACCGCTATAAAAATCCCCTTCAACTTTCACGGAAGCGGCACACAGACAAAGCCAGTGTATTTCACTGCAGACGCAAACGTAAGTAGCCTTGCATTTATTCCATCCGTTGAACGCCAAAAAGATAGCCCACTGCTTGTGTGGGTTTACCTCAGCGAGATTCAATGCACCTATAACCCGGCAACCAACACATTCACAATGGCTGATTCCTACCCGATTCCTGTTCCCTAAAAACTGCTGGTTCCTAAGGGTTTACTCTGTTGCCGTTCCAGTAAATCAACTCAGTATAGTGCCCCTTTACGTTCTTAGCTAAAGTCGCGTTGTTAACGAGTATATCGAATTCTGCTCCTTTCAGCTGGACAAGCATGTTTACGTCGCTGTAGATTTTAGATGTGGCAGCGTCGGCGCTCCAGAGACCCCACATCGTATCTTGGCTGCTTCTAAAACCGAATCCGTAGTCTTCCGGCAACACATATGCGGTTTCGATATCTTTGCCTGAGGGGCCATAGGTTGAACTGTAATTCCAGAACTGCTTCATCGCCGCAAGATGCTCCTGCCCCAACAGCCCATACTTAGCGCTACTTACCTCGGGATAATTGAACACTACAACATATTTTGCTCCGTTATTGTACGCTAAAACGAGATCCTCTAAGAGCCTAGCGCCTGACTCGATATAGGGTGGGTCAGTGTAGGTCCAAGTTATCATGGCGCCCCACGTTTTGTTATGTGCCTGCGCGGCGCCTCTGGCTAACGCGATTTGTATCGCGCGACTGTTATTCCAGCCGAACTCTGCCAGAACAGTGTCGTAGCCCGCTTCATAATCAAACCAGTAGAGGCCATAATCCGCTGTCACCACATCTACGCCTGTGTTCTGGTAGTACTCTAATTCTGGCTTTAGCACGTTGACGTATTGCTGGGCCGCGTCAAGATAGCTGCTTGCGGACTTTACCGGTTTGTAGGGGCTGCTGTCAAGTTGGTCTCCTCCGGGTTCATCCCATCGGTAAACCGCCAAGAACTTGTCGCCGTATTTAGCTTTAGCATCTTGAACCCACTGCGCTGGCGTGTAATCCTGCCAGCCGCTGTACTGGGAGGTGTTAGTGAAAAGCACCATAAAGTACATGTCCTGACTGTAGATGTAGTCGCAGCTCTGATCCAGAAGGGCTCGGTTGATTGAAACCTGCGGTAAGCCCAGTACAACCAAATTAGTGTAATTCTTAACTTCGGTCACTATGGCTTTTAAGTCGCTGTAGTCTCCGTATGCCACTTCGACGCCGAAGAAAAAATTTGTTGTTTTATTATCGCTTGCAACATAGTTAATAGCGAAAAGGCTACCGGAAAGCGCAAGGTCGGCTATGATTATTATAATTAGCGCCGCCCACTTCTTACTCAGACGCTTCTTTCCGCTAGAATGCATGTTTTAT
>CAYPGY010000183.1:0-4285 GCA_964410435.1 uncultured Candidatus Bathyarchaeia archaeon
ACTGCTATTTGGAGTGTGCCTTGGAAGAGCAGCGGGATTGCTATGGCGAGTGCTGTTAGGACGGCTGCGACTGCAACATCGGTGCTTCTCAAAGTCTTCACCTATTTGAGAGAAGGATTAGTTCCTTTATATAACAGTAGACTCGAAAATGGCTGTTTTGTCTGTTCTTGGTTGTACTGTCGCCACAACCAAAACGCAACCCGAACCAGCAGCTGCACCAGAAACAGCTGCTTCTGCAAAAACTTTTCATTGATGATGTAGCAGGGCAGCGCACCCTTCTTCTTCTAAATTAAAAATTTTTCCCGACCAGCAAACAAAAAACACACTTGAGCTACAGCAACTCTTTGGCACTTCTTCAATCGACAAAAACCCCTAAACACCAAATATTTTCACACACAAACCGCTGTTACATCCATGCGACAACAACATATGTTTATGAGCGGTGATTCGGCATTTTACATGTTGACTTTTCCATCGTATAGTAGGAGGTGAAATTTTTGAGTACACGAACAGAAGAAGCGAGAAAGGGCAAAATGACCGTAGCCGAAGCAGGAAGGAAAGGCGGACAGAAAACCGCGGCGACACACGGAAGAGAATTCTACGAGGAAATCGGACGCAAAGGCGGCGAAAAAGTCTCAGCTGAACGAGGCCCAGAGTTCTATAGTGAGATCGGCAGTAAAGGCGGATCAGAACGCGCTAAGCAGCACGAGGGTACAGCTGAAGCGGAAGGTAAAACTAGCCTTGAAGAAGCTGGACACAGAGGCGGACAACGCGTCCGACGCCTAATCCAAGCAGGAAAAGAACACGAAAGCAACGAATAACCCCAAACTCTTTTTAACTATTTATTTTTCAAATCACTTATTTCGATTTTGGAGGTGAATTTTTTTGGAGGAAAGGAAAGGCAAAATGACAGTGCAAGAGGCAGGACGACGCGGCGGCTTAAAAACTTCACAAACACATGGCGAAGAATTCTACAGTGAAATCGGCAGGAAAGGCGGACGAATCGGCGGACCAAAAGGCGGTCAAAGAGTACGTAAACTCATCGAGGAAGGCAAGGCACATGAAGAAATGTAAATCTGTAACCCAAATTTTGTTTCCTTTATTTTTTGTTACTTAGCATTCTCCCTATATCTCAAATTGGCTGTTTTTTCCTGTTGGCGTCACTGAACAGCCACATATGTTTATGTTGAATGTTTAGGGCTAGGTCATTGAATAAAAGGCGACCGTTTAACCTTTTTTGGAGGTGAAATGATTGAGCGCAGACAAAAAGAAAGGTAAAATGACCGTTGAGGAAGCAGGTCGCATGGGTGGAGAAAAGACCTCTGAAACTCATGGCCCAGAGTTCTATAGTGAGATCGGCAGTAAAGGCGGATCACAGCGCGCTAAGCAGCACGAGGGTACAGCTGAAGCGGAAGGTAAAACTAGCCTTGAAGAAGCTGGACACAGAGGCGGACAACGCGTCCGACGCCTAATCCAAGCAGGAAAAGAACACGAAGGAGAGTAATCAAGCATTCCACAAAGAACTCCCAGCTAGGTATACATGTTTACAAATAGGAGGTGAGTTTTGTTGGCTGACGAACGAAAGAAAGGAACAATGAGCGTGGAAGAAGCTGGACGCATGGGCGGCCAAAAAGGTGGGCGTAGAACCGCAGAAACCCATGGTAGAGCATTCTACGAGGAAATTGGACATAAAGGTGGCCAAAAAGTCCGAAGGCTTATTCAGGAGGGTAAAGCCTACGAAGAAGAATAACCCAGTTTCTTTACAGTTGCTTGTTCTAATCAAATTCTAAAATGGAGGTGAATTTATTGTCTGATAGAGCGAAAAAAGGTAAAATGACCGTTGAGGAAGCAGGCCGCTTGGGCGGAGAGAGAACCTCTGAAACCCACGGGGAAGCATTTTATAGTGAAATCGGACACAAGGGCGGTCAAAAGGTTAAACGACTCATTGAAGAAGGCAAAGCGGCCGAGGCAGAATAAGACAACCAATCTGTCACGGCACTTTTCTACTAATTATTTTCTAAAATAAAGAGACTTTTGGAGGTGGATATGTTACGAGTGAACAAGAAACAACCCGGCGCAGAGGCATCGGGCAAGGCAGAGGCGAAAGAAGACAATACACTAACAGGCGTGGCAGTTCAGGTCATGTTAGCCCAGCGATAGTGGAGAAATTTTTGGCTGGAATGCATTACCCCGCCGAGAAAGCGGTGCTTATTAGCAATGCAAAGAATAAAGCTGCGCCTAGTGACGTTATGGATTTAATCAACAAACTACCTGATAAGACGTATACTTCACCTATTGACATAACAAAAGAGATAGGAAAAATTGAGTAACCTCTCTGGTACTCTAAGTTATTTAATTTCGAAATCTAATCGGGCGTTATAGCCATAAAATGGTTCTTTGGAGGTGACGTGTTTTTTGGCAGTAAAAGGTGCACATAGAAGAAAACTTACTCGGCAGGAAGCTGGCAGAATCGGTGGAGAAAAAGTCGCCCGTGAAAGAGGATCTGAATTCTACCGGCAAATAGGCAAAAAAGGCGGTGAGACAGTTGCGGCGCAGCGTGGATCGGAGTTCTATCGAACTATAGGCCGCAAGGGCGGTGAAAGCAGAAGCACTAAGAACAAAACCTCTGGATGTATGGTAGGTTCTGGGAGACGAGCAAGATTAGAGGTTAGCGGTCGAAGATAAGCGGGTAAACCAAAAGCGTTTAGCCTTTTTTGTTTAAAAAATTAAAAAGTGTTCGTCAATCAAGCGTAAGCTTGAAATATTTTTTATGCCCATTCTTAGTTATGCAGAAAATACTTGTTTTATATTATAGTCGCAGTGGGAACACTGAAAAAATGGCTAAAGCTGTTTTGGAGGGCGCTCAAAGCGTCACCGGCACCACAGTAGAATTAACCTTCCACATAGATAGCGCCTCTGATTTAACCAATTATGACGCAGTCATCATGGGTGTACCCACCTACCGTAAAGAGATGCCAATCGACTTCAAGAATCTCTTCGAAGAAGCCGCAGCAAACAGCATAACCCTGAAGGGTAAAATCGGCGCAGTATTCGGCTCATACGGCTGGGATGCCGCTGCACCCCCAAAAGTCATAGATATAATGCAGAATCAACTGGGGATGACTGTTAAGGAGCCGCCTCTGCTTGCCAAGTACCTTCCGGACGCAGCTGCTTTGGATGCCTGTAAGGATCTCGGTAAGAGGATCGCCGAAACCTTGAAGAATCAGCCTTAACATAAGCCGCGTGGGATAATTCTATGGAAAAAACAGATGATAAGCTCATTTCATTTCTGAAAAATCAGGTTGCGGTAGAGAAGGTAATCGTTGACTCCCTAGAGAAGGTTCTTGTCGGCATGAAGAACCCTGCTGTTAAAGGTGTGCTGAAAGGGGTTTCGCTGGATTCAGTTAAGCATGCGGAGCTCTACACTTCAGCTATTACCCTGCTGACTGAAACATCGACTGCGCTGGCGCAGAGCGACTTGGATCAGCATACGGCGCTTATACAGAAGCATATAGACATTGAAGCTTCGCTCATTAAGGTACTTAAAGAGAAGATACCTGAGATTAAGAACGAAAAAGTCGTTTTTCTTTTGAAAGCGATTCTTGAAGATGAAATTCGTCATCATGCTATGCTGAAAATGGTGCTGGAAACTGTGGTTAAGGGGGAAACGATAACTGAGGATGACTGGTGGAGTATGCTTTGGGAGGGTTCACCGTTCCATGGCGCCCCAGGCGAGTAAGAAAAGAGTTTGTGTTAAGCGTTGTCGTCTTTGGTGCTGGTGTTGAAAATTTGATGTGAGGAACTCCGTGTTTCATCTATTACTTCATGAAGTCCATCGAGTACAGAAGCTAACATTGTACCCCTGCAGGTTAAGCCGTATACTTTAGGTGTTTTTCTTATGAACACCAGTTTTTTGCCTTTTAACCCCCTGAGGTACTTATAGGTTCGTCGGATCGATAAATCTGCTATTTTTGAGAGTTTGCCTGCAGAGATGCCCTCTTCTTGGATGCTGTCGTAGAGTTTTCGCTCTGTTTCCGAGAATTTTTCTTTGCTTGGATCCCGTTTGGATTTGAAGAAGAATACGTAGTCGCGTTCATCGGGGGTGTCTATTAGGTCTGCTTTTTTTAGGCGTTTAAGTATTCTTGACGCGATTTTGGGTGAAACGACGGTTTGGACATCCTCGAAGGTTTTTGGGCCATCAAGTAAGGCTTGAATCAGTTGTTCTTCGTGGCATTCAGAAGGAGCTGGCAGGACTTCTGTGAATTCTGGGATACCAGCCAACAGT
>CAYPGY010000184.1:0-4216 GCA_964410435.1 uncultured Candidatus Bathyarchaeia archaeon
TCAGTCACGGGGTACTGGAGAAGGCGCCTTGCCCAGTGATAGTTACGCGATAAGTAAGCCACCGTATGCCGCCCTTTAACGACCCAGCTCTACCCACGGGCATTCTCCTTATTTTGTTAAAATTCCAGATATTAGCTAAATGCGGTTGAGAATATTTATTATTCTCCCAACACGGATATTATTAACTAATAACATTGTGTATCCTGACCTTAAAGCGGAGGAACCTGTAATCTTAAACACTGAGCGCAGTAGATGGCCCAACTATAAAGTATTTAAAAAATGTACGCCCGTAAACGAGGCCATAGAACAATTCTTATCTGCATACCAAAAAAACTGCGCCACAACCCAAAAACCTCAACAAGTCAGTTTACAGGAAGCAGCAAACAGAGTATTAGCCGAAGACTTCACCGACCCAATGGACATACCGCCCTTCAAATGTTTCGCAATGGATGGCTACGCCGTCTTAGCATTCGACACCAAAGGTGTCACACAAAAACAGCCCGTCCCACTTGAAGTGCGGGACAGAACCTACGTCGGTGGCTCCTCAACCTACAAAATCTGTTCCGGTCAAGCCGTCGCAGTAGCAACAGGCACAAGAATCCCCGCAGGCGCAGACGCCGTAGTCCTGGTAGAATACAACGCTGAAGCAGAAGGCGTAAAAAAAGGTACAGGTATTCAAGGAAATCGAAAAGGGGAAAAACGTTGCAGTTAAAGGCGAGGATATACATGGCTGGCAGTAGACTGATAGATGGCTTCAACCGGGCGCCACATAAGTTGCGCATTTCTGTCACTGACCGATGTAACATGCGCTGTATCTACTGCATGCCCCAAAAGGAATTCTCTTGGCGGCCAAGAAACGAAATCCTCAGCTATGAAGAGATAACCAAGCTGGCCAAAATTTTCGTCGGCTTCGGTATAGAAAAGATCCGAGTCACTGGCGGCGAGCCACTTATTAGACCGCAAATCGAGAATTTAATCAGTTCACTTGGCAAGATAGATGGCTTAAAAAAATTAAGTTTAACAACCAACGGTCTGCTGCTCGGCAAGAAAATAGACCAGCTAAAAGATGCAGGACTACGGAGCGTTAACATCAGCCTCGACACACTAAATCAGGATAAGTTTAAAGCCATCACCGGAATCGACGGCTTTAAAAGCGTGCAGGCTTCAATCAAGGCTGCGCAGGACGCAGGGTTTGAAGTAAAAATCAACACAGTAGTGATGCGAGGCCAAAACGACAACGAAATTGAAGACTTCGCCAAACTCGCCTTAACCCAAGGATTCACTGTTAGGTTCATCGAGTTTATGCCGCTGGATGGTTCACACATCTGGAATGCTTCTACCGTAGTTACAAAGCATGAAATGTTGCAGCGGATAAATCTAAACGTAGCAGAGCTCCAGCCGCAAAACAATAATCCATCAGACCCAGCGCGGCTCTACACATTTAAAGGCGGCAAGGGTACAGTGGGCTTTATTTCCTCAATGAGTGAACCGTTCTGCGGTGCCTGCGACCGAGTTAGACTAACTTCGGACGGTAAATTCTTAACTTGCCTATTCGAGCAGCCCACGTATGACGTTAAAGCGTTGTTGCGGAGCGGTAAATCAGATAAGGAAATTGAGGCGTACATAGCTGAGTGTTACTTCAAGAAACCTGAGGGCGTAGTGGGCATAATACGAAGCAAAAACCTTAACGCGGGTTTAAACAAGATGAACACAATAGGAGGGTAACACGGCTGAAGGTTAAGGTTAAACTGTTTGGGTCAACCCGCGAAGCAGTAGGGCAAAAGGAAGCGGAAGTCACCTTACACAATGAACCCCTAACGGTGGCTGAACTAAAAAGCAGCCTTTTTGCGGCTTATCCTGCGTTAGCTTCAGACGCAGCCTACCTTGTTGTGGCTGTAAACATGAAAGTCGCGGATGACACAGCAACGGTAATACCCACAGATGAATTGGCGCTATTACCGCTTGTATCAGGAGGATAAAAACAGTTGATTAAGATAACCCATGACTCAATCGACGTATCAGCAGTAACACAGAGCGTAGCAGACGACAGTTCAGGAGCAACAGTCCTCTTCTTGGGAACCGTCCGCGACCACAGTGACGAAACCAGCCAAGTCTCGGAAATGTACTATGAAGCATATACAGAGATGGCGGAGGCAGCTATGAAAGAAATTGAAGACGCTGCAGCAAGACGCTGGAAACTAAAGAAGTTCACCGCAATCCACCGCGTCGGTACAATGTCTGTCGGGGAGGTCAGCGTAGCCATCGCGGTCTCAGCAGAGCACCGAGGAGACGCTTTCGAAGCATGTCGATACGCCATTGACACAATCAAAAAGACGGTGCCTTTGTGGAAGAAAGAGATATCCGATTCGGGCTCTAGGTGGGTTAAAGGCGTTAAGCTGGAGAGTCACAAGTAATGGGAATGTTTGATGTATCTGACAAGCAAGATACCCTGCGAGAGGCATATGCGCAGGCCACTGTCCATGTTAGTTCAGAAACCATAAAGTTGGTGAAAGATGGCAAGTCACCGAAAGGCGACATAATTGAAAACGCGCGAATTGCCGCGACGATGGCTGCTAAGAAAACCTCGGAAATTATTCCTTACTGTCACCCTATACCAATTGACTACATTAAAATCGACGTTAACTTAAAAGAGACAACCATCGAAGTTCAGACCTATGTTAAAACCGTCTGGAAAACCGGCGTCGAAATGGAGGCATTAACCGCCGCTTCAGTAGCTGCCTTAACCGTTTACGACATGCTAAAACCAGTCGACGAGTCAATGTCAATAGGCCAAGTTACGCTTATCAAGAAAAGCGGCGGCTTGAAAAGCTTCCAAGAAAAATATGAAACAGCCCTCAAAGCCGCAGTTCTAGTCGTTAGCGATTCTGCAGCGAAGGGCGAACGGCAGGACAAATCAGGAAGAGTAGCAACTGAACTGATTCAACAGAACGGCTTTACCGTTGACCACTATAAGATCCTTCCAGACGATGCAGCACTGGTTCAAGCGGAGCTTAAGCGGCTCTGCGACGACCAAAAAGTCAATTTAATAGTTACCTGCGGCGGCACAGGTCTTGGGCTAAGAGACGTTACAACTGAAGCCACCCAGAAAGTGATTGAGCGGGAACTCAGAGGCGTCTCGGAGGCAATCCGTGCTTATGGTCAGCGGCGCACGCCGCGTTCTATGCTTTCACGGGGTATCTGCGGTGTGCGGGGTAAAACAGTGATTGTTAATCTTCCGGGTAGCCCGAAGGCTGTTGGGGAAGGTTTAACTGCAGTTTTCCCAGGGATTTCGCATGCGTACAGTATGATTGAGGGCCATGGGCATTAGCGACCTGCCCCTGTTTCCTTTTTTCGCGTGTTTATTCAACTAGACCTTAGGCGCTATTCTGCTTGGCAGATTTACCCTTGCTTTATGTAATCTCTTGAAGCGCTCTCAGACGATTAAAGCGCCTAGTATTCGAAAGTTTATCAGCCCGGACACAATATCGGTCATGACATCGTAACGTTTTGGGCGATTCCTAAATTCACCGCATCGAATTAGAAACTTTTTCATCCGACTATTCGTATGCTCAACCACCACACGTTCACCTGCAAGTTTTCTATTGAAAGCTTTCTGCTCATCTGAAAGCTCCAGAGCCTTCACGCCAACCTTGCCGCGAATAGGGTTTTTCTTCTTGATGGGCAACACACAATTAAGATTAGTATCATCATCTTTTATTCCAAGGTAACCCAAGTCTTAACCCGACCGAAGTTTGCATGGCAAAACATGCGGAATGTACGATTCAATAGTGCACAGCATCCGTAAATACTTCAAAACTTAACTAATCGCATTGGGCGTTCAAGAAGACTACGCTGGCTACTTTATGGGCTACACCGTTGACACTTATCATGACATTCAAAGTCTCGGCATCGACAAACTACGCAGTATCTACGCTGCTGCAGGTTTAGCTATACGCAAAAAGACGGCGCTCAGCAAAATAGACACCATAAAAGAAATGATAAGAGCTTTAGGCGAAAACCCTGAACAAATACTAACGCGAGAAGCATTGACTAAAGGCAACATAACCGAGCCAACAGTTGAAGATCACCAGATCGGCGTGCTAACTGAAGAGTCAAAAAGGTTAATCCGCCAAGCGGCGGACAGTACAAATGCTTATCCAGAGTGGTGCTACGGGCAGGATTTGAACCTGCGAACCCCTGCGGGAAAGGATATCCC
>CAYPGY010000185.1:0-4187 GCA_964410435.1 uncultured Candidatus Bathyarchaeia archaeon
AGTGGTGCTACGGGCAGGATTTGAACCTGCGAACCCCTGCGGGAAAGGATATCCCATCCGTGGGGCCAGACCTGCCGGCCAAACGTTGATCTTGAGTCCTTCACCTTTGACCTGGCTTGGTTACCGTAGCCCTAATGCACCACAATGTTTGGTTTCTGTCTTATTAATCATTTCCCATCCGACAGACACTTAAGCTACTTGATTTTTGCTTTTAAATCGATTTTTTTGCTGCTGCTCCAGACGTTTTCGAAGTGGTCTTTAAAACCGATCAGTAGGCTGGGGTGATTGGTAACTATGACTGGTGATTCAGATAGTGACTTGGATGGGTAGAAGCTGAAGCAGCCGTATTTGTCGTCGTGTAGTGAGGCGTTGATTTGGAGTCTGTTTGTGACTTTTACTTGGTAATTCGGGTGGCTGAGTAGGGGTTTTAGGTCTTTGGGGAAGGATATTTCGCCTTCTGGTTGAGCGAGTATTATGCGGTATTTTACGCCTCTTCTAAGGGCTTCCTCTATGGTTTCGGAGAGGCATACGTTTACTTGTATCCAGCGTTGCAGCGTCTGGCAGACCCATACTTTTGATGTGCATGCTTCGGTTATGTTACGGATTTTATTGATTATGGCGTCTTTGCTCTCTATGATGCTTATACTGTACTCTTCTTTTGTCTGTTGAAGTAGCGTCTGCTCTTCATATCTGCCGAGGAATTCTTTGGCTTTCTCGGCGATGTTGGCGTACTCCTTAGCTTTGTAACCAATCATGATGGAAAGTCCATCGTGGAGGGGTATGGCCCTGTACTCTTGGGGGATAGCGATTATTTTCTCAACTATGCCTTTTTCGTGTAACTCGTCAAGTGTTCTATAGACTGCTTGTCGGGGGATAGAGGCTTGTTTGGCAAGGGTTTTTGCGTCGGTTTGCCCCATTGAGCAGAGTGTTAAATAGATTTTTGCTTGTGCCTCAGTGAAGCCGACTTGCATGAGAAGTTTTACACTGTCCTCCTCTAAAGATACAATCATGGATGGTTCCCGTTTTCTTGTTGTGCCTGACAGGAGTTGTCACAGCACACTGTTGCTACAGAAACTGGGCGGCAAGGTCAATATAAAGAGGTGTTGGAAAACGTTTCCAACAGGCGACGCGGCTACAGTTGACCGCAAGAGTAAAAACGCCATAAAGCCATACATTAGAGCCAATGCCGACTCAGCATAGAATAATCATAGGTAACAGCCAAAAAATGCTTGAACTAGAAGACGGCAGTATCCAGCTAATGGTGACTTCGCCGCCGTATCCTATGATTCAGATGTGGGATGAACTCTTCTGTAAAAGCGACCGAAAAATTGCTCTGCTCTGGGGTAAACTCGACTGCGGAGAGGATGCGGCTGTTCGGAAAATTTATGATTTAATGCATGATAACCTCGGTAAAGTGTGGTCCGAAACCTACAGAGTTTTAGCTGACGGTGGTATAGCAGCCATTAACATAGGCGATGCCACCCGTAGCATAAACGGCAACTTCCAGCTCTTTCCAAATCATGCACGAATAATCGAGGTCTGTGAAGAAATCGGTTTCACCACTTTACCTTACATACTCTGGAAGAAACCTACAAATCGACCCAAATACAAGGGCAAAGGTGCCTTTCTAGGCTCAGGTTTTCTTCCGCCAAACGCTTATGTGACGCTTGACTGTGAATTTATCCTGCTTTTCCGTAAGGGGAAACTTCGCAAATTTGAACCTCACCACGCCGAGCGCTATGAGAGTCAGTTTACAAAGGCGCAGCGGGATGTCTGGTTTAGCCAAATATGGGACTTTAAAGGCACCCGCCAGAAAGTAAGCGAGTTGGAGAGGCGCACTGCGGCGTATCCTGATGAAGTGGCGGAGCGGCTTATACGTATGTTTAGCGTAAAAGGCGAAACTGTACTTGATCCATTCTTGGGTTCGGGTACAACAGCTAAAGTTGCCCTCTTAAATGACCGCAACAGTGTCGGTTACGAAGCAGACCCCAATTTACTGCCCGTCATCAAACAAAAAATCGAATCAATTTCTGCTAACAAAGAAGGTGCTGTGACCATAATTCACGGCTAAATAACTGATTATTTATAGCATAATTTTATTATTGTTACAGGATATTCTTCTTCTGTCGGTGAAGTCGAAATGGAAAATTTGCTAAACAGGATAGTCGTAGACCCTGAAGTTATGGTGGGCAAACCCGTCATTAAGGGCACTCGTATTCCAGTTTACCTCATAATAGAGTTCTTAGCTAACGGCTTAACAGAAGAAGAAGTTCTCGACGAATACCCTTCACTTAAAAAAGAAGATGTTAAGGCTGCCCTTCTTTATGCCTCAAAATGTGTTGATCATGAAGTAACGATCACCATTTAAGCGGTGTAATGTGTGCCTCGCTTTTTAGTTGACGAAAGCGTAACAAGAAAAATACGTCAATGGCTCAAAAGCAAAGGGTTCGAGACAATAAATGTCTCTGATACCTACCTAAAAAGTACAAAAGACACCGTTGTAGCTGATTATGCGGTAAAAAACAACCTAGTCATTATTACCCTTGATACGGACTATGCCCAGATTTATCATAACCTGCCCAAGGGTACCCTCGGAGTTATAGTTGTAAGGGCCAATCCTTCTACCCCTGATAATATACTAAACCTGTTAGCTAAAGCACATGAGAAAGTGAATCTGAAGAAAATAAACAATCAACTTGTCATAATTACCAAACGTAAAATACGAATAATAGACTAAGCGATGCCCAATGAAGTCAATTGTAATTTATTCAACTCATCGTCGCAACACTGAGAAAGTTGCTGTGGCAATTGCAGAAGCCGCCAACTGCAAAGCGGTGAAGCTAACGGAAAACTTTGATGCTTCAGCCCTGCCCCTTAGCGATATTGACACGGTTTTTCTTGGCACAGGCATCCGAGGCGGCGAACCCTACATTGAGCTACAGAACTACCTTAAAGCGGCGGATTTAGTCACAGGGAAACGGTTCTTTCTGTTCATGACTTGGGCTGGAGGCGGCGCAAGCAACAAACTCGCCTATGAATCCGTTAAAAAGGCGCTTGAAGCCAGAGGCCAGCGGCTGGAACCCGACGTTTTTATCTGTATGGGGCAGACCTTTGGGTTCACACATCGTGGGCATCCTAACGAGGGCGACTTAGCCGAAGCGCGGAAGTGGACTGCGGAAAAGCTGAAGTAAGCATGCCGAAGCTTTTTTGCAACATTTAAGGTAGGTCTTTTCTTTACAATTTGCTTATGTAGGCTTTTTGTCCATGCTTAGTCGGCAATTTAAAATACAGCCCCCGAGAATAGCAACCAAAAGGTACCGCAAATTGCCCAAAAAAACCGCTGACAAACCCTACGGATTCGGCAACACTAACCGCCGCTTTCCACATGCTAACCGCCAGAAAGCAGCCATCACCAAAGACCGCTTCGCATTTGAGCAGGCCATGGCGGGCAATGACTGCACAAAAACGCATCGGGGCGGTGATTTTGTGGTGCAGAAAAGAGACTTCTTCGGCGGCAAAGACGGGGAACCGACAGTTGTTGACGTTAAAATGGGGAATTCCGCGTTGACTGAGGCGCAGAAGCAGCGAAGAAAGCAGCTTCGGGGGCGCTATCGCGTTGAACGGTACTAGCTGTTGGTGTGCAGTTCTCTGCGCATATCTATATCTTAACCTTAAGTATTATTGTTCTTGTAGGAAGGGGCTGTTAAATTGGCGCGTAGAGTTAAAGATTTTGATGCTGACGCAGAGTTGGCTAGAAAAATCTATGAATGCTACCGTTTTCTGGCTGCAAACGCAGGCGGCAAAGAGGTTTTAATCCAAAAGATAGATGCCCTCGCCGAAGAACATCTTCTCTCGCTATAATCAACGACAAATCGCTGAAGTGCTTCATCAATACGTAGAGGATACTATGCAAGTGCCAGTTTCCTTAGTTTTTATAAGGGGAGGAAGGTCATGGCAAAGCAACAGAAACAAGCCGCACCGATGGTGATGGCAAGCCGTTGTCTCGAAAACTTTTAAGAACTACTCCAATTAAAACCCAAGAAGTAAGGTGAACCAAAAATTGACTGATTTTACCGAAATCGCCAAAAAATACGAAAAAGACTCGCTGGTACAAAAATCTGCAAACGAACAACTATTCGATTTACTAAAAATCAACCCAACAGACGATGTTCTTGATCTCGGATGCG
>CAYPGY010000186.1:0-4165 GCA_964410435.1 uncultured Candidatus Bathyarchaeia archaeon
TCCCAGCTGATTGGCGTTCTCGTGGTCATAGGTTATTCCTCATAAAACTTTTCTTCGGGTTATTAATTGAAATTGATAGCGAATAGAAAAGTGCATGATATTAAGTTTCTTTCATAATTAACAATCCATTCTTATTTCACAAGAACATGTAATAGTTATTCAACGAGAACGAATTAATAACCGAAGAGAAGCTCCTGACAATCGATATTCATCCAAATATCAGGAGAGCAAAACGTCCATGAGAAAACCGGACCATCAGGGCAACGGAAAGGCGGATCAAAAGATCGAAGCCTTGACCGTCCTGTTCGAACAATACGCACCCCGGATCTTCACCTACTTCCAATACCGCTGTGAGGATGCTGCCACGGCACAAGACTTGACCATGCAGGTGTTTGAACGCCTGCTGCGCAGCCTGCCCCGGTATGATGAGGACCGCGCGCCAATTTCGGCCTGGCTGTTTTCGATTGCCAGCCACCTTGCCACAGACTGGCTGCGCCGCCACCAAAACCTAGGCGGAGACTACGGCTCAGGCTGGCCTCTAATCAACCGCGGAAACAGCTTTGTGGACACTACCGCACGCTCAATTCTCGCATTAGATTACTTCAAAGATGACCCAGAAGTCGTAAAATGCATTGGGCGCGCGAAAGATTGGCTGATAGAAAACCAAAATGAGGACGGCGGTTGGGGCATATGGAAATATGAAGACAGCCTCGTCTCAGCAACTTCACTAACGCTGTTGGCTTTCCGCAGGTTAGTGGATATCTTCCCAGAAGATGAAAACATCAAACTAGCAATCCTAAAAGCGGTGGCTTGGCTTAAAAACGCCCAAGACCCCCGAACGGGACTATGGGGTTTCACGCCAATCACCAAAGACTGCGGGGTTGAACCAAACAATGCTAGCACACGCATGGCCGTCTACGCCCTCTACAAGCTGGGCGAAGACCTAGAAGATTATCTGCCCGCGTTGAAGTCATTTTTAGAAGAATTTAAGAAGGAAGGTAAATGGCGAACAATATGCGAAACTTATACGTTAAAGTACTTCGGGGAAGGTCTCGACCAGCGTCTGTCATGGTTTAATGCTCCTTTCATGGTGTTGATGCTGGTCACTTATGCTCGATGTGTTCCCGGCAGCGTAGATATCAATCAGATCATCGACGGCGCCGAATCCCTGAAAATATTCGATGATACTTATCAGAATAGAGAAGTTACTAACATCTCAATAACTGATCATGACATTCGACCGTGGGCGTCAGCGCAGCTCCTACGCGGCTTACTAGAGGCAGAGTCTTACCTGCAGAACAACCTCGACGAGTACGTCACCGTTATGGATCGCAAGGTCGCGGTTATTGAGAAAGCTGGTATGCTGCATTCTATGCCCCTTGTTTTATCTTTTAAGAAGCAGACAGGCGTTTATGCCAGCATGAAGTTCCTGATGTTGCTTATACCAACATTGGCTTTATCTATGATCGGTATCTCCTACTTGACATATCTGACGCTGGTAATTCATGAGGGGGAAGTCGTTATAGAAGAAGGCATAAAGAATCCAATAGTCGTAAGTCTATTCGCTGTCTACATAGTGACCTTCTTTATTTTGTTACTCGGGTACAAACAGGATATAATCTCTAAATCTAGGTTTACTATCCTGTATCTGCCTATCTGGGCGCTGGTGGTAGTGAGCACGATACTATTCTTTATGGATCGCCTCGAGGAGGGCCTAGTTGTGCTGCTGCTAATTGGTCTACCGGAAGTACTATCGTTGATCATGAACAAGTCAAAACACAACGAATAATCATGCGGAGGCTTCTATTCCATTTTTAATTAAATTTCTTTTCCTTCTTTATGCTCAGGAAATGAATAATGCAACCTTACTTTCTAAACAAAACACTAATAAATGAATTCTGCAATCCATATTTTCCGACACACAAATGATACCGAAATACTTCTTTTTCACAAAAGGAGTTGGCAAACACAAAGAACAGCTCCAATCATTCGAGTTAGCGCTAAGAGACGCAGGAATCCAGATGTGTAACTTGGTTAGCGTCTCAAGCATTGTACCTCCAGGCTGCCAGCTTTTATCCCGCGAAAAGGGCCTAAAAATGATTCACCCTGGCGAAATCACTTTCGTCGTCATCGCCCGCAACGCAACCAACGAGCCGCACCGACTTGTTGCATCCAGCGTCGGTGTAGCAATACCCAGCGGCAAGAACCAGTACGGGTATCTGTCTGAGCACCACAGTTTTGGTCAAACAGACGAAACCGCAGGCGACTACGCGGAGGACCTTGCGGCAACTATGCTTGCGACCACTATGGGTATACAGTTTGACCCTGAAACCGCTTGGGATGAACGCAAAAAGATCTTCAAAACCACTGGCCTCATCATAAAGACTGATAACACGACGCAGTCGGCTGCAGGCGACAAAAACGGTCTCTGGACTACGGTGATTGCGGCAGCGGTGCTTGTTCCGGCAGAAAACGGCGACGCATTACAAGAATAAAAAAGTAAAAGTTGGGCAAGTTTCTTTAGGACTTGCTTAGTTTATCTGTTTTTAGTTGGGTGTTTTCTCGCTTTAAGGCTATGTTTTCTGCTATTAATGTGCTGATAACCTGTTTGACTTCTGTTTTTAGGTCTTCGTTTGCGTCGTTGAGTTTTGCGGTTAGTTGCCTGAGTTGCTTCTGGGTTTCCTGCGATAGCTGTGGAGTTTTGGCCGGTGTATTACTCATTTGTTTTCGCCTCCTGTTGGTGTGTGTCTGTTTTGCCTTGGCATCCGCATGGTTGGGGTTGGGTTGTGTTCGGTTTAGCTAGCGTATTTTTTCGGTATAGTTTTTGGAAGGTTGCATTGCCTTGTAGCGATCTGCATAGGTCTCCGAGGGTGTCAACTATTAGTTGTTTGATGACGCAAAAGTTTTCTGGGTTGATATGCGCCGAGTTGAAGAGGTCGTAGTTCATAGCTATGCATCCGCCGGTGCAGGCTTTCTTGTAGTTACAGCCTAAGCACTTCTGGGGGTCCTCGCAGTAGGGCGCTATTTTGCGCCATTCTTCAATCCAGTTTTTGTGTGTTATGCTGAAGCCGCTTTGGATGTCTCCTATTTTGATTTTGTGTGAGTCGATGAAGCGGTGGCAGGGGTAGAGTGTTCCGTCGTAGTCCACGCCTAAGCCTCCATTGCCCAGTCCGCATCTGCTTATCCATGGCCGTGTGGTTTGGGTGACTGCTGCGTTTGCGTCGCGTACAAACATGCTAAAGACCGGTTTGCCTTCCTGCATCCATTTTTTGTAGTAGCCGCCGAAGACTTCAAGCTCCGCTTTGAGTGCGGCGAGGTCTTGTTTTGTCCATTCTACTTCGTAGGTGAAGTCTACTGCCAGGTTGGTTAGGCCGTGTTCTTCTACTATGGTTTTGATGTTGTCTGCTAGGCCTTTGGCGGTTTGGGGGGTTACGGTCCAGCGGATCTGTGGGTTGGGGTTGAGGTGTTTTCTGACTAGGGCTAGGCCTTTCCAGGCGTCGTCCCAGCTGCCGGCTCCGTCTGCGTAGACGCGGTTGGTGTTGTGGCTTTCTTTTGGGCCGTCGATTGATAGCAGCAATCCAAAGTTGACTTGCTTCATCCATTTGGCTTTTTCTTCGTCGATGAGTGTGGCGTTTGTGGTTGCGCCGTATTGCCATTTGTATCCCCTGGCGCGGGCTTTTTCGACGATGTATCGGATGATTGGCCAGTTGCATAGGGGTTCGGCGCCGAAGAACCAGATTCGGCCGTCGGGTTTGAGGTTTTTTTCGGCGAATGCTATTAGTTGGTCGGCGGTTTGTGTGGTCATGGCTTTTTGTGCTTGTTCGGGGTTTAGTTTGTAGACGAAGCAGTATTTGCATTGGAGGTTGCATTTGTTGGTGGTCCAGACGGTGAGTTCCCCGATTTTCGGCTCCGATTGCGGTTTACTCAATGGTTATCGCCTTCTGTTTTTGTGCATGTGGCACTAGGTTGAGCTGGATTAGTGTCTCCATGATTACTTCTTTGACTTTTTCTTCTGTCAGCTGCGGTTGCGGATGGAACTGGGGGGTTTGTGCTCCGTTGAAGGGCACGGGTGGTTTTTGTGGTGGCTGCTGGTTTTGGTTTGGCTGAGTCATTTTCTGTCACGCTCTTAGGTGTATGCTGGCTGGCAAGTTTCGCAGCTTTGGCA
>CAYPGY010000187.1:0-4080 GCA_964410435.1 uncultured Candidatus Bathyarchaeia archaeon
GAGGGCTCAAACCAGACGTCGGCTTCGAGCGTGGATTTAACTCGGCTGTTTCTGCGTGGAACCACATGCCTCTGCAGCATATCATAAAGCTTAGCTAGGTCTTCGTCGGTGAAGCCAGTGCCGCATTTGGTGACGGTTTCGAAAGTGTCCTCATCGGGGTTATAAGTGGCCAGCAGCAGTGCACCGTAGGTGCCGACTCTTTTGCCTCTGCCGTGGAATGCGCCGACTACGACTAAGTCGACGGTGTCAGTCATTTCGCTACGATAGTCACGTTTGAATTTTATCCACAGCCAACCGCGGTTGCCCGCCTGATACACGGAGTCTTTGCCGACTGACTTGCACATGATGCCCTCGCAGCCTTCCTCGATGGCTTCCTCAAAGAAGTCCTCTAGGTCCTTGGCGTTGGTTACTGTTTTCTGGGTGGCTACGTTTAGTCGATTGTTCGGCTTTATAATTTCCATTAGCCGTTTTCGCCGCTGTGGCAGGGGCTGCTGTGTTAAATCCTCCCCGTCAACAAACAGCAAATCGAAGCTGAAAAGCGAGGTGGGGTACTGGGCGATGGCTTCTTCTACGCCGTATTTGCGCCTACGGTGCATCAGCTCTTGGAAGGGGCGCATGTCGCCTGTTTCGAGGTCCATCGCAACGCATTCCGCCTCAAAAATCGCTTCTTTAGCAGTTATCTGCTCTTTAATTAGGTTTACGACGTCGGGGTACTGGCTTGAAATGTTCTCAAGTCGCCGCGAGTAGAGCACGACTTTGTCTCCGCTCTTGTGCGCCTGTACACGTTCCCCGTCATACTTGTATTCGATTACGCATTTGCCGCCGAATTTATCCAATATTTCCTCTGGTACACCTAAGCGTTCGGCGAGCATTGGGCGTATGGGCTCAAAAACCATGACTTGGAACTTTTCGATGCCTTCGATGCCGCTGCTGGCGACGACGTTTGCCACTCTGCCCAGGTCTGATGATATGTTGTATGCACGTTCGATTTTTTGGCGTGCTTCTTTGCCGCCTCCGTATGCAATCGCCAAGGCATCTAGTACCGTCATGTCGGCTATGCCCAGTCGCAGGTTACCGGTGATGGTTCGGATAAGCCATTTCGCTTCCTTCGGCGAAGCGTCAGTTAGCAGGCTTGAGAGAAGCGCCATTTTAGTGTCCACGGCGCCGCTTCCCGAAGTTTTAGCGAGTTTGTCAAGGGTTTCATAGACCCGTTCAACTGTGAGTTTCTTACTGAAAAACGTGGATTGTTTGCGTTTTTGGAGTTGTTTTTCTGCGGTTTCGCCTATGTCGCCGCTTTTCTGTAGCTCCGCTTGGATTGCGCTTTCGCTACCGCCGGATGCGCGGATGAGGGCTTTCACTGCGAGTTTTTCGGCGACGCCCATTTCGATGCCTACGAAGTCCGGGTAGAGTTTGCCCTGTGTTAGGTAAACTACACGTGCGATAACCTCTTTAGGTGTCTTCTTTAGAAGCTCGACTAGGTGGTCGGTCATTTCTAGGCGTTTGGTGGTGGCTTCTATTTTTTCGTATGAGTCGGCGATTGTTTGGTAATCCATGCGGCTTCGCTCAAACCATTACAGCTTGACCGCTTATTAAAATATTCAAGGCGCCGAGACACTAATCACGAGCTCATTATATTCTTTAGCTGCTTAAGGCTAACTTGAATGGGGGTTGCGTGAAACGCACCCGATACATCGCTTTTTCCACGTTTTACGCACTTCAATTGCGTTTTACGCTGACATATTAGGATCCAAATATCAGCTGTATGCAGAACCTATAGAGAGGTAGAGCCTCCACGGCGAAACAGTGCGTTTAACGCAATACAGGCACCAGCAATAATTGCGGTAGCAACACGATTGATCAAGAAGCTACTACATAAAAAAAGAACAAGAAAAGCAGTTACATAGAGCTTTTTAATAATATTCTATGTCGCATCGGAAATGTTCTGTCTCTTCTCGCCCAGCCAATTGCGTGACTTCGCCAGTGTCTTACCCGCAAACGTCAACTTCAACGCGTCCCCATACGGACAAATCTCAACGCATCTTGCACATAGAATACAGCGGGACTCCGTGACGTCGCCGCCCTTCTTCTCATACATGTCTGTGGCCTGAGTGGGGCAGACACGTTTGCAGACGCCGCATTTGGTGCATTTATGCTCATCTTTTTCCAACTTTGTGAGCGCGATCTGCTTGAATGGGGTGAAAGTGCTAAACAGTGCCGACAAACCACCAACTGGGCAAATTCTGCACCAAGCTCTGCGATAGGCAAACGCCAGCAAACTCACAATTATGAAAATAGTAACGTTAATTGAGGTGAAATAGAAGCCGCTTATCCAAAACGGCCCGTAAGCAATCTGGGAAATATAGTCCCAGTTCATCTGGCCCGCGGCGACTTGTACGGCGATACACAGCGGCCGAGCAGGACAGACTAAACAGAAGGGTTCATTTATGTTGCTCACTATGCCGGCTTCTGTTCCCTCAGGTCCGCCGGGGATGGTTCCGGGTATGATTTCGAAGCCGAAAATTGCGTATGAAGCAAAGATTACGCTTAGAAGCAGAGCTACCGCTATTATTATGTAGCTTACTTGCCCAAGCCGCTTATTACCCCGAACAGAGGTGCTTAAATGCCTAATCCGAACCGACTTGCGAATACGCGTCAAAATATCCTGATAGAGCCCAAAGGGGCAAACCCAACCGCAGAATGACCGCCCAAACACGATGCATGCAGCCACCAGCAGACCCAAAGTCACAGCTATCTTCTCCAGCCCAGATGTGGAGTAATTAACTTGGTATCCACGCGGGTAATCCCAGAACGGAAAAATATACGCCTGCAGCTGCCACAAACCGCAGGTAACCGTGCGGCCGTTAGGATAGTAGCATGCGAGGAAGGGCACGGAGATGCCGTCGGGGAACTGGTTACCTAAAATGTCGGCGGCCAGCAGGTGATCGCGTGGCGAGGGGCCAAGCGGTGCAAAAAGCGGCACGTTAAATGGCCCGATCAATAGCCCCATAAAGATGCCGAATACGGAAGCGATCTGTATGAATAGCCGCAGCGTGCTTATCCTGCGAGTTTTGTCTTTTGATAGTTTGAGGATTAGAACTATACCTACTGCAACGATGATGGCGAATAAGCCCAGAACTATGTAGGGGTTGTTTTCAGTTACTGCCACGCGTGTTTCTCCTTACTTTTACGCTAACCACTGATGCAGCTATAGCCGTTACCGCCACAACCGCCAAAGTTACTAGGAGCACAGAGTGGCGCTCCATAAATGGCAAGCTGCTATTGCTCTGAGCATCAAAACTAAAGTGCGTTACGCTGATGTTACCCGTCTGCCCTTTCACGGTTACAATATTGTCAGGCGACAGACGCCACTCTCTGCCCTGAGCCAAAAAAACCGTGCTCAAACTGCCGACGGTAACCCACCATTCACTATGATGCGTCGCGCCCTCTACACCTAAATCAAAAACCTGACTACCTACACCCTGCGCATTGTAACGCACAGACTGCCGCGCCATGCTAATATTGCTAGACGAATAAAAAGAGAAAATCGTAATATCAGAATCCTGCACTGAAACCTTCAGATTGCCCAGCAGACGAGTAGTGTTTATCATTAAATCGCTAAAGACCCAAGTGTTATTCTCCAGCACAGCCGAAGAATACGAGCCATTATACGCGAAGCGTATAGAGCCGTTAAGTTCAGGTATAACAAAGCGGTCAGATGTCGAAAAAGAGGTTCTGTTCTGGGCTTCGGCACCAAAAACTATTGAGGAGGATACCGTGACAAAAACTAAGAATATGACTCCAGCCAGCACCAGCCTATTTCTCTTTACCCGCAAAGCCTGCCCCCAAGTAGCAACTATATTCAATTTTTGAGCTATAAGCCTTTATGAAAACGAAAAACAGCTAATAAAATAAAAAAGAAAAGAAAGTTTAGATATCGAAGTCTTTTCCATCAGGGTTAGCGCTGGGGCTGTTGTCTTGTGGCGGTTCCTGTTCTGGTGGCTGTGACTGCGGCGGATTGCTGACAGGTTTAGGCGTCTCGGAAGCTGGAGCAGTAACTGGGCCACGCTTCTTTTTCATGAC
>CAYPGY010000188.1:0-4028 GCA_964410435.1 uncultured Candidatus Bathyarchaeia archaeon
GGGCGAGTAGTTCACTGTTTTGGGTCGTTAATTTTTGTTGTCGATTCGGCAAAGTTTAAAAATATGACGCGTGGAATATTTTGTTGGAGACGAGAAAACGAACAAAACCTCCAGCCTAATTTTACTCATAATTGGCATAGCCCTAGTCACAACCATACAAACAGTAACCGCCCAACAGCAATGGAACCTACAAATCACCAACTTAGCAGGAAAAACAACCACCTTGGCGTACGAACAAGTAGTTGCAATGCCTCAGACAACCGTTGATTCAGCGCTCTACTGCTATGGTGCACTTGTAACACAAGGCAATTGGACAGGCGTACAACTATCTTATCTGCTATTCCAAATTGGCCTCGATCCATCTGTCAGCTCGATAGAGTTGTTAGCTCAAGATGACTACAGGGTAGTTATTCCGATAGAAACTGCGATGCAGCCTGATGTTATTTTGGCATATCAGATGGATTCAATGCAGCTAAACGAGGTATATCGATTGGTGGTTCCTTTCGCAAATGGTGCTGTCTGGATAGCTCAGGTGACCTCAATAAGCATGAGCACTGATGTAGCTCCTTCTCCGCAGAGTCTAAGTCCCGCGCTCACTGACGCATTAAAGAACGCAGTGATGGGAAACATCCCCGTTTCACAATCTCCTACACCAACTTCAACAGTTGTTCAACAGGTTCCCACAGCGAATCCCGCGGAAACACCGCGTAATCCAGATATGCCTCCTCCCACTAATCAGGCTACGAGTACTACAGAAATCCCCCGTTATTTACAGGAAAGCCATTACACAGTTCTTTTTACAGCCGCGCTATCTATGGTCGTTGTCTTGGTAGTTGTGGGTATGGCCGTTTATAGGCGAAAAAATCGTTGAATTGCTGATTTTTGCTTTTGTTTTTTTGTTGTACAGAATCTTGAATACGTATACTTGCGATATCATAATGATACTGTCTTCCGATTCGCTAACCATATATATACTTAACGCCCTATGTGGTTGTCAGACAAAGTGGGGGTATAACGTAAATAATGGCAAAGAATCCGCAACAAAAAGACGAAGCTCTCGAGGCATTAGACTTTATAGTTAACGTCTTAAAAGAGCATGAAAGAGACCTGGACAAACTCATAAGCGAGCTAGCCACAGTTACAGAACAGATGGGAGATACCGGCGAGTTGAGCGGAAAAGTTGACAAAGTTGAAGAAAAAATCAACGGTTTACAAAAAGAAGTAACAAACCTACTTGGCTGCTTACAAGGTGATGTAAAAGCCGCTCCATCAGTTGCAGTTAAAAACGAAGCGCCTGCAGTTAATTCACCTTTAACGCTGAGTGGCCCAACAGTTACAGTAACATGTAGCCAGTGGGAAGATTTCCGCTCATACGCAGCTGGAGCACAAACCGTAACTTTCAGCTTTAAAGAAGACGAGAAAGTCCTTCAAGCTGAAGCGTTAAGGGGAAACCAGATTATCTCCTACAAAGGCCCGCTTCCCAAGTTTTCTTCCATTCTGAAACTGTATTTGTCGAAAGAGCTTCGAGTAGCCGACCAAAGCATCGTTGAAGGCAATTTAGCCGTAAGCTAAATTTTTGCTTACGCTAAATTCATATTTCTGCTTTTTATTTAGTTTTCATAAACCTTATACTCGTTTTTGGTTATATATCCTAATGTTAGTGATCGGAGAGAGTCGGGTAAGGTTGAAGGCAAAACCACTAGCCAAAAGCAACCTTTTCCGTTTTCGAAGCCTTCTCCTTTCTCCTCGAACGACGGATGGCTAATGGCACAACCAACACACTTGCACCGTCTCTCCAAAAACACTAACACCTTCTCAAAATTAATTGCTTTAAGTAAAGGCGGGAAGGTACCGCTGAGACGGGTAGGTCTTCATCTTTAGCTGCTTTACATAAGGTGTGGAAGGTACACTGAGGGCAATAGCGAGCAATGGTTTTTTTGCTGTTGCCTCACGCAGATATTTTTTAGTATCTCTGCTATATTTTTTAATTGACTTGCTTTGCTCACATTCAAATACTGCGCTGATAATATGTCTGGAATCTAAAAGTTTTGCTTTTTTCATGTAATTTGGATATATATCTGTGTATGTGTTCAACACAAATACATAAATACTGCTTGCTTGCTTGTACATTTAAGAGTATAGATGAGTATGCAGATTTCACGAGCACTGCTGAAAAACACGCGCGCATCATTAAGGTTCCACAAGCGCCTAATAATCTTTCTAGTAGCGTTACTCGCTGTCACCGTTGGTTTAGTTCTTTTCACTAACAGTTTAACCTCAAATTTAGGTGCGGCTGGAGAGCGTGCAGGCAGCGCCAGAGCTACACCTATGCCGACCATGGCTGAGCAGGCAATGGACAGCGGCAGCGGAGACAGCTATTACTACACAAGCGACACATCACATGTATACCCAACTCCCACATCCACACCGACTACAGTTGAGCCAACTCCTGAAGATGATATCATCCATTTCAGCGATACCCCTGAGTATGAGCTTGGTGGCGGGTTGATTGCTTTATTCGCGGGCTTTATCGCCTTCACTCTATTCATACGCAAAAACAAAACCGCGAAAGTAGCATAAACGCAACCCAAACTTCTTTTCACAATCCTTAAATCAACGCTGACTAAAAATTATCCCTAAATGTTAAAGGAAAACCGATCATGAATAGAAGCGGATTTGTTCTACTCATTACTGTTTTATCTTTAACATTTGCCGGTTTCTGCCTAATTGCTGAACCCACTAACGCGCAGGAAACCTGTTCATTAACAGTTGAAGTCAGAACTCAAGAAACAGAACAACCAATCGCCAACGCCTCCGTCTCGATAGAGGGTCCATTTGAAGCATGCGCCCAGACAGACTCCACTGGTCAAGTAACTTTCTGCGATATACCCTCAGGCAATTACAGCGTAATCGTGAGTGTAGAATCCTACCCTAACTCGTCACCTCAGCAGATTGTTGTACGAGGAGAAACCCGAACTGTAGTTCACTTCTCATACACCCGCGCTTACTTCAGTTATACACCTCTACATCCCTATACTGACCAAACAGTTACTTTTAACGCTAGCTTAAGTTCAACCTCAACTAGGATGGTTAATTACTCTTGGAGCTTTGGAGACGGTACAAAAGGGACAGGAATGTATGTTAATCACACGTACCCAAAAGCCGCTACTTACTCAGTAATTTTAACTGTAACAAGTACTGTTGGCCAAGCATCTTACAGTCAGCTTGTCTCGGTGAGTACAGTTTACTCAGATGAACCATTTTTGCCTTGGGTCTTTGTTCTTGTGCCTTTAATCATTCCCCCAATACTCATATGGCGACGAAGACGGTATTACGTGATTATAACTTCACGTGTTCCTCCTAATGAGCGGCATCCTCATTGCCCAGGCGACGACACGAAATGCAGTGACTGCAAATTAACTCCTTGCTAACTGCTGAAGTCGATTTCTTTTAGCGCAGCATTGTGCCCTTCTGAATACAGTATCACTCAACTGTTTATCTGTTGTACGCTTGCTTTTAATTCACTACACCAAAAATATTAAATATCAAATAAATCCGCTTACACCGACTAATTGGTGCAGATTATGTCGACTAATAACGAGAGTAAGTCTTCAACTAACCAGGCTAATATAAAGCCCGATGAAGTGGCCAAAGAAGTGGCTCAAAAAACCTACAGTGACTTCTTAGGTGCATATAAGAGCTTTTCAGACACCACTTCCAAAGTTGTCCAGCAAGCAGCATCCATTCTGGAATCCGAAATCGCAGCGGGCGTCAAAATTGCCCAGCAAACCGAAAGCCGATTCCCACAAGTAGAACAGTTCCGCTCTGAACCAGCAAACGATGTTATACAAAGATTCAGACGAGACGCACATGAGGTGGTCGACATATTCATCGACGTTGTAGGCGCCACATTAAAATCTGTTCCGAACATGGCTGAATCTAACTTACTACGCGTCGGCAATGTCACTGTTAAACCAGTACAGGTCCAAAAAGAACAGCGACCAGTAATCGCCGCACCAACCCCCGTC
>CAYPGY010000189.1:0-3999 GCA_964410435.1 uncultured Candidatus Bathyarchaeia archaeon
GGCACCGCAATCACCGGCACATCCACAAGCCCCGCAACAACAGAAGCCAGTGCGCCTTCTCGGCCAGCAACCACAACCACAACGTCAACATCGTCAGAGATAACCTGCTTAACAGGTTCGAGCAATCGGTGGATTCCTGCGACGCCGACGTCGTAGGCGGCGGTGACTTTGCAGCCCATCTCCTCCGCGATGACTTTGGCTTCTTCGGCGACTGGGATGTCGCTTGTTCCAGCGGTTAAGATGCCGACTCTACCGCCGTTTGCGACGGTAACATAGCCCTTCTTCTTTAGAACCGCCATCCGCGCTCTCTCCTTGATATCAACTTGTAGGCCATCGGTGGGAATTGCCCTAATTGCATCTAAGTGCTCTTTGCTGCAGCGGCTCACGATTACCCTGCCGTTATGGGAAAGCATGACTTGGCAAATTTCTGCAACATCAGCCGGCGCCTTACCCTCTGCCAGAATGATTTCAGGCACGCCTTTGCGCAGTTCACGGTTGCCGTCCAGCTTGGCTAAGCAACCCAACTCGTCCACTGCAGAAAGCCGCAGCATCTTCTCGGCTTCAGCGACGGAGAGTTCGTTGCGAGAAACTTTGTCTAAAATTTCGCGTAGCGACTGCATAAAGTAGACAATACTTAAAAAAGTACATAATAATATATCTATTATGCTTGCTTGCTAAAACCGCTTTTACGTGATATTTATGGCTAAACGAATTCTTGTTATTGACCCTAACGCGTCTGGAATCGCGGGGGATATGCTGCTTGGCGCGCTTTTGGATTTGGGCGCGAATGTTGAACGTGTTATATCCGCTATAAAATTCCTCGAAGCACCCGAATATGGCTACCAGCACATCGACATCGCCATTGACGAGGTGACACGCGGCGAATTCAGGGCTACCCAAATCGACGTAACCAGCACCGCTGCAGCCAAACGCCACGGCGCAGAACTAATCGAAATCGTAGAGAGCGCCGCCAAAGGCATCTACATGACGCAAGCAGCAAGGGATTACGCTTCCAAAGTTATCCGCACAATCATCGAAGCCGAGGCGGAACTGCATAAATCAAGCTTCGAAGACGCACATCTACACGAGGTCGCATTAGTCGACACCGCCGCAGAAATAATAGGCTGCGCAGTCGCCCTTGATGACCTGCACCTTTTTGAGGAAGGCGCCAAAGTTTACTCGACGCCGCTCGCGGTTGGTGGAGGTGTCTTCAAGTTTAGCCACGGCATCGTATCCGCACCGGCACCCGCCACTTTGGCGATTCTGCAACGCAAACAATTCCCATTCCACGGCGGACCTATCGAGAAGGAACTCGCCACCCCAACAGGCGCGTCACTTCTGGCGAATATAGCTGAGCCAGTCAATGTTTATCCGATGGTGAAGCCGCTGAAGGTCGGTTACGGCGCCGGAACCAAAGAGCACCCCGAGTTGCCCTCTGTTCTGCGTTTAACGCTGGGTGAAGCCCCCGAAGTGGGGTTGGCTCGGGACGAAATCACGGTTTTGGAAACCAACATAGATGACGTATCAGGTGAAGTTCTCGGTTACACCATTGAACGTCTTTTAGCTGAAGGCGCTAAAGACGTGAGCATAATCCCCGCGGTCACTAAGAAGAGCCGCCCCAGCCACATCATCAAAGTCATCGCTGACCAGAAAGACGCAACCCACCTCTCCGAAGTGTTAATCGCGGAAACCGGAACTTTGGGCGTCAGGGTTTACTACTGCCAGCGCCACATCATAAGTAGGGAGCTGCTTATGGTTGAATTGCAGGTTTTAGGCAATAAAGAGACGGTACGCGTAAAAGTCTCCAAAAACGCCAAGGGTGAAGTCATCCACCTAAAACCCGAGTTCGAAGACCTTAAGGCATTGGCGGAGAAAACAAAGAAGCCGCTGCGGGAACTCATGGAGTTGGCTACTGCTAAGGCGCAGGAAACATTTGGGAAAGGCACATAAATGGAACCCGAATTAGCGGCAAAACTCGAAGAACTCAAACGCTATATTGCCGAGAAGGGCAGAAACGGCGCCGTCATAGCATACAGCGGAGGCGTCGACAGCACCACTCTTGCCGCAATCAGCCGCCAAGTTTTAGGCGACAGAGTTGCAGCCGTAATCGCGCAGTCCCCCACATACACCGCCGCCGAGCTTAAAGAGGCAAAACAAGCCGCTAAAGACATAGGCATAAAACTCTACATCACCCTGACCGACGAACTGAAAAACCCCGACTTCGCCAGAAACCCAGAGAACCGCTGCTACTTCTGCAAAAAAGAACTCCTGCAAAAGTTGTTGAAGTTTGCGCATCAGCATGGTTTCGAGGCGGTTTTTGAGGGCACTAACTTCAGCGACTTAGGCGAGCACCGGCCCGGATTTAAAGCTGTGGAGGAAGCAGAAGGCGTTTTTAGCCCGTGGGTTGCGCTTAAGTTCAGTAAAGACGAGATTCGGGAGGTAGCTAAAAGGTTGGGTTTAGCGGTGCATGATAAGCCGGCGGCTGCCTGTTTGGCTTCGCGGATCCCTTTTAATGAGCAAATCACCGCCGAGAAGCTACGGCGCATTGAGAAAGCAGAGAACGCTATTCGCGAAATCGTAGCTGTGAAGCAGCTGCGTGTCCGCGACCACAATGGGTTGGCTCGCATAGAAGTCGGCGAAGGCGAGCGGGAGCTGTTCCTAAAATTAGATGTCATGGATTCGGTTGCCCTTCGGCTTAAGCGGTTGGGCTTCAAGTACGTGGCGTTTGATTTGGAGGGTTACAGAAGCGGCAGCATGCTTGACGGTTTAAACCAAAAACATAGCTAAACCGTTTTTTACGAGAAAAAAAGTGCCTGGTTGAGTCTAAACCCCACCGCAATCACTGATTTTCCTTAGCTCTTACCAGAGCCGTTTCCCTTTTTGATGTAATCTCTTAGGATCGGTCTTTGGCAGCCACTGAAGGACAGACCGCGTGTTGCTTGTGAAGCGTGTTCCTCAACCGGCAAATACTACCTTTAGCTGCATCTGATTTATTGGTATGTGACTGCGACATGCTAGCAACAAACGTTTGCTCTGCCAACTACCCATTCCCTTATATAAAGCACCTAAAAGCCGATACCCCTCTATCGTTTCTGCATAGAACAGCTAATAGAGCACATAGCTAAACAGCTATAGAATAACCCATACCAGAAATAGCCTGATAATTTTTATAATTTGCCTAGATGCCGCGAAAGTAAAAATTACAGGTTGAGTCTAAACCCCACTTTTCTGGCAGGTATTCCCCCATAAGTTCTTACTAAGACCTTTCTTTGATGCTTCTCAGTTAGGTCTTTGATAGCAGCCTATGGACTATACATCTGCTTTAGGTGAAGCCTGTTCCTCAACCTGCAACAACAAACGCTCATGCATCACATATAATTCTACGTTGGCACCCCATGCTAGCAACAGCAAAGCACGATTTGACCCAAAAAACTTAAAGTGTACAATGTTGACTATGTGGGGTGCTGGTGGCGGGGTATCCGAGCCAGGTCTAAATAGGGCCAGATAACTATTGCCCCTAAGATATGGAGGAGGACTTAAGATCCTCTGGCGCAGGCCTTCGTGGGTTCAAGTCCCACCCCCGCCACCAATATGTTGAAATTATACGGGGGTTTGTCCGAATGGCGATAGCACCAAAAGTCAACATTTTATTGTTTGTCCTCCGCAGATAATTTGAAAGCACCAGTTCGCCCCAATAAATTAAGGGTTGATCTGACGTGTTTGTGTCCGAGCCGTTTCTGCAATAAAACTATGTTTTGCGTCTGCTTGAATTCCTGTAGAGCTTTTTGTCTTTCAGCCTTTGTTGTCATGGTTAAAACTTCCTCTTTCTGAATAGCTTATGCCCGTCGAAATCGCAGACAAAGTCAAAGCCTGCCTCGATTAGGACACATGCTTCAGCCTCTGTCTTGGCGACTTTGGAGATGTAGTCGATTTCGTCTTTGAATAGCGCTTCTTTCAGTTGTATGTAGATGAGCGTGTTTTTGATGTTCTTGTGACCAA
>CAYPGY010000190.1:0-3961 GCA_964410435.1 uncultured Candidatus Bathyarchaeia archaeon
TTTCTTGTATGTGAGCAATGTGCTATAGAGTGCTTTAATGTGGTGACATATGGCGGGCGTTGCTGGTTGGTTGTGGATCATCCTTCAAGGAATTTTTGTTGTTTTGCAGTACTTTTATTTTGTTAGTCTATTGTTGCTGTGTGGTTTGGTTTTGCGCGGCATAATGCTTTTATATATGTTCTTGTATAAGAAATCTATACAAATAAAATATGTATAGAGGTGGATTCAGAATGGTTGAAGACAAACAAAAACGAAAACCAACAGTATCTCCAGCAACCCCTGGAACCTCAATAACCAAAAGAATAGAACAAGCGGGACTCGAAAGAGGATTAGACGACATGTTCAGCGAGTTCCGCCGATCTTTCGACGACCTAATGCGACCGTTCTTCCCACTATACGAAACGGCGCAAGACTACCAACTACCAACAAGATACGCACAAGTTGACCTAATCGACAACGGCGACTCCTTCACCGTGAACGCTGAACTCCCCGGCTTCAGCAAGGATCAGGTCGATGTACAGGTAAACAAAGACGGACTCGCCATAAAGGCTGAATGCAAAGAGGAAAAAGAAGAGAAACGCAAAAACTATCTTCACCGCGAACGCGCCTACTCCTCACTACAGCGCTTCATAGCTTTCCCAGAGGAAGTAGACCCCTCAAAAGTAGAGGGCTCTATAAAAGATGGAGTACTGGAACTAAAAGTGCCTAAAAAGGAACCAAAACCAGAAGAGAAACCGAGAAAAGTGGAGCTCAACTAAGCTCCAAACCCCCTTTTTGTCGAGAGATACAACATGTCTGAACAAAAAGAAATTAATTTAATGCTAAAAGCAATCGAAAATCCCGTTAGAAGAAAAATAATCAAAAGGCTAAGTCAAGAGCCCAGTTATCCTCTTGAGTTATCAAAAGAAATCGGTGAAGCCCAGCAGCTCGTAGCTAGCCACTTAGCCTTGTTGGAGAAAGCGGGCATAGTAGGCTCAAAACTAGAGGCTAGCCCAATTGGCCCAAACAGGCGCTCCTACCACCTTAAGCAATCAGGCTACATCTCGCTGAGCTTCGGCCCAAACCTCTTCAGCGAACAACTCCTTGACTTCCAAAATCTACCACCGCAACTGTCGGATGAAGCCGCAGATTTCATGAAGCGCATAACAAGCATAGAAAAAAGCGCTACTGAAGGCAAGATTGAACCCTTTTCTAATCTACTCAAAGATGTTGACGCTAAACTGTCAGAACTTGACAATGAAAAAGCGGTGCTGTTATTCATCCGTAATTTAGCAATGCAGCATATAACAGAGAGACTACAGAAGGAGAAATCCCATGACGAGCGCAGAGTGCTACATTACATCCTTGATGAACAAACCACCGACATCGAGAGCATTTCCAAGGCGTTGAATCTGCAGGAATCTATCGTGCGGGTTATGCTTGAGAAAATCAAGCAGGACATCCCATAAACAGGAGTTGACGTGTTTGCAGGTTTACAATATTAGGGAAAACCCGACGAAGTATCACTGCTGTGACTGCGGAAAACGCTTGGTCGCTCGGGCGAAGACGCCGCGATGGCGTGAAATCCCAGCGGATCAGAAGCGCTGTCGAAGTTGCTCTATGAAGCATAGACTTGAGTTAAAACGCATCCAGAAAGCGATGAACCCAATTTTTACGGCTCCAGTGATAGTCTCGCCTATACCAGTAATCCACTAAAATAGTGGATTCAACTTTTTATTTCGCCTTTTCCTGCTAATAGAATATATAAAAAAAATAATTATTGCAGTAATGTTTGCAGTAATTGTATTGCCGCCCAAGCCGCCAAAGCGCTGGTGTGTGGGTTGTCGGGGTGCGGCATGTTAGCAAATTTTAGCTGCATATCACCGTAGCGCCACTTCACATTAATTTCATGTGTGTTGCGTACTGTTGCTGGATCAACAAGGACCTTCACTTTGACTTTTGTGGGCTTTACTGTCAGCGCCAAGGTGGCTGCAACGTTCATTTCTCTGGGAAACTGTCGTGCTGCATCCTCCGCGTACCCTTCAAACGTAACGGTTTCCTCTACGATTTGCTTGCCCAGCGCTTTTGGGTTCTTGCGCGTGGTCAATATGATTTCGTCTATGCCCGCGTTTGCTGCTGCGGCGATGGCATCGAGTCCTCCGATTGCGCCTGCAGGGAAGTGCACATGGAGGTTGCTTGTGTCGTGGTCGAGCAGTGCGCCTGTACTCATGAAAATAAGCTGTGCCTTTGAAGCAACCAGCTTGTCAAAGTATTGATGTACCGCGCTCTGCCCTGCTGCTTCAACGATAACTTTCGGCTTGGAGGCGATAATCTCTTCTACGCTTGAAACAATTTTGACAGGGAACTTTAGCTTCTCTTTTAGCTTTTGTGTTTGGGTTGGGTCTATGTCAAAAATCACTAATTCGTCGCATACGACGAGTTTGCGGTCAATGGCTTCAGCTAACACGGTACCAATAGCACCGCATCCGATTAAACCAACAATCTTTGTCATTGCTTATGGTCCTTAGTATTCGGGTTTGATGGTTACTTCGTATTGGGCTACCTGTCTGCCTTCACCCTTCTCGGCGACTACAGCGGTTTTCTCGATTTTGAGTGTGGCTGCTATGTCGACGCATCCCTGCTTTAGAGCGTTGACTGCCGCGGAGTCGGTTGCGTATATAATTAGGTTCTTTATGGGTGCGTTGAGCGGTAGTTTCTTTTCGGCTTTGTCGCGGCGGATTTCGCTCATGACTGCAGTTACAAGGTCGCCGTCCTTCTCAGCTTCTTCGTTAACCAAGGCGGCGTTGTACTGCGGCCATGATGAGACCTGTATGCTCTGGTAGCCTTTGCCGTCTTTGTACATGTACTGATAGATTTCCTCAGTAATGTGTGGAGTGAAGGGTGAGAGGAGTTGTAGCATGCGGTAGAGTACTTCGTAGAGTGTGTGTTGGGCTGCGGCTGCGTTGGCTTTGCCGTAGACTTCGGGACGGTATAGTCTGTCTTTGACGGCTTCGACGTAGAAGTCGCAGAAGACGTGCCATGTGAAGTTGCGGATTGCTTCGAGGGCGATGTTGAATTGGCACTTCTCGAATGCCTGTGTGACTTCGTTTGTTAGTTTCTCGGTTTTGCTGATTATCCATTTATCGAGTAGCTGTAACTCCATTGCCTGCTCCGCTTTGGGATCGTAGCTGGCAAGCAAGTTGCTTGCGAAGCCCGAGACGTTCCATAGCTTCACGAGGAAGCGTCTGCCGTACTCGACGTCTTGGACGCGGTAGGGGATGTCTGAGCCGGTTGCTCCGCCTCCTGCCGCCCACTGGCGTACTGCATCGGCGCCGTATTTGTTGAGCGTTTCGGGTGCGGCTGCGTAGTTTTTGAGTGATTTGCTCATTTTTCTGCCGTCGGCGCCAAGTACCATGCCGTTTATGAGTACGCTATTGAATGGGCGCTCGTCAAATAGCGCTAAGTGACGTACCATGAGGTAGTATGCCCATGTTCTTATGATGTCTGTTCCTGATGGGTGCATGCTTGCTGGGAACCGGTGTTTCCAGTCAGCGCGGTCGGGCCAGCCTGCGTGGACGGCGCATGTGATTGAGCTATCCATCCATGTGTCCATTACCTCTTGTTCGCCTCGGAAGTCTTTGCCGCCACATTTGGGGCACTTCTCGATTTTGGGGCCTTCTAGCTTAGGATCAATCGGCAGCCAGCTTTGGTCGGCTACGATGACTTCGCCGCAGCTCTTACAGTACCACACCGGAATCGGCGAGGCAAACAAGCGTTGGCGGCTGATAACCCAATCCCATTCTAAGGATTTGGTCCAGTCGATGAGTCGGTTTTTCATGTAATCTGGGTACCATGGGATTTCGTTAGCGTTTTTGATTACGGCTTCAGAGAGGTCCATGATTTTCATGAACCACTGATTAACTTCCAGGATTTCGACAGCTGTTTTGCAGCGGTCGCAGACGCCGACTTCATGTTGGATTTT
>CAYPGY010000191.1:0-3921 GCA_964410435.1 uncultured Candidatus Bathyarchaeia archaeon
TAGCTGATTAGCAGAATGAGTGATAGCACTGTGTTGATGGTTGAAAAAACCGAACCGACAAAAAAAAATGGCCCAAAAGTAAAATTCCAATATGGCGAAAAAGTAAAAACAGCAAACGCTACACCTAAAAGTGCTATTGCTAAAACAGCTACTGATAACTCAATACGCATCATTTTATTCAATATATTTCCTCCAACTCATTTTTTTGCTTTCCCCACTCGCTCCCAAATTTTCTCAAACTCAACAAAATTCTCTTCCATTTCAGTGGACAAAAGGTATGTAATTCCGTATCCACTTCCTACAATCATTAGAATTTTGTTTTTTTCCAAAACTTTAAGGTGCTGTCTGGTTGATTTATAATCTAACTTCAAATACTCTGAAAGTTGATTTGCATTTCGCGGCATTTCCTTAATTGCCAAAATAATCCGCCCGCGTGTTTCCCCGCCCTTTGTACCTGCAATCAGCCACCAAAGCGTACCCTGAATAGTCTTAGACGGGCGAAACATACCGACCATTTCCAATATTAACTCATCGCATGGTTAAAGCTTTTTAAAGTCACTAAAAAAGAATATAATGAGTTGAGGCTAATTTCAGCGATTAAGTCAGTTCTTTATTGTTCAATCCTTTGGCGTAAAGTGCGTAAACGCTTTTTTCTCTGACTGCATTCATTGCTTTTCCAGATAAAGCCTCAAGGGATTCTATGATTTCAGGTAATAGCTTTGCTGGAATACCGATAAACATGTGTTCTGGCGGTGTATCTGTGGCTTGTCGGCATCCATAGCATCCAGGCGTCATATTAATTTCGCCAGTTAAGTACGGCACGCTTGTCACATCAACACATTCTGCTTGGAAAATTGACGAGGTAAAGATGAGTCTTCCGCCTTCCTTAAAGTTACTAGCTAAACCTAGCCACATAATGTGCTCTGGAACACTTTCGACAACGATAACGTCAGGGTCCATCGGAAAATCTTTTAGGGGCCCCGCGACAACAGCTTTTGTCGAACCTTCCTGTATTCGCGGTATCATGCGCATTGTCTTGGCGGCTGCTTCTTTGTTTTTGAATAATCCAAGTGCACAAAGCATATCTCCGGATGAGATTTTTTCTGCTAGTGTTCCAAGGCCTAATGCGGCTTTTGCGGCTGGGCATGCTATTTTTTCTGGGGTTAGCATTAGGGTTTGTCCTTGTCTGGCGAGCATGAGCAGTTGGCAGTAGCGGCTGTTTTGTGTTGGTAATTTAATGTTTGGTAATGGGTCGTCTTTTTTTATAATTTTTACGGCTACTGGCGGGGATTGCAAGCGCAGGATTTCTTGTATGTTTTGACTAATCGTTTTGTTGTCCATTAACTTCACTTTCATACAAACATTAATCCATAACATTATTTAAATATACTTATATTAGAATTTTTTCCGAATTCATTAAATAATAACCAAAAAACAAAAACGGGTAAAGAGGCATTTGGTTAAAGAAGAAAAAATGATTAACCACGATAGGCGTTTTTTGGCGGTTACCCTAATCTTTTTTATACCTTACAACTAGGGCTTATGCTTTTATTTATCAAGAAACAATATCTCACTTGAGTGTAATGGCAACAGACAACAATAACAGAAACGGTTCGGTCGATTATCCAGAGGAAGTCAAAGAATCCATTGACGAAATCGGCGGTTTAGACCGCATAAAAAACGCCATCAACTCCGAGCAAATCAACCAAGAAGTAAAGCTGCACAGAATATTGTCAGATAAAACAAGGTTAACTATTCTAAAGGCAATCCGCCAATGCGATTTGTGTCCATGCGTCATAAAAGTCCTACTAAAAATATCTGATTCAAGGCTCTCTTATCATCTTATGGTTTTGGAAGAAGCAGGTCTAATAAGTTATTATAAAAAGAAAAACTGGAAAATATACAAAATAACAGAAAAAGGCCGTTCAATATAGAGCGCTTACTTCTGTTTCTTGCTTGATGTATCGAATTTGTTTTTAGTGGTGAGTAGCCGCAGAGCATTTCCGATTACGAGCAGGGCACTGATTTCATTTAGCAATAAACCAGTGACAAGACCCAAGTAGCCCAACAAGGCTGCTGTAACCATGAAGGCGATGTTTATCAATGAAACGGCAATGTTTTCTTTAATGTTGTTAACGGTCTTTTTGCTTAGGTCACGGACATAGTTTAGTTTTGAGAGGTCATCTGACATTAGCACTATGTCGCCTGCTTCAATTGCAACATCGGTTCCAGCGGCGCCCATGGCTATGCCCACGTTAGATACAGCCATTGCAGGAGCATCGTTGACACCATCGCCCACCATAGCCACTGAGCCGTACTTTTCTTTTAGTTCTTTTATAACTCGGACTTTATCTTCTGGAAGTAGTTGTGCATAATATTCGTCTACACCTGCTTGAGTAGCGATTGCTTTTGCGCATCTTTCGTTATCGCCCGTTAGCATTACGGTCCGGGTTCCTTGTTCTCGTATAATGCTAAGACTCTCTTTGGCGCCCGGTCTTAAGGCGTCGGCTATTGCAATGATGCCTAATAACGTCCCGTTTTGGCCTATGAGTATAGTAGTTTTTCCTTGGTTTTCAAGTTCTGCAATTTTATCTTGGTATTCTTGGATTGCTATTTCGTTTTCTTGCATGAAGCGAGCATTGCCTGCAAAGCATTGAGCGCCCTCGACTTTTGCTTTAACGCCCTTTCCGGTTAAATCTGCAAAGTCTTCCAAGTTGGCTTCGACGACAATGCTGTTTTCCTTGGCTTTTCTAACGATAGCGTTTGCCAAGGGGTGGCTTGATCTGCATTCAATGCCTGAGGCGAGTTTTAGCAGGTCCTTATCAGAGTGATTGCCAAGACTGATAATGTCAGTGACTTCGGGTCTGCCGATGGTTAGTGTTCCTGTTTTGTCAAAGGCAATTACTTTAACTTTGTTAGCTGCCTCAAAATAGGCGCCGCCTTTGAACACGACGCCTTTTCTTGCAGCATTAGCCATAGCTGCCACAACGGCCACCGGAACTGATAGTGCTAATCCACATGAGCAAGAAACAACAAAGACAACCAATCCTCTGAGAATAAAGGGCATCCATTCAGCCCCAAACAGCAGAGGCGGAACTACCGCAACTAAGATGCCTAGCACAAACATGGCGGGTGTGTAAGTGTTCGAGAATTTATCGGAGAACCGCTGGAATGAGATTTTCTTTGCTTGCGCTTCCTCGACTGAATAAATGATTTTAGATAACATAGTTTCGCTGGCAGCTTTGTCTACACGAACCTCGATGAAGCTTTTCTGATTAATCGTTCCAGCAAAAACCATGTCCCCGATAGTCTTGGTTACTGGGAAGGATTCTCCTGTCACGGTTGATTGGTCTACAAATGATGAACCCTTTTGTACGGTCCCATCTACGGGGATTCTTTCGCCCGGTTTTACGATTACTAAATCCCCGGGGTTAATTTCTTCTACGGAAAGCAGTGTTTCTTTGCCGTCCTTTCGAACAAGAGCCTGTTTGGGAGCTAAGTTCATGAGTGAACGGATGGCGCCTCTTGCTTTATCGACCGCATATGACTCAAGGACGTCGCCTAATGAGTAAACAAAGATTAGGATAGCTGCTTCAGCCCACATACCCAGCACTAGGGCACCGACGGAACCGATGAGCATTAGAAGGTGTATGGTTGCGGTTAGGTTCATCAGGGCAATTATCGCTTTTCTTGCTGGGTAGTAAACGCCGACTAAAACAGCTATTATGTACCCGATGAAGGTGTACTCTTGTGGAACAACCATTAATCCAAGTAGGAAGGTTGCAAGGGTTGTGATTCCGCATAAGAGAAGTGCTAGTTGCTGTTTTTCTCTCCACCATGAGCTTAGTTTGCTTTTAGACCGGACGATTTGGGCTTTCATGCCTGTTTCTGAGATTGATCGTATGACGTCTTGGAGATTGA
>CAYPGY010000192.1:0-3911 GCA_964410435.1 uncultured Candidatus Bathyarchaeia archaeon
TAAAAGCAGTCGGTTAGTATAAAAGCGAACCCAAAACGGGTGTGAATCATTTGCGACGGGCGAGGAGGGATTTGAACCCTCGACCCCCAACTTAGGAGGCTGGTGCTCTATCCGTACTGAGCTACTCGCCCACGCAAGATGCAAACAACACAAACACCAACTTAGACATAAATACTCTTCTAAAAGTCGAGAGAATACTTCTTCACTTAGAGTACAAGGGCAACAGCGAAAACACAAAAATCACCACGCCAATGGAGGTGAAAAACAAAAACCGCTTAAAATCAACCAAACTGCCCCAAAAAAGCCTGTTACCGCTCAATCCCCTATTAAATACACCTGTAAGTGTATAGCTACACACACATAACAGTAATAACGGTAATGTACAACAGATATTCATTATGCGGCGCTCTAAACTTGAAATGTATGTTGGAATCCTTCAAGCCTTAGCTTTGAAAGGAAATCTCAAGCTAACCCACATCATGTATAAAGCAAACGTGAACTGCAGCGTCCTAAAAGAGTACCTGGACTTCCTCATGAAACAGGGGCTAGTTGAAGAGCGTGCACTAGGAAAACAAAGAGTAGTCTACGCGATTACCCCACGCGGAATAAATGTTCTTAAACACTTCAAAGAACTACGCCAAGTCCTACCCATCGTCGAGGAATCACGCAGCCAAGTAGCCGTCCCCTACTAAGAGAACTCGCTACAACCAATCGGGGTATACTTGCAGAGAAATTGTAACACGGCATCATCTATGCTTCTGCTCAATCAATACGGGTGCACCTTACTGAGCGCCCACTGTTAGTCAAGAAAGCTTGACGAAAACTCTTTTAAGAGCAAAAAAGCGCCTGAAATAATGGTAAAAATGACCCGCAAACTCAAAACACTCACAGCGCCCCTTCTCCTGTTAGCGCTTCTAATAGCCGCATTTACCCCGCTGGCCGCCGCTGACGCTCCCGCATATACCCTGCTTTTCAGCGACGACTTCGAGAGTTACCCCGTGGGCGGTTTTCCCTCTCAGTGGACACTGGTTTTTAACGGATTAGGCGATCAGTACCAGAAGGTCATAGTTGACCCCGTGGATTCATCGAATAAATGCTTCCGAATGCAGGGCGAGCGGAACTGGGCTGCTGATGCCGTGCGGTACTTCCAGAGCGACAAGGACACGTTGGGTTTCGAGGTCAGCGTTCTAGTAACCAACATTACGGGTACAGCGGGGGATAACGTAAAAGTGGGGTTTTGGGATCAAATTAACTGGGGACAAGCAAAATGGAACGATGGGGTAGCGTTCACCGATAACGGCACCATAGTCGCCCGGGACTACGTGGAAGCGGAAGGCACAGGCACCGTTTTGCAGGCGTATGTGCCTAACCAGTGGTATCACATCCGGTTTATTCTTGACAGACCCCACAAGCTCATCTCCGTGTACATCGACGGCGAACTTAAAGCTGAATCTGTCAGGGGAAGTGAACGAGGCTACATCTTTGACGGTATAGCCGTAAGCGGACGCTACACTGAAAACCCAGTTTACTACGATAACGTGCAGATTTTTGAAGGCGCCACCTCATCATTAGGTGCAACTAAAGAGCCCACACTTACAGCCCACTGCGTAAGTTCAGCCGCTTTTCCTGATTTTAGGGTTGAGATCAGCGGCGCCTTAACCTTTAACGGAACAGGCATCCCGGATGCGCCGATTCTGCTATCCTACAGCGTAACCGGCGGCAAATCATGGGTGGATTTAGCTCTTGTTCAAACCCGCATGGATGGCAGTTACTATGCGCAGTGGCGTCCTTCAGTTACAGGGTACTATGTCGTAAAAGCCGTTTACGAGGGAAACGAAGAATACTCTGCTACTTCAACACAGATCAATTTCGCATTGGAACCTTGTAGTGGGCAGACTGTCTTGTCAGTTAACACTAACTCAACCCTTACGGGATTCGTCTTTGATTCAAATAACAGCAAACTGTGCTTCACCTTATCCGGCGAATCTGGAACAGCAGGCTACGTTAACGTGAACATTCCTAAATCGCTAATCGTCGATGCTTCAAAATTTGCTGTATACTTGGACGGCGCTGAAGTAGAGTATTCTTTGGAGTCTCAAGGTGAAAGCTGGATTCTTAGCTTCACTTACCATCACAGCAGCCATCAAGTCACAATCAGTTTTGCCGAAAACCTTGCTTATTCAGATGGGTTTGTGGGACTGTATTTGGCGATTGCTGCTTTGGCTGTGGCTGCGGGTGGTTTAGTGGTTTACTTCAAGATGGGCAAACGGAAAACATAGGTAATGCACTACAGGTTTGACTAATAGTTTAAGGCGCATGGTGTGAATAAGCGTTTAAGTGCCTACCACAGACGCTGTTACTATAACATTGTTCTATTGCGCAGATTCATAAGCGATTTAATAGTGATCAACAATTTTGTTACTAGGCGAATAGATTGACTAAGGGAATCAACTTTGCGTTGGACGCTTTACTTCGGACAAAGAAAGTGATAAGCTGCAGCGACGTTTCCTGCGTGCACCACTGGGTAGATGACTACTTGAAGCTGCGTACCTGGTACTCGCGGGACGCAGACATAAACGTCGAAGAAGTCAAAACGTGGATAGTTGGCGAATGCGGAGAAAGAGACCTAAAAGTGCTGACTGATTACGTACGTGTCGCGCTTGGGCATATACTGTTGTCGTCACTTTCAGCGGGTTTTGCGTTTGAAAAAGAGTTCGTGCTTCTAAGGAGCGCCTTTGAAATATTTTTTGAACGCGGCTACCACTGCATTAGCGTTGATGACGCCGCGCTTTTACTTACTGCCTAATGCTACTTGTTGGTTACGAAGCGGTGTCTGCATTTCTGGCAGGTGTACTCTTTTAGGCAAAAAAGGTAATTTTTAAGTTCCTTAGTGGGCTTGGAGGTTTCTTTGCCGCATTTGGGGCACTTAGCCATGTAGGGTCACAGAAAAAGACGAAGGTTCACTTCAGAATTTGAATGTTTTCCCAAATCAGGCCTAACAAGCCATAGCGCCTTGAATACCAATTTAGCCTGTCACAAAACTAACCAATTACTACATTTGCTCTGAGGTAGATCTCTGTAACGGTTTATTGGAGTGTTATTCGCGGCTCTATCGAACTCAACGTCGCTGCCAACATCGGGTCTGTTTCGCTGCGGCCATAGAGTTCCCGATAAATCTGCACTATCGCTTCTTCAACTGCGTCTCCAGACAGCCACAGTAGACGCCGATTCCGCGAAATCACCATCAAAATCATCTCAGTAGGAGTGCTTCCCTGCAGAGGCGGCAGCATGTAGCGGATGTTTTTTAGGATTCTGGCGCCGTTTTTACGGTAAAAGTAAACTCGCCGCTGCCGCGTCTCTCTATCACCGCCGGTTTTTGGGTCTTCAACTTCGCAAACAAGCAGCTTATTCTTCAAACCTGCGATTTCGTAGATGTTTCTGAGGTACTCTGAGCCCAAGCCGCGCTTGCGGTGCTCCTCTTTTACAGCCATGTAATCTAGCAGCACAAACTCTGTGCCCTCAAGAGGGTAGAGGAGCGCCATCAAAGCAACACCGCCGTTTATGACGCCGACGAACAGTTTTTCTGTGCCGGCGCTGACTCTTTCTTTTATGGTTTCGGTGCTCTGTCTTTCTGAGGCTGGGATTGACTCAGCGTAGATGCATAGTGCCTTGTCGAACTCGATTGAGTTGGTGTCTTTAACTTCGCTGAATTCAATCATTTTTATCTATAACTGTATCCACGCTGTAGCTTTTTTGGTCTTCTATATAATAAGCAAAAATACTGAAAGGATCCGCCAGGATGGACCCCAGTATTTTTAGCGAGAGTGGTGGCGGGGGTGGGACTTGAACTCCCCGACCCATGGCGATATCGCCATACCATCAGGGTTTCTTTTCGCTAAATCTTCCCTTTT
>CAYPGY010000193.1:0-3825 GCA_964410435.1 uncultured Candidatus Bathyarchaeia archaeon
TACCTTCCGCGCGCTGAATCGCCGCGTTCTTTTCGCCGCTTGCAAGGGTTGCCTGAGCGATAGCTGTTTTTTCTGCTGCTTGGCGTTCGTTGTCTGCTTTAAGCACTGACTCCATGCTGCTCATCAACCCACGTGGGGGCTCGAGGTCTTTGATTTCTGCGCGGACGATTTCTATACCCCAGTCCTTGGTTTGCTCATCTAAGGCTTCTTTTAGTTTAGCGTTGATTATGGGGCGCGAGGTGTTTGCGACAGCCATATCCATGCCTCCGATGATGTCGCGGAGTACGGTGCGTGCAAGTGTGTCGATCTGTGACTCGTAGTTGTTGACGAAGTACTGTGAGGCTTTTACTGATGCTTCGTCGGGTCTGACTTTGTAGAAGACCACTGCGTCTACGGCCATGAAGACTTTGTCTCTGGTGATTACGTCTTGGCGCTGTACGGGTGTCATGCGTTCGGTGATGTTGACTTTGATGATGCGGTCCACGAATGGGACCAGTAATGTTATTCCTGCCTGTACGAATCGGTGGTATTTGCCGAGGCGTTCGACTAAGCCGCGTTCAGTGGGTCTGACTATGCGTAGCGATGATAGGACTGCATATATGATTATTATTACGGGAACTACTATTGCTATTAACTGTATTATGTCAACCATTTTTGCGCTCTCACTTTAAATGCCCATTGCTTAATTGTTTTTGTGTTTTCCTATTGATATAACGCCAGATTTAAGATTTGTTGTAATAAAGGTGTTTGTTCGTAAAAACAGGCCGAAAACAGCCTTATTTGTCAGGGTTACACATGAATTTTGGTTTTGCTATCTCTAAATGTTATCCCTTTTCTTTGAAAGTGGGTGAGCGCCATGTGAGTGTAATCTTGGTTGAGCAGAAATGCTAAAGGTTTGATTCAATAATTTTTTCTATGGCAGGGTTGCTAATTCGCTTTTTTTGCAAGTCTTTTAAGTCAAAATGTATAGATTTTTTAATAATTATACACTTAATGTGGGGTGGCTGCAAAATTTTATAAACCGATCGCTCGAAAATTAGCTTTCAGGCAATAGCTATAGCATTTGCTAAATCTTTCGAGTTTTGCTCTAGTTCTTGCCTGAAAAGGAGAAGAAAAAAATGCAAAAAAACAAAAAATTATCAACAATTATTCTACTGACTCTCCTAGCAGTCTCCATGATAGCTGTGGCATCAATGACTTCAGTTCAAGCCCTCGACATCCCTACATACCTAAAAATCCACGTTGAACCCGACCCAGTAGGCATCGGACAGGCAGCATACATCAGCGCATTTATGACTAAACCCACCGCCTCATCAGGCATGGGCAGCACCGGCGACATGTACAAAGGCATAACAATACAAATAACCGACCCAGACGGAAAAGTAACAACCATGGGTCCCTACACTGCTGACTCAACAGGAGGCGTCGGCGGACTTTCTTTTACCCCTGATAAGCTCGGCAACTATACACTCAAAGCATTCTACCCAGGACAGAACTTAACACGCAGCGCATCCTCGATATTCGGCCCAGGAATTGACTACTCTCACGTACGAGAATTACCTTCAGAAAGCGAACCTGAAATATTAACCGTGCAAGAAGAACAGATACCGCAATTCCAATCAGCACCTCTCCCTACCGAATACTGGTCTAGACCAATCAATGCACAAAACTACGCTTGGGGCGCCCTAGGCGGCAGCTGGTACGGCTTAGGCATACCCTCTTTCGCTACGACTGGGATGTACGATGCAACCGGCAACTTTAATCCATACAGCAAAGCACCGAACACCGCGCATATTGCATGGGTCAAACCCACCGCTTTCGGCGGCCAAGTCGGCGGACCAATTCCCTCTGACCAAGAAAGCCAATTCACATCAAGCTCGATTTTAATCAACTATTTTGAACCAATTATCCTCAACGGCGTAATATACTACGGAGAAATGGCTGGCATAAACAGTCAGGTGGTAAGCTGGAACGCAGTTGACTTGCGCACTGGAGAGACATTATGGACATCCCCACCGGGAATAACCGCAAACGCAACCGCTGTATCGTTTGAAAAGCTCAGGATGGGCCAGAACATGAAGTTCCACTCAATGCAGGAATATGGTACCACATCTTTCCTCTACAGCATCGTAGGGGGAGGCATGTTCGGCGGCGCAGCAACCTATCGACTTTATGAGCCAATGACAGGAGCATACATGGGAGTCATATACAACGTAACAACCGACAGCGCCTACATAATGGACACTGACCCATCACATGAGAACGTCGGCACATTATTCGGTTACTTCACAAGCGGCGGCAACCTCAGCTGCTGGAACTCAACACTCTGTATGGGCGGCGGAACGTTAGCTTCAGAAATCCTGAGGCCATCCACCGTACTAAACTTCACCAAAGGTATCCAGTGGACAGTAAAGCTTCCAACCACGCTAGCAGGCAACCCGATTTCACTAAGCATTGCGGCAAGAACTCCTGATGTTATACTGCTACGGCAAGCACCCAACTTGGTAACACAGACTTCTGCGGGATACGCTATTGACTGCGGAATCGACGCTCATACAGGTGCAATACTTTGGGGACCAAAAAATCAGACGCTGCCACTTTACGGCGATATGAGTTTACTTAACGCAAAAGAAGGCGTTTACATACTTCATAACAAGGACACACACGAACTATACGGTTACTCGCTGACGACAGGCAACAAGTTATGGGGTCCAACTAAACTCCCCGGAACAGCACTTAGCACCCTCACCGTTGCAGGCGACATAGCATACGGCAACGCATACGTATGGGACTTCGGAGGCTACGTAAGCGCCGTAAACATCAACACGGGAGTAATAAACTGGACATACATTCCAAGAAGCGCAGGCTACAACACACCATACGGCATTTACCCCATTTGGGTCTTCGGTTCACAGAGCATCGCAGACGGCAAACTATTCCTCTCGGAATCACACATGTATAACCCGCCATTATTCCCCGGAGCAAAGCGCCTCGCACTTAACTGCACTGACGGATCACTCGTTTGGAGTATAAACAGCTTCAGCGGCAGATGCCCTGGAGCAGTTGCAGACGGATATCTAGTAGAGTGGAACGGCTACGACAATCAAATCTACACATTCGGCAAAGGCCAAACAGCCATAACAGCATCGATACAGAATGATGTACTCAGCGAAGGCGGCACTGTCTTCATAAAAGGCAGGGTCACAGATAATTCGCCGGGTACAAAAGACGCTGATAGAGCGGCACGCTTCCCAGATGGTGTCCCAGCGGTCTCGGACGAAAGCATGTCGGCGTTCATGGAATACGTTTACATGCAGCAGGCTAAACCGACCAACACTACAGGCGTACCCGTCACCTTAAGCGTTATCGACTCAAACGGCAACTATCGCCAAATCGGAACCACAACAACCGACGCAGCTGGCTACTACAGCTATCCATGGACACCCGACATCACCGGAGCATACACCGTCATTGCCCAATTCGGCGGCAGCGAATCCTACTGGCCATCAACAACAAGAACAAGCTTCATCGTTAACCCAGCCGCTGCAACAGCAACACCTCAACCGACGACGACGCCATCTATGGCTGACTTGTACTTCTTGCCGTCTGTTATCGGTATCGCGCTGCTTATTGTCGTATGCTTCGCAGTGACGATTCTGCTGCTTAAAAAACGCCCATAAACAACCTAAACTGAAGGATACCTCGTCCTTCCCTTTTTTATTTATACGTCAATAAAATAGCAGTACTTTTTCGCGTTAGATATGGCGGGCCCGGTGGGATTTGAACCCACGATCTCCGGCTCCGAAGGCCGACACCTTAATCCGT
>CAYPGY010000194.1:0-3788 GCA_964410435.1 uncultured Candidatus Bathyarchaeia archaeon
AAACCCGAACCAGAATGACTACTGCCACGGGTATGGCTATGGCGGTACCGAACAAAACCAGAACGCATACGGCTACGGTGCTGGTGTAATGGGCCAAGTTGGCTATAGATATGGGCGCTGCCGCTAAGCAGCCTTTTTCTTTTTTTTATAAGCTACTTTGTTAGGGGGTCCGCCGAGGGCATCGTTTTTTGTTAGGTAGGGAGAGAGAAGTGCTTCTGAGTAGGGTAGGGAGGTACGCTTTAAGAATAGAGAATTAAGTCGAAAAATCGCTGTTAGAAATTAAAACAAAGAAGGAAAAGATGGCTAACTTAGGATAGCCACTTTAAGGGTATATCTTGGAAGGTGCCGTCTGGCAGTGTCCTGCGGATAGTGATCGGAAGAATCCCTGCGTCTAGTTCTGTTACGGCTATATCGATTGGGTTGGTGTTTTCCTGTGCATCAACCAAGATTGGTGCTCCCATCGAGATCTGCAGTGCACGTGCACCGACGATTCTTGCTTTCTCGAAGCGAGTGATTTTTGGTGGTCCGACATTGATTGTTTTTTCTATCATAATTACATCATGCCTCCGGGCATGCCGCCACCCATTCCTGGCATTCCGCCCATACCGCCCATTCCGCTTGCGCCTCCGGGTGGCATCGGAGGAGCCTTCATTTTAGCGGTTGAGATGATGTCATCAATTTTTAGTATCATAGATGCTGCTTCTGTGGCTGATTTGATTATTTGCTTCTTTACATTGAGCGGTTCGTAAATGTTAAGTTTAGTCATGTCGCCGACTTTACCTGCTGCAATGTCGATTCCAGCCCATGTTTGACCCTTCTCGTGAGCTGCGCGCAACTGGGTTAGTAAGTCAACGGGGTCTAAGCCTGCGTTTTCAGCTAGCACTACGGCGATTTCCTCAAGTGACTCAGCGAAGATTCTTACAGCAAATTGTTCGCGGCCTGGCAGACTCTGCGCGTACTTTTTAAGCGCGTTCGCGACTTCGAGTTCTGGTGCTGCGCCTCCTGCGACTACACGGGGTTCCTCAATGAGGTCTTTTACCACGCAAAGCGCGTCGTGTATGCTACGTTCAGCTTCTGCGGTTAGGCGCTGGTTACCTCCCCTGATTAGAAGTGTGACTGACTTGGGGTTTTTACAGCCTTCGATATAGGTCATTTTGTCTTCGCCAGTTCTGCGTTCCTCTACCAGTGCTGCTTCGCCAAGGTCTTTTGGTGTTAAAGCGTCGATGTTTGAGAGGATTTTGCCGCCTGTAGCACGCTGCAGCTTCTCCATGTCGCTGCGTTTTGCACGTCTAACGGCCATTATGCCCTTGCGTGACATAAAGTGCTGGGCTAAGTCGTCGATGCCTTTCTGGCAGATGACCACGTTTGCGCCTGAAGCAACTATTTTGTCAACTATTGCTTTGATCATGGCTTCTTCCTGTTTGAGGAAGGCTTCGACCTGGGCTGGGCTTTCAACATTGATTTTCGCGTCATACTCTGGCTTCTCAATTTCAAGTGAAGCGTCGAGTAATGCGATTTTGGCGTTCTCTAAGCGTTTTGGCATACCGCTGTGGACGATTTCTTTGTCCAGGACGATGCCTTGAATTAGGCTTGTGTCGGCTAGTGAGAGGCCGGTTTTCTTTTCGACTTTCACGTCGTCGACGTCTACTTTGATGCCGTCTGGGGTTTTCTCGGCTACTGCGAGCATAGCTTTTACTGCTATGTCGGCTAGGTACTCTTTGTATTCGGAGACGATTTTGCTACCCATTGTTGTGACTGCTACTTTTGTGAGGTAGTCTTTTTGGGCTTTTGCGTCTACGGTGATTGCGATTTTGTCAAGGGTTTCAAGCGCTTTCTGTGCTGCTTGTCGGTAGCCTTCGATTATGATTGTTGGGTGAATGTTTTTGTCGATTAGTTCCTCTGCTCGGGTGAGGAGTTCACCTGCGACTATTACGCTGGTGGTTGTTCCGTCGCCTGCTTCTTTGTCTTGTGTTTTGGCGACTTCTACGAGCATTTTTGCTGCTGGATGCTGAATATCCATCTCGTCTAGGATGGTTCGGCCGTCGTTTGTTATTGTGACGTCGCCGAAGCCGTCGACTAGCATTTTATCCATGCCTTTGGGGCCGAGTGCGCTTCGGACGCTTTCAGCTACAACTTTGGCGGCTGTTATGTTTCCATGCTGGGCATCTCTGCCGCGGCTGCGTTTTGAGCCTTCTCTGAGAACCATGATGGGTATTCCGCCTGCTTGTGTTGGTGCTGCTGACAAATCTTATAAACCTCCATAATGCGAACAACAACATGATTATCTTATAGATATAAGTTTTTTGGAGCGCTGTTGCTTGATAATGGTTCAGGCAGGCGGTTTTGCATCGTTTATGGCTGCTGTTCGGCGTTTTCTGATTAGAAGATAATGACGGAAGGCTCCCTTTAATTATCTTATTTCGGCGGACGCGGGTTGGCGTCTGTTTGGGTTTTGTGTCTGCGGGGGGTTGCTGGCTGGTTGAGGGGTTTCGATAGGCGGTACCGCTTGGTAGATCGGAATTGTTTAGGGTTATTTTTTCAAATTAGTAGAAGAAGAGAACACTGCCCTGCTACACCATCTTCTAAAATTTTATGCAGAAACAGCTGTTTCTGGTTCAGCGCCGTAGATGGGTTGCTGTTTGGTTGAGGCGACAGTACAACCAACAGATTCCAAGTTAGGTTTAGCCACAAACTATTTTAAATTAGAAGATAATAGCGATCGCCCCATTTAATTATCGTCTACCAAGGGGATTCGAATAAGCGCCCTTTTCAAGTACTGCGGACTGGTTAAGGAGATTTCTAGTTTTTTGCGCTCGCTTGGACCTACCCGTCTCAGAGCATCCACCACCGCCCTTATAAAAAGAAAAACAAAACTTAGTTACCAATTTAGTGCTGAAAATTTCAATTAACCAACTAGCGACTTATTGCTGATTGCGAGTAAAGACCTATCCGAGGCAATGATGCCCGCACATGTGGGATGGAAGTATTAAGATAGGGTTCGTAACGTTTTCAGATTTGGATCAATTTTAAGCCATCGATCTTTTGGAAGCGGCACATGTTTTTTGTCGCGACACTAAAATCTCTTGACTTGGCAATTGCACCTATCAAAGTATCTCTTAACCCGATGGGATACCCCTGCTTCTCCAGCGCCGCATAAATGTGACCTGCCTTTCTGGCGGATTTGGAGGTTAACGGCAAAACAACAAGCCTATCGAGTAGCTGCCTTGTCAGCATAACTGCCCGCTCCGGCTCCTTTGATTTGTCAGCGCCATAATACAACTCGAACTCGTTGACGGCGGTTGTTGCTAAGAGGAATTTACGCTCCTCGAGGCGGCTTACCAGCGAAGTTGCTTCCGGGTTGCCTCTCAAGAAATCAACGAGTATGTCTGTGTCGATAACTACTCGGGCAGCTTCCATTTCTTCCACATCTCATCAATAGAAGTTTTGATTTCTTGGGCTTCTTCATCGCTGATCTTCCATGAGCCTGCTAAATCAGATATTTTGGCGCCTTTTTTGCGTCGTTTAGTAAGCTGCTTTATTGCCTCTTCTATGGATACAGGCCGCTTTAGCTTAAGCTGTAGTTCGCCTGCTATTTCGCTTAATTCGGCGTATGTTTCTCTGCTCACTTTGATTGATTTGCTTTCGCCCACTTAAACCACCAAGTAGAAAAAGTAGTAAAAAATAAGCTTCCGACACAAAGTGCCAGACCTAAAAACTGACAGGTACCCACATTACATGTTTAGAATTTTTTTGGCTTTCAGCGCAGCCCTCTTAGCACCCTTACCCGT
>CAYPGY010000195.1:0-3712 GCA_964410435.1 uncultured Candidatus Bathyarchaeia archaeon
AATATCCGCGAAGTGACTTTGTACCCAAGAGACAGAGTAAGACTAACACCATAAAACTGGTTTTATTTCCCTCGTTACTCTCTTTTTACTATGAGTTTTTTATGCCTTTGCAAGGAATTGGTCGAAGGATTCTTCCATATAAGTTTTAAAGCCTTTCCCAATTAGATTTTTTAAGTCTGATCTTTCTATTTTGATTATAACCAATCCCTTGTCAATTCCCTTTTGCGCTGCTGCGTTAGCTTCTGGGCTAAACATTTTAGTTGTAATGTAGACCCCCAAGCAGCTATGAAAGACCGTTTTTGGTTCAAGCAATTCCTTGAAATGGTTCATATCCTTTGAACTTACAACTTCTTTCCTGTTTTTGCATTCTACAAATAAGTAAGGGTATTTATTCCATAGCGGATGGCCACTACAATTGGCTTTATAGAAGTAATCCATTTCTCCAACATTTGATCTTGCATGCGTTTTCTTTAACTCAAATTCATTTCCCCGCTCTACTATGTTTCGAAAAAACTCCTCAAATAGTTGCCCCTTTAGGCTCTCCTTTTCTTCTTTTATTGAATTACTAAGTAATGTGGTTAATTCTTCGTCTGTGTAGTTTTTCTTTTTTAAGAGCGGAGGTTCGCCATTAGCTTGAAAAAAGTCGCCCTTTACCTCCAAAACTATCTCTAAATAATTATCTGAGAAAGGATTTGAGTGTCGACAATTTTCACAATAATTCTCCTTTGGTATATCGGTATACCTTGGAAAGGAACCAAGATCAGCCCCACAACTTGGGCAACGCAGTTCTAGTTTTCCATCGATTACACCTTCACCTAGTAATGGTAAAAGGAAATCCTCAAGTTCTTCAGTCGAGACTTCCGCTTTCCTCTTCAATTCTCGAAAGTATATTTCTTTTCTACCCTGCAAGACAGCTTTAATTCGGCTTTCCGAAGAATTTGAGCAGTTGTGATTGCTTGCCAATAATATAGCCTCCTACGATTTTTTCCATTTCTTTTACCACGTATGTTATATCCTGTTCACTTGTGAATAATGTATAAGTGATATGACAGTCTCTGAAGTTTATTCTAAAATTAACTTGTGTATTTCCATGTTTGATTGTGACGTGACAGCCTTGGAGCTGTCCGTCTTGAAGCTCTCTAGTTAATTTAGCTGTGTTCTTCAAGTCCATTCCTTTTCTTGCAGTAATGTGCAAAGAACCTGCAACTTCCTCGGTTTTATACAACTGTATGTTTGCACTATTGAGGGAAACCCAATCGACAAAAGTGTCTGCTAGTTTCTCATCCATGAGGTCAATTGATGCAAAAGGAATGTCTATGCCTAGTTGAACAGGATTATTTGTTGCTATTTTGTCAGCCATTGTTTTGTGTTTTGCTCTTATTTCTAAAATATGACTGCCTTTCCGATAGATTGCCACTCCAAAATGCTTTGGGTGAACTTCATGTTCATTGTTATTTTCATCAACAATCATAATACTGTCCTGAAAGTAATGGAAACGGATTCTGAGCGCATCGTTGTCATTGTCGTTTTCGACTTGGTAGTAATATGGATAATTTTCGAGCCTTGGAGCTCCATGTTTAAGGAATAAAAGGTTGTTTGCTTTGTTATAAATTTGAAATGGTGAAGGAATAATTTCTCTGCAAAAATACAAGTATGTTGACCGTCTACCAGCATCGCCATATCGTTTTAGCAATTGAAGTTGTTGGTTTGGTTTAAGTGCTTTAATTAATCCGTCAATGGATGAATTAGCGTCTTTTGCCTCGAAAGGTATTTGGACATTATATTCGGTGGCGAGTCGATAAATGCCTTGAATTGGCATATCCTTTAACACCTTTTTCAAGCGAAAAAGGTCAAAGTTAGATATGTTTGGCTGTGGCTGCAAGCGGATTACCCATTGTTTCAGTTTATTGGGTTGTGCATTGATTATAACATTTTTGTTCGGACTGTGAATAGTATGTTCAGATTGTGAATTATTTGGGAGCCAATGCCAATATATGGTGAAAAAGCGAGGAGCTTTTTTAAATCACTTTTAAAATGTGTCGCAATGGGTTTTAACCGTGATTAGACTTAAGACTCATATTTTTCCTTTATTTGATGATAGAAAGGTTACCTGCAGTGTTTTATCGTTTTTTGATTTGGGGCTTTTAAGATTCACTTTACCTGTTGCACCCATCGCCTGCGGCATGTTAACCTCTACATTTCTACATGCGCTTGCTTTTAAACTGCGTTATGCTGCCATTACTAGTGTCCACTTTACTGAGCCGCAGCTTCGACACGGCGGGAACGTCTCCGACTTAGAGAGGGGTATGGTGTTTTTTCCGCCGTCTTTGCCTTCGCAGTAGTGCATGTATAGTCCTGATTGGGGGCATTTTTCGCCTGTGCGGAAGAATGTTTGTGTTTGGGGTGCTTCTTTTTTGGGTGCAGCTGGGGTTTTGGGTTTGGGCGCGGTTTTAGGTTTAGCCTTCGTGGTTTTTGGTTTTGCTGCTGTTTTGGGTTTGGTTTTGGGGGCTGCTTTGGGTTTTGAGGCTGATTTTTTGGCGGTTTTCTTTGCTGCCATGTGAATCTACCCTTATTTGCGCTGGCATGCCATAATAAGGTTTGCTAAGATCAAGGGGTATACGCCCAACTTTTTGGTATGCCGATTTTGGGGTTAATTACAAAATTAGGGACAGTCAGTCGCATTTTTGCAGGGTTGCTTTTACCTCTTCGGCGATGTCTCTTGAGAGTGGTTGAATAGCGTTTGTGGATGCCCTCCAGATTTCGAAGAGGCTCGTGTACTGCTTGTATGATCAACTGTGCGTTTATTCCCCGTTCTTTATTTCCGATATTTCTTATTTGGCAGCTTTAGATAAGGGCGGATAAGGTTACACTAAGAAGGGAAGTGAACAAAATAATTATTAAAATGCAAAGGTGGCGGCAGCAGATTATTTTCCTATCCAGAGCACTTCTGGCAGATTCCTAAAATGCTCGTCGCCAGTAAGGACTTTGCAATCTTTCACTTTAGCTGTCGCGTATACTACTGCATCGAATAAACTAGGCGTGTTTTGTTTGAGACTTTTCGCATTTTCTATGAGTTCTGATTGGCACTTTGCCGCCTCTAAAGCAACTGCAGAATCAATCGGTGTAACGACAGATGCATCTGTGATTGCCTCTATCCAGCGGCTGATGGTTTCTTCATCAGCGCCCTCTCTGTAGAATTTCCTCGCAGTCTCCGCTACGACGATATCAGGAGTGTATACTTCGTCGGCTTTTGCGAGTATCTCTTTTACTTTGGCGCCTTTTTCACTGCCTATTAGCAGTTCAATCCACGCGTAAGTATCAACTACGATCTTCACCGCGGTCTTCCTCAGTGAATGGTTTAATTTTGCCTCGAGCAACTCCGTAGGCGTTTTCTAGAATTGTTTTTCGCTGCTGTTTTACAAGTAGCTGTATTGTTTCATCAAGGCTTTCCGCTTTTAGTTTCTCCCTTATATTTTCAAGTGTTTCAGCGGTTTTTTTCGACACACGAATAGTTGTAGCTTCAGTCAAGATGATCCCCAAGAATCACAACAGATGCATGTATATAAGCATACATATTTAACATAGACATGTTTTGTAGAAATTCGCATGAGCACAGCATAAAAAAAGGCTCATACACTTCCGTAGCCTGCCTTAACAGTAGATAAAAAAATGGCTGTTTCGTCTGCTCTTGGTTGTACTGTCGCCACAACCA
>CAYPGY010000196.1:0-3710 GCA_964410435.1 uncultured Candidatus Bathyarchaeia archaeon
CTTGGCCTGCTTCGATCATGATGCCGCTTAGCATGTTGCCGATTTCGCCTAGTTCGTTTTCTGCTTCTGGGAATACGCTGGTTAATCCTGAGCGTACGCTGCGTAGTACACCGACAGCTGGGCCGAGTGTTGAGACTACGTCGCCTAGTTCGGATACTGTGCGTAATCTGAGTGTGATTTGTTCTAACGCGAGTTTGGCGTTCATAATGAGTTTGCTCATTTTTCTGACTTCGGCTAGTTCGTTTGCGAATACGTTTGCGCGTGCACTGTCGTGTTTTGTGTATGCGTCAACGATGCGTGCGAATATTGCTTTGTCTCTTTGGCTGAATCTTTCGTTTGCTTGGTCGAGTTTCTGTACTTGGAGTTCGATGCGTCTAACTGCGAAGTCAAGTCTTGGTTTTAGTGGACCTGGCGGGTTCACTGCGTCTTTTATGCGATCCCCGAATGCTTGTTCGTCGCGTTTTGCTTCCCACTTTTTAGCGAATCTTTCTGACATGATTATTATACCTCTGTTGATGGGTAGTGTTGCCTGCAAACGAGTTATACATTGTTAATATGAAGCGAATATGCACGTATATATGTAGGGCTATACGTTGCGGGTTTTTGCGCTTTATGTAATAACTGGACATGTTAAAGGCGTCTATGCGGTTAACGGTTTTTTACATGTTTATGTAAGTTACACTATTAAGAAGCGCTGGGTGAGTGGTTAATAAAAAGGTGAACTATACATGAGCAGCAGATTGAAGATTTTCGGATTAATCGCCATATTAGGTTTCGTCGCGGGCATTATTGCACAGGTCTTCGCTACACAGGTTATCCCATGGATACAACTTAACTGGCCGGACTTAGGTCAATTTGTACCATACTTAGTCGCGGGTGTTGTCGGCGCAGTTCTAACAGTAGCGCTCGTAAGCGCCTGGGCGTACATGACCGGCAAAAAAGACCCATATTAAGAGGGCAAATTCGTCTCTCTTTCGTTGTTTACAGCGGAAGCTGAGTTTATTTTTTTGGTATGATTATAGGCTGCTTTACTGGTTTGCGTAAGTATTTTTAATTAGAAGAAGAAGGGGGTGCTGCCCTGCTACATCATCAATGAAAAGTTTTAGCGGAAATAACTGTTTTTGGTTCTGTTGTTGGTTTGGGTTGCTGATTGGTTGTGGCGACAGTACAAGCAAGCAGAAGCCAATCAGGACACATTGCTAGTTGCCTGCGGCGGTTCCTAAAAGTGCCCTCATAAACCAACATGGACGGGGTTCTGTTGCTCCGCCGACGTACCCCGCCTCTTATATTAAGCTGCTAAAGGCTGAGCTAGTTTTTGGGTTAATGCCGCTCTTGTAGAGGTTGATTTTTGTGTTTGACCCATCAGATGGGCTACTACTTGGGTCAACGCGCGGGGCCACAGATGGTACAATACAGCCTATCAATCCAGCCCGACATATAGAGATACGTGAATTAACATGAGCCAAGAAACCCAAACCCAAAAACATGAACCCTCACCAATGATGGGGCAAATCAGCCTGCTGAACCTAAGAATAAACGATATGATGACCCAACTCAACGCCGTCATGAAGGCGTTGATCGACGAGAACCAGGCGCTACAAAAGGAAAACGCGGAACTGAAAATCAAAACAAGCAAACCCTAAGCGGATTCTGCCAAACCAAATATACCAACACCCCCCACTTTAACAACAAGAAGACATAAAGAGGAGACCTAAGGCGTGACCAGAAAAGTCATAGTAAGAGTAGTACTAAGCAAAGAACAAAAACAGATACTACACGCACTAAAAACCCGGCTGGGCACAAGCGAAAGCGAAGCCCTAAGACTCGCATTAATGAATTACGCAAAAGACGTAGACATGATAAAAGAGATAATGCAGGAAAAATGTAGAGAAGAAAAAGAAAACGCAGAAGAAAAAGCCCGGCATGAGTGAAAGCAAATGACACATGCAAAAGATTTGAACCTGAAAGCCGAGACAGCGCAACGCGGCGACGAAGAAGACTGGTGACCAGCTTGGACCTGCGTAAACTCCTCGCATCCAGCCTCCGCCAAAACATCCTAAACACCCTCGCCTGCAACCGCGAAATGCAGGTGATGCGGCTGGTCAGCGCCGTCGGCAGCACATACAACGAATTAAACCGCAACCTCGACATACTAGAAAAAGAAGGCATCATAACAAACGAGTACCCAATCAAAGTACGGCACGGAAAAGTTCGCGTTATCCGACTTAACAAAGAAAATCCTAAGACCCAAGTACTGCTCAAAGTACTAAAAACGCTAGAAACAAACTTGCAGTAAAGGAAAAATGGAGCTATATTTTTTGCGGCTACTTGTAGGCTCAGTAGTTTTTCGGCTAGTTTCCGAAAGTTATCGTCTCTCTTAACAATGCAAATTTGCACCTTTGTTTTGAGGTAAATCCAGTGAAGTTGGAATCGCCAAAAATGTTAGAGCACAAAGGCAAGGGTTCGCAGGCAGCCATCCAATTGCAATTTAGCTACTTTTTAGATTCTAAGAGCGGAAACTGCTTCAGCCACCCCACGCCTCTTTGCCTCAATCCCCAAGGCGAAACGGCAACCAACACCTGGATCCTCACACTAACAACCAGCAACACAAACGAGGTGACTGCACCCCATGAAAGTACTAGACCTACAATGCCCCAACTGAGGCACCTCAATCATACAGAGCCGATGTGAAGACTGTAGAAAGCGCAAAATCCGAAGCTATAAATGCCAAAAATGCGCAACAAACATACCGAACCCAGAATATGGAGACCCATAGCTATTCATCTATTTTTATATCTAACAACTCGCTGCTCGGCAAGTAATTTTAGCAAAATTATATAAGCTAATAATCAAATATTGCGACTGGCGAGATAAGACGAGAATTAAGGCAGTATCATCAGCGTTTATTATATTAACGCTATTTTCATGCTACGCTGGAGTAATAACACTTGACACAGTAACATCTCCAGATAACCCAAGCGATGACTGGCCAATGTTCCGCCATGATACAACACATACTGGAACTACGACGAATATTGGTCCTTCTAATGCTGAAATCTATTGGAGTTTCTCAGACGGCGGTTTTGATAACGCATTTATTGGATCTTCAGCAGCTATTGTTAATGGTATAGTATATTGGGGGTCGAATTATAACCAAGTAGATCGACGTGGAGGAAGCATTTATGCGCTTAACGCTTATACTGGCGTAAAACTATGGAATTATTCAACACACTTCGGTGTCAACTCATCACCTGCAGTATCTGAGGGAATTGTCTATATTGGAGCAGATTATAGCGTTTATGCGTTTAACGCTCTAACAGGTAGTGTACTATGGACCTTTGAGACTAAAGGCGCAACGTATTCCTCTCCGTCAGTTGTCGATGACGTCGTTTATATAGGATCGTATGACCACAATATTTATGCTATTAACGCTTCCAATGGAAATAAAATATGGAATTATACAACGGGTGATCGAATCAGTTCTTCCCCTGCGATTATTAATGGTATATTATTCATTGGGTCTGAAGACACCAATGTTTATGCACTTAATACCACAAACGGAGCGGAAATATGGAACCACACGGTGAGCAGATATGGTCGAATTACATCTTCACCAGCTGTTGCCGAGGGCATGATTTTTGTTGGTTCGGTTGATGGTAATATTTATGCACTTAATACCACAAACGCAGCGGAAATATGGAGATTTTCAA
>CAYPGY010000197.1:0-3702 GCA_964410435.1 uncultured Candidatus Bathyarchaeia archaeon
CAAAGGCATCCCAGCCCGAAGAGGCAAATAAGCCAGCTTCATCTTAAGCTTTTTTAATTTTTTCTGAAACAGCCAAACTGTATAAGGAACCAGTACTCAGCATTTAATCATGAAGAATTCAAGTCTTCTGTTTATCGCCATTTTAGTTTTAGCTTTAGTTTGCAGTTTTCAGATCCAAACTACTGAAGCGTATAGTTCAGTTAATGGGGTAATCAGCTCTAACGCGACTTGGTCTAGCGAAGCGGGTCCATGGAACCTCACAGGTAATCTCCTTATAGATAGCGGAGCTACAGTTACCATTGAATCTGGCGCCACCGTTAACTTAAACGGGTACTACATCAGAGTCAACGGTAGCCTTATTGTCCAGTCAGGTGTCACCCTAAATATGGGCGTAAGCGGATCATCTGTGGGTAACATACAAGTTAACGGTGTTTTTTCAGCCAGAGGTACCAGCACTGATCCTATTTACTTTAATGGTGGCATATACTACTGGGATAGCCTATTTGTTCCGCCTTCAACATCAAGCGTTGCGTTTATGGCGTCTAGTACCGCTTGGAATGAGCAGTCAGGTTCAGGCGGCATAATTGAGTATGCAGTAATGAATCGAACTGGTGTGACGGCTATTAGTTCCATAAAGTTCGCTCATAACCAGTTAAGTGGTGGCGGTATTAGCGCCGCTTCAGGTTCACCAGTTATCTCAGATAACCTGATAGAGGCGGGGTTTAGCGTCGGCGGAGGCTCCCCAATCATCGCTAACAACATTATTAATGGCTATATCTGGGTGGATAGTAGCTCAAACATAGACAGCCCAGTCATCGCTGGCAATTACATTTCTAACATAAACCCCGAGTATCCATACGCTACGGCCGCCGGTATCGCTGTTCTTGGGGCATCATATTCTAACATTGGCCAAATCTTGATCGAGAAGAACGTTATCACTGGAAGCTCGATTGGAATAGATTTGATCTACCGAGAAAGCCACGATGTAATTAAACCCATTACAATTCGCTATAATACAATCCAGAGTAACGACGTATGTATACAGATTGCGGGTAAATTCGCTCCAACTATAACTAACAACAACTTTTACAGCAACCATACCTGTATTAAACTGGCGTCTGCCTCACGCGACGTATCTGCTGGTCAGAACTACTGGGGTACCGCTGACTCATCAGCTATTCCAGCATTGATCTATGACTACTATGACGACTTTAACCTTGGTAAAGTAGTCTACACGCCAATACTGACCTCGCCTGATTCAACCGCGCCGGACCCCACCAAGCCGATACCAAAAGTTGACGTACCAAGCGCCACTGCAAACCCTACAGCCACAACAAGTCCAACTAAGAGCACTCCAACACAAAGCCCGACAACTAACCCGTCAAACCCGCAGTCCACACCAACAAATAACTCTCCATCTGCTCATCCGCAGGATCCCGTAGGCGACGACTGGACTACAATAGTAATAATCGCGTTGCTGGCGTTAGTTGCTGTTCTGCTTGCCGTAAACATTCTCTATATGCGTAGAAGAGCCGCCAAGCCGTAGCGTGTCAACCGGCATAAATAGTCATTGCTCTTTTCTTCAAACGGATTTTCAGGTGTGTTTGTTTTGGGTTTAAAATCATGAATACTGAACAAACCGCCCCCGAACCGGATAACAAGCCTTAAAACTTGAGCATGTGCATAGGCTATTAAGGGTTGATTGTTCATGCAGGTGGTTGGCTTAATTTTATCTTTACTCAGTATAACCTTGATTGTGGCGCCTGTAGGTGCCGTGGCGTTGATGTATCAGGATAACCTTGTTGCGCTGGTTATTCCCCCGGAAATCGGCGGCCTCATCACTGGCGATGACGGTGATCTTTTCCTCAACGACATCGGCTCAACGGATTTCAGTTCCTTAATCATACCTGAGTTCGTTAGCGCAGACATTGATAACGACGCTAACACGTTCACTGTCGTCGTAGATGTAACTAACAACGTGAACTACACCTTCCAACTGAACATCCTTAGCACAGACGTCTACAGTACACAGGACAATTATCATCTGGTATCAGTTGCACTCAGCAACCCGCCGGTTACGTTAACGCCGGGCGGCACCTCAAGAGTAGTAGTGACTGGCACATGGACCGACGAAGCGGAAGCTTACTTCATCGAAAACTACTGGGGCGCGTCATCGATGAGTATCCAGCTGGCAAACACCACTATCGACGTCAACGGCATCGCTATAACGCTCTCAGACCCAATCACCATTGATGTTCCGCTGAATCTGGAGGCGTAGACCTGTGCAGCGTAAAATCAGCGTTGTCGCGTTAGTAGCCGGCGTGTTAACGCTTGTCTTGATTGCGGTTTCAATGTTTGTTCCCTGGTGGCAGTTCACGGTCGGCGACCCAGCCATCGCCCAGATGAGCCTCTCGCCGGTCACCTATAACTTGGCGTTGTTCGGTAAAATCTTGACTATGCCGCTTGTTTACGCATTAACTTTGGGGTGCATGTTAACTTTGGTTGCCGGCGGAGTGATAATGCTCATCTACGCCGTTGTCCCCTGTAAGTCGTATTCGAAGCAGCTTCTGGGTTTCGGCTACAAGACGCCCCTATACGCGATAGTGCTGTTTGCTTTAGCGTTGCTGGCGTTGTATTTTTCACCGAGTTTTCTGGGCGGTATGAATGTGCCGCTTAACGGGTCAGGCACGATGGGTTTGCCGGAGGCCATCGGCGACGTCGGCGTCGGTGTTTCCGTTAAAGTAACTGCTTCCCTTAACTGGCCGTTTTACCTCTCAATCGTAGTCGCCGCGTTGTGCATCGCTGCCAGAATCTACCACAGAAAAATGGAGCAAAAACCGGCAACGCAGGTGGGCTTCGCTGCGCCGCAGTACCAGAATATGCCGCCGCCTCCACCGCCAACCTAGAACAGTCTTCCGCGGCTTTTTCTTTTTTAGTATTTGTCTCTTTTCGAGTTTGCTTCTTCTCGGTTGCCTTTTTCGAGCGCGTCGTAGAGTTCTTTCTCTTCTGGCAGCACAATTCGGAATGCTCCATCGATCTTGCGTACCAGCGGCACCTTGATGTAGCGGTCTTCTCTGCGGATAGGCGAATACTGCACAACTACGTACTTTGAGGCGTACGCTAAGACTTCGCCTGTTTCCCACTTCTCCGAGAGTTCGACTTTGACGACGTGTTCGCCCGCGCATATCCCAGTCATGTCGAGCGCGATTGGGAACTCCAGTTCATCACTTAAGAGCCTGCTTGGTGGTATCGCGATGCGGTAGGAGTCGACTTTGTTGCCGTCAAAGTGCAGGTCAAGCTGAAGGTTAGAGAAGTGCATCCGCGTTGGCAGCAATCTGAAGCTGATGGATAAGTCAAGTTCGTCTTCTTTTGTGGTGTGGGTGAGCTGGATTATTATGGATTTTTCGGTTTTCGCCTTGGGGGCGTCTGCGGTTTTGGGCAGGTTATCAAACGTAGCTTGCTTGGCGCGCTTTAGGTCAGCAAGTGTTTTTTCGCGTATCCGCTCCCTCTTCATAATCGGCTCAGCCCTACGGATGTATTGCGTTCATAATTTAAGTCACTTAGGGTTGCTTTCCGACTTTAACTGTTTAGAATATGACGCTGAGGCAGATTAGTGTTCCTTTTTTGCCGATTAATACGTAATTTGCGTTTTCTATAGCTGTTTGTCTATGTGCTCTATTAGTCGTTCTATGCAGAAACGAT
>CAYPGY010000198.1:0-1507 GCA_964410435.1 uncultured Candidatus Bathyarchaeia archaeon
GAACTTTGCAGTTGGGCTGATTTGGGCTCCGCAGGATTCACAGTAAGGCATACAATTCTCCGGACAATTAATGGTTGCTTTTGTTAATAAATTTAGGGCTGATATGAAGGGTGGGTCACGGAATAGAAAAGATAGTTACACTACGCATTCTTTAGGAAGTAGTCATGGTATGAAGAGCCGTGACTTCAAGGATTTCATTGCTAACATTTTTGCTGCATAGCGTTCAGGTATTGTTTTTTTAAACCTCCGAAGGGTAGGGGAGGCGTATTGTGAATTTTGTGCCTTTTCCGGGTTTGCTGTCGAAGCTGATGCTGCCGCCCTGGGCCTCCACCAGCCGCTTAACCACCGCTAAGCCTAGTCCTTGGCCTTTGGCTTTGGTGGTGAACATGGGTGTGAAGAGTTTAGGCTGCACTTCGATGGGGATGCCGACGCCGGTGTCCTGTACTGTTATGCAGGTGGCGCTGTTTTGGGTGTAGCTGGAGATTGTGAGGTTTCCGCCTTGGGGCATTGCTTGGATTGCGTTGTTTACGAGGTTGGTTAGGGCGCGGCGGAGAAATGTTGGGTCAGCCACTGTTTTTTGTGTGGGTTCTATGTTTAGGTGTAGTGTGGTTTTTTCTGGTAGAGTGACGGATTTTAGTACTTCGCTTATTAGCATGTTGAGGTTGATTTGTGTGGTTTCAGGGTTTAGTTTTTTACTATAGTCTTGTAGGTCGGCGACTATTTTGTTGATGTAGCTTACTTCTTCGTCTACGCTGTTTAGGCACTCCTCCACTTCATGTTTGGCGTCGGGGTCGGTGATGCTGTCTAGGTTGCTTCGGATGATGTATACTTCGCCTGTCAGTGCCTGTAGGGGGTTTCTTATGTCATGGCCGACCATGCCTGCGACTTCGCCTATGGCTGCTAAGCGTTCGAGTTTTAGGAGTTGTTTTGTGCGGTCTGCTACGAGTTGTTCGAGGTGGCGGTTGTATTGGCGTATTCTTTCGCGGTCGATTTTGCGTTGGGTTATGTCGCGTATGCCGCCTATGAAGCTGATGGTTTTGCCTTCGGCTGTTTTGATGGCTTGGGAGGTGTCTTTTACGGTGATGTAGTTGCCGTTTTTCTGTTTAACGCGGTATTCTATGGAGTACTTGTTTTTGTTGGGGTCAGCCATTATTTCTCTTATTTTTGCTTGCACAGCTGGTAGGTCGTCTGGGTGGATAGTGCTAAGTGTCCAGTCTAAGGTGTGCTCGATTTCTTCGGGTTTGTAGCCTAGTAGGTTTTCGATTCCGTGTAGGAAGTGGATTTTGCGGGTGGGGATATCGGCTTCGTAGACCGTGACGTTGGCTGCTTCGGCTACGATGCGGAAACGTTCCTCGCTCTTCTTTAGTTCTTCTTCGGCTTTTCGTTGCTCGGTTACGTCTTGGTCGACGCCGACGACAACCTTGACTTTGCCCTCGGCGGTTACTTCGATTACTTGGCGCTGCGCGTGTAGGATGCGTGTTTGGCCGTCGGGGCGGATTATGCGGTA
>CAYPGY010000198.1:1607-3662 GCA_964410435.1 uncultured Candidatus Bathyarchaeia archaeon
CCGTCGGGGCGGATTATGCGGTAGTCGAGTTCCTCTTTCCTGTGTAGCCTCGGCTGGTTGAAGCCGTGCTGCATTCTTCTGGTTACTTCTGGTAGGTCGTCTGGGTGGATGAAGCTGAGGTATTCGTCAAGGGTTAATCCTTCTTTGTGCTTTTTTATTCCGAAGATGCGGAACAGCTCGTTTGACCAGACTGCGCGGGGTTTGGAGGTGTCCCATTCCCAGCTGCCGAAGTGCGTGAGTTCCTCTGCTAGGGCTAGGAGGCGTGTTTCCTCGCTGGGTTTGTGGGGTGCGGGGGATGGTCTAGCCTTTGCTGGGCGCGGCTTCTTTTTGGATGTTAATATAGAATTAGCTGAGGCAGACAAACACGAGAGCCTCACTTATTCAATGACTGAACAAATAGAAAAATCTTTCAAACCAAGGCAACAGGAAAAGCCAAAGCAGCCCTAACAGGAACAAACAACCTAACAGCAACCAGCACAGAACAACAGCAGACGGAATAGCAAATTGCGGGGTGTTCGCTGAAGTTTAAACATGTTCGCCATAAGCGAACACGGTTTTCGGTTTCCAGCAGTTTAAAAAAGCAGGTAAAGCTAATCAGAATATTTTTCTAGATTAATTAATTTATAAATTTATTAATTAATTTATCAAATATTAATACTTTATATATCAGATGATACATTATATTATTGCCACTTTTGTGGAGAAAGGAACATGAAGGAACTAAATTCGCAAATACGACAGCTAAGCGCAGGCGATTTGGTCTGCGTGGAATGGTGCGACGCCAGCATCGGGAAGAGCCTCAGCAACGGCATCGGCGGAATCGACGTGCCCGTAAAAAGCTGGGGAGTCTTCATCGGCGTACTTGGCAAGAGCCGCGAGCACGTGATTTTGGCTCAGAACTGCTTCCGCTACAGCGACGGCCTCTACGACATTGACTATACGGCGGTGCCGCTGCCGTGGGCGACATCCGCGAAGGTGATTGAGGGCGGCTACATCGGCGAAGAAGAGGCGAAGGTTCTGCTTAACAGCTTTACGCTGAACCAGAAGGCTAAGGGCGAAAAAACCACGTATAACCGCTCGCGCTGTGCCCAGAGGAGGCTGCGTAACCATTGACCGACTGGGTTAAACGCGCCCTCACACGCCGCAGCCAAAGCAGAAACGGGCTCAACGAAAGCTCAGAGCCAGACCAGCGGCTTGTTTACGGCGTTAAATTCGCAGTAGGCGCAATAATCTGCCTATCCGCGCTGGAAATCGCCAACCTCGCCTTTTTAGGAGCTTGGAACAGCGAAGTTTTCGCATCGATCACGGGACTAACCGGGACGATCACAGGCATCTTGATTTCTCAGAAATCGCGTTAGAGGGCGGTTTTTGTGTCCGATGAAAAGTCGGAGCCGCAAGCGGTAAGTTTTGTTGCTCTCAGAGACCCCCCTACCCCCTATAAAAAGGAGCCAAGGGATGAGCGATCCGCAGCCGAGTTGATAAAAACCGAGTGGCGCATCATCGACGAACTCTTCAACCTAATAGATCACGCTAAAGACGACACCAAAAAAACCTACATCTACCAGACTCTGCAGGGGCACATCCGCACGCTCTCAATGCTGCTTAAGGCGCATGGAGCCGCCGATAAGGGGCAGGACCTCGCCGCCGTCTTGAGTGAGATCACGCGGGAAGCGAAGGTTAAGGCGCGGAGGCTGCGGCAGAAATGACGGCAACCACGGAGGCGCTGAAGCGGCTGTCCGACGAGCCCACGCTTTTCGCCGAACTCCTGCTGAACTTCAAACCCTTCGCATACCAGGCGCAGCTCCTAAACGACACCGCAGATCGCATCATCGCATGCATGGGGCGACAGACAGGCAAAACCACCACCATCTCAACCAAAGCCATCCACTACGCCTACACCCACCCCGCCACGACAACGCTGATTGTTTCGCCGTCGCTTCGGCAGAGCATGATAATGTTCGACAAAATCCTCACCTGCGTCCTCACCAATCCGATCCTAAAGCGGAGCGTCGTCCGAAAAACCCACACCCTGATCAAACTCTCAACGGGCAGCCA
>CAYPGY010000199.1:0-3644 GCA_964410435.1 uncultured Candidatus Bathyarchaeia archaeon
GTCCTGCTAATCCTTTTACTGCGTCTGCGACTACGGCGAATCCGCGTCCGGCTTCACCTGCACGTGCAGCTTCAATAGCCGCGTTAAGCGCAAGCATGTTAGTTTGACCAGCGATGTCAGATACGCTGTTTGCCATTTCGCCGACTTTTTCGACGGAATTAACCATCGACGTAACTGCTTCGGAGACCCGGGTGATATTGTTTTGTATGTTCTCGATTGCAACTAGGCCTTTCTGGCCCTTTTCGTTAGCTTCGTTAGATTTCTTTAATGCCTCCTCAGTTACAGCTGAAGCTTCACGCGCGATTGTACCTGCTTCATCCATGACCCTTTTTAGTGATTCACTGTTTCTTGCTGCATCCTGAGATAATTCAGCGAGTTTCTGTGAACCGATAGATACCTGCTGTGACGCGGTACTTACCTGCTGCATACCGATAGCCATCTGTTTTGAGACGTTTGCGGCTTCTTTGCCCATCTGTGCTACGCGGGCCGTTGATTTACTTGCGGCTTCAGCTTTAGAGGCTACCTCGTTTGCTGCACCTTCCACCTGTTTTGAGTTGGAGACAACAAAGTCAACGATTTGCGTGGTGTTGCTTGCTAAGTCAGCGACTTTAAGGGCACCCTGCATAGTTTGATAAGCTAAGTCGGTTGCTATGGCGGATTTCTGGATTGTTTCATCCGCTGTTAAGCTGATTCGCTCAGCGCTCTCGATGCCTTCCTTAAGTAACTGGATAATATATTCCCTATACTGTTTGTTCTGCTCAGATAATCGCTGATTTTCTTTTTCAAGCCTCTCAAACTCGGAGGCTTTATGATCTTTTTCGCTAGACATATGTTAAGAGTCCACCACACTTAATGCTGCCCAATTTGTATAGCCGTTTTCTTATAAGTAAATTATGAAATTTGAATTCATTTTATTAGTAAATATCGAAAGCACATTTTGATAATAAAATAAAAAAGCACCTTATTTTTTTGGCAGAAAAAACCGAGTGCTTGAACTGATGGGGGTATCTTTTTTGCTAAGCCGTATAGTTGTCTGATAACATAACTCTACTTAGGGTATCATTGTATAGGTTGTATTTTCATATCGTCACCAACATAGGTTCCCTTTTTCTGTAACGGTAGATCAAAATTTTTAATTTACTAGCGCCGCCTATAGTCTTCATCAAGAAGAGAGTTGTGGGCAATTTGGTAAGCTTACTGAACTGGTAACTTAGCTTTTAGCTGACAGAATCGCTTGTAGTTATCACTCGGGTAACGCCGCACCTCTCTCTTAAGCCAAAAAGGCATCGTGCGTGCTAAAAGGAGAGCTTTCTATTTACAGTAATAACTAGGTTTCAACTAACCAATTAGCTAAATTCATGATAAGAGTATTCACGAAAAATGCTGGAGTAACCTCTGCTGGTAGCCGATAACAAACCCGACAATACCCCTAAAAAAAGGTATACTCCTCGTCGCACGATAAGCCTGCTCCAACTCGGGCACCGATACAACCCCGATAATAGGCAACAACGTCAAGTATGTAAACACATAAAAGACACCACCGAAAGCGGCACTCATCCACATCGAAAAACCAAAGAACCTCAGCATTAAAACAGGAACAACCCCTGAGAGGACTGCAGCCGCATATATTTTCAGCAGAGAGTTATTATCAAACTGAATCTTGAACCGCCTACGCGCATAGAGAGAAGAGTATATTTGGCCTGAAGCGTTAGCAACCAAATAGGCGCCTATTAGCCCTAAAACGCCGTACACGCTCGTTAAAAGCGGCGATAACGCAAACAGAACGACAAATGTTATAACACTTATCCGCATGGTAACCTTGGTTTCGCCTATACCGTTATAGAAACTCGCTAAAGTCAAGTAGCCTACACCCACCAGCAAATACACAATACAGTAAGTCCACAGGTATTGAGAAGCCGAATTGTATGTGGCTCCGTAAACTAGGCGAACGATGGAGTCAGAGAAGATAATTATTATAAAAGTAACTGGAACTACGATTAATGCAGTATATTTGTTGGCTATCTTGAAGAATGTAGCTATTTTGTCGCTTGCATCATTTTTGAGTTTAGAAAAAGCGGGAAGCATGATAGTCTGAATTGGTATAGAGAGAATTGTCATTAAAGTCGCGAAATTGGTGGCTGCCTTAAAGTTTCCGATTTCTGCATCTGAAACAAAAAAAGCCAGGACCAGATTCTGAAACAGCGGTATAACCCCGATGAGAACTGTGGATAAATAAAGCGGCGAACCATAACGCCATAAAAGCTTCGTATCTTCTCTGAAACTAAAGCTGCCAACAGCGTTTTTGCTTTTGCGTAGAAGCATAGCGATCAAGAGCAAGCCTATTAAGCCAGCTATCAGGTAGCTGACTACATGGCCGATGATTGCGCCAGCAATCGAGAAGCCTGCGATAATAAGTATGATTTGTATGAGGGTTTTTGCGAATGACTGAATGTTCAGCGTTAAAGCGTTGTACTCAGATTTTTCCATGCCTACAAATGCGGAAATCGAAACAGTGAATACAGCCTGAAACAGGATTGCGAAGGATGAAAGTTGGACAAAGAAGGCTAAATCGGGTCTCTGAAGAACAAAAGCCGCAAGTAGATCAGCGAAAACATACGTTAAAATCGAAATCATTACACCTATTAATAACCTAAGTAACAAACCATGTTTTACCACGGACGCTAATCGGCTAAAATTGCCCTTAGTCTGGAAATCAGAAGCAAACTTTGTAAGTCCTTGGTTTAAGCCTAAATCAGTGAAAAGATAGAGAAGCTGCGGTAAAACAATAACCAGTGAATATTGACCGTATACATCGGAGCCTAACAAGCGGGCTATGAGTATGGCGCTTAAAGCCAATACAATCATGGAAACCGCTGTGCCGGATATTAGAAAGAAGCTGCCGCGTGCAGATTCCTGCGCCACTTTCATTACTTCGTCAGCCATTTAAAAAAGCCTTCAAATGTTAGCTGTCTCAAGTAGTGCTACTGTTCGCTGCCAAAACAACAAAATCCCCGCTATCATAAATCCGGCTATAACCCAGTGGTATAGTACTTACGTTCAGTGTATCAGCAATTGGCGTATGCTGAGTGAAATAATAGTAATAGTTATCTGAGGTTCTTGATACAATCACGTAGTCGCAGGTTGATGCAGCTTCTAACACATCACTGGCGTTTGGAATAGACGTAAACGGTAGAGTGTCTAAAACTCTGAAACTAACGTTCTTGGCAGGCTCAAAATATCTCTGCAGTAAAGAGAAATCGTAGAGAACAACCGAATCCTTAGGCGCGTTCAGCGCAACAAACTGAGCCCCCGCAAGATCAGCCTTCGTCTGCAGAGTATAAGAATCAGCGCCATACTGAGCAGGAATGTTTAGAAAAAGCAAGAATGCAATAGCGACAACCAATAACTTAGGCTTCTTTGCCGCTAAAATAGCGCACATATATGAAATCGGCAGCAGAGCAAAAAGGAGCGCACGCTGATACCCTTCGTGTGGACCATACTGGAAGAATACAGCAAAAAATCCCAAGAAGAAAAGAGCGATAAGCATTAGTAACGAGAACTTATCGGTAAAGAATCTTCTGCGTGAGGTCTTGTTGATAAAAATCATGAGAAAAACAGCTGCAGGTATTATGAAGTCTATACCC
>CAYPGY010000200.1:0-3638 GCA_964410435.1 uncultured Candidatus Bathyarchaeia archaeon
CCCACTACCGCGCACTGCTTCACAGCTGGATGCTCGTAGAGGATGTCTTCGAGCTCCCGTGGGTAAACGCTGAAGCCGTTGTGCTTGATGAGGTCTTTTTTGCGCTCAACGATGGTTAGGTAGCCGTCGCTGTCGATGTAGGCTATGTCGCCTGTGAAGAGCCAGCCGTCTCGAAGCACAGAAGCGGTTTCGGCTGGGCGATTCCAGTAACCCGCCATCACCTGAGGCCCCTTAACAGCCAATTCGCCCACCTCGCCCACCTGTAGGGTATGGGTTCCCGTTTCGGCGTCAACAATCCGTGCCTCCGTCTCGGGCAGCGGCAACCCGACTGAACCCACACGAACCCGCCCTCGCTCAACGGGGCTGCAGTGCGTAACAGGAGACGCCTCAGACAAACCGTAACCCTCAGCCAGCACCCCGCCCGTAACTTCCATGAACTGCTTCTGAACTTGAGGCGGCAACGGCGCAGCGCCAGAAATGCAGACGCGAATCGAGCGCAAATCATACTTGGTGAGGTCTGGGCTGGCGAGGAGGTACTGGTACATGGTTGGTACGCCGCAGAAAACCGTGACTTTATGCCGGTGGATGGCTTCGAGGGCTTTTTTTGGCTCGAATTTGGGTAGCAGCACTATTTTTGCGCCTAGACTGATTGGGGTTGTTAAGCTTGTTGTTAAGCCGTAGATGTGGAAAAGAGGCAGCGCCGTCAGGAACACATCGCTGTCTGTGCCGTTTATGGCTTGAGCGAATTGCTGAGCGTTTGCGGCGAGGTTTCGGTGGGTCAGCATAGCCGCTTTTGGGATACCGGTTGTGCCGCCCGTGTACTGGAGCGCTGCCAAAGCCTTTGTTGGGTCGATGCTTACGTGCAGTTTGTTTGAGGGTGCTTCTTTGGTTAACCCTAAAAACGGGTCTTCGTCGGTGGTTACTATGATGTGCTCAAGCCGGGTGTTCTCTTTGGCTTTGATGACCATTTGTTCGAGGCTTTCCGGCGTCACTATAGCCTTAGCAGCCGAATCCCGCAGTTGATAGGCGACTTCGCGTTCGCGATGTAGCGGATTAATCGCCGTCACGGCTGCACCCGCCTTAAGCGCGCCAAAGAAGGCAACCACAAACTGCGTTGAATTCGGCAATAGGAGCGCAACGCGATCACCTTTAACAACACCACGCTCTACTAATTCATTACCAAACTGATTAGCAAACGCATCCAGCTCGCCGTAATTAACCTCTAAAGTTCCACTAACCAGTGCAGTCCTGTATGGATTGCGTTTTGCTGCTTTTTCAAGAAGCCCATGTAACGATTTAGAAGTTTGGGGTAACAGGCTGCCCGAACCAGACATGACCATCAGCCTAAGCTTCAGCAGAACTGTTTTCTGGCTCAATCACGACAGCGGTACCGGTTGCGGAGAACAGCATTATCCCGTTCTGCGTTCCCATATCTGAGGTTTCTACATCCAACCCCACGATGGCGTTTGCACCCACAGAGATAGCGCGGGTTTTTGCTCGGTCAATAGCTTCCCAACGAGCCTTCTCAACCTCGGAAGTGAACGCGGTAACTTCGCCGCCCACCATGGATTCCCAGCCTGCCACAAATTGGCCGAAAATACCTCTGGTACGCGGAGTTAAACCCGTTACTAATCCGAGAACCCGTTTGATCCTGTAACCCGCAACGGTTGGAGTGGTCACAATCAAGAACTGACTCGAACTTGTTTGCTCTTTAAGTGGGGCGCCGCATTTTGTACAGAAGCTTGCGCCGTCAACGTTTGAGTTTTGGCATCTGGGGCAATTCATCTTTTTCACCGAAAACCTAAGCGTTTGGTTTTACCCTTTTCCGCTATTTGGCTGTCGTCTTCTTTGCGTTTCCTGTAGCTAATGTAGAAGTCGTAGAGCTGCTCCATCTCTTTAGTGTATGTAAAGAGGTAAACCGTGACGTCTTCCAACGCGAAATTCAGCGTTAAACCGCCATCTTTTCGAGTGAAAAGCTGATCACCCGATTTATCTGTCAAAATAACTGTAACTACATCGCCCGCGTGGAGTTTTTCGCCCAAGGTTTCGCCGCTGCCAAAGCTTTCGCTGAGGTTAATTGATGCGCCGTACCCGAAAACCAGCATTGGCTTCCCGTTCTGGATCACAGGCCAGCAGTTAACGGATGTCTGGGTAACTTGGGCTTTTAAACTCAGGTAACCTTCTTTGGAGACCTGAATCACAAGATAGTTACGCCAAGTTTTAGATTCGGTATCTCGCATTTGGAAGAACTGCATACTATCCACATCATATAACGGCTTAGCTTTTGATAAATAACTATCTACAGCAGGACAAGAAAATCATTTAAGCCCACTTAGGGAAATGAACTGTTGAGGCGCCGATATTGCAGAACTGGAAAGATATACTCAAAGCCGACCCGACACCGTGGCTTCTTGAAGAAGATAACCCCTCAGTAAGGTACTTCACGCTAACCGAAATCCAAGATAAATCGCAGGGCAGCCCCGAAGTACAGACAGCGAAAAAGGCCACAATGACCAGCGGCGCCGTTCCAAAGATACTTGCGAAAATGAATCCTGACGGCTACTGGGAAACCCCCGGCGGTTTCTACACCGAGAAATACAAGGGCACAGTCTGGCAGCTTATCATACTGGCCGAACTCGGAGCCGACTCAGCCGACTGCAGAGTGAAAGCCGCCTGCGAATTCATAATGCAGAACAGCCAGCAGAAAGAAAGCCACGGCTTCTCCATAGCAAAAGCAGAGAAAACAGGCGGAGGCAGGCAAAGCGGCGTAATCCCCTGCTTGACTGGGAACATGGTTTACAGCCTAATCAAGCTGGGCTATCTTGATGATCCAAGAGTGAAAGTGGCAATCGACTGGATTAATAGTTACCAGCGATTTGACGACGCCGATAATACCGCTGCGTTGGAGGGCTGGCCTTATGATCATTTAGAGGCATGTTTTGGTAGGCACAGTTGTCATATGGGCGCGGCGAAGGCGCTTAAGGCGCTCGCTGAGGTACCAGCAGAGCAGAGGGACAGCAGAACGCAGTCAACCATTGAAGCAGGCGCCGAGTACTTCCTCAAACACCACATCTACAAGAAAAGCCACGAGCTAAGCAAAGTGTCGAAGCCGGGTTGGATGAAATTCGGTTTCCCCTTGATGTATCAGACGGATGTACTGGAAATATTTGGGGTATTGGCGACGCTTGGGTACAAGGATGAGCGTATGCAGGAAGCCGTAGATTTGGTCGTTTCTAAGCAGGATTCGCAAGGCCGATGGAAACTCGAATCAACTTTCAACGGTAAATTCCAAGTAGACATCGAGCGAAAAGGTGAACCGAGCAAATGGGTAACGCTTAAAGCGTTAACAGCGCTCAAACAGTACTACAGCTAGGAAGGAACCAAATTGAAAACAATCATGGTCTTTTACTCTTATCACCATAACAATACGCAGAATTAATAAATTCCATCTACTTATCGCGCTAAACCGTGTTTATGATAATTAACATTTTTTGGTATAAGCTTACTCTTTAATTCGGTAGCAGATAAAAGCTGACCAAAATATTGGTGCCGGGGGCGGGATTCGAGCCCGCGACTTCTGGCAATAGGCGTGTGGCCCTTTTTGTCTCCAGATTATGAGTCTGGCGCCCTAGCCAGGC
>CAYPGY010000201.1:0-3610 GCA_964410435.1 uncultured Candidatus Bathyarchaeia archaeon
CGGAGCTAACTACGAAGTAAATGCTCCTGAGTCTCCCACTTGGGAGGGCATTTACCATCCTGACTTTAACTATTATCCAACAATAGATGATTATGCCCAAAAGATGCTTCCAGCTGGAAAAGTCACAGTGGGTTTATGGTTCAATCAGAACCATCTGCAGGGCGGAAACATCGGTTTTGTTGATAGTCTAATTAGAGAAATAGAGCGGCAAGGCGCGAATGTGATCCCGCTTTTCTTTAGAGGTCTCAAAGATGATGCCTTAAACACAAAAGGCTTAGAGTGGCTTATAGAAAATTATTACATTAAAGATGGTAAATCGCGTGTGGATGTAGTTATAAACGCTTTATCTTTTTCTTTACCTTTAACTTTAACCACCTCTGATGCTTCAAGTATTTTGTTAAAAAAACTAAACGTGCCCGTACTAAAAGCGATTTTAACCTGCAATACCCTGCATGAGTGGCATAGCAGCCTTCAAGGCTTAAACCCCGTGGATATCTGCCGATGCATAGCGCTGCCTGAATTCGACGGAGATTTGATCACTGTGCCCGTGGCGGCTATGGAGTTCTCAGAAACTGACCCTGCTACAGGCGCGAGAATAATCAAATTCGAGCCTATCCCGGAACGGATAAACAAGTTAGTTCGATTGAGTTTAAAATGGGCAAAACTCAGGCACAAACAAAACAATGAGAAGAAAGTAGCCGTGATTCTGCATAATTATCCACCCCGAAACGACACTATCGGTCACGCTTTCGGGTTAGACGTGCCCGCATCAATTCTTAATATTTTAAAGCGTCTGGATGCATCGGGGTATCATCTGGATGGTTTGCCCGAGAGCGGTCAAAGTTTAATCGAAGACATTCTTGGCGGCTTAACAAATGATCGCCGATGGTTAAACACCCAAAATCTTGCAGAGAGAGCCGTGGCAAAGGTATCTCTAGTCGATTATAATAGATGGTTCTCTGAATTGCCATCTTCCACCCAAGAAGCTATGATTAAGGCTTGGGGAAGGCCTCCTGGAAAAATCTTCAGCTACAACGACGAAATCTTAGTTGCTGGGTTAATCAAAGGTAACGTTTTTATTGGTTTGCAACCTCCACGCGGCTTCTCAGATGACCCTGCCTCGATTTACCATAGTCCCGACCTTGCTATGCCGCATCATTACTATGCGTATTACCGCTGGATTAGAGACGTTTTCAAAGCCGATGTCATCATGCATGTAGGTACCCATGGCACATTGGAGTGGCTTCCGGGTAAGTCAGTTGGTTTATCAGAATCATGTTTCCCTGATGTTGCGATTTCCGATTTACCCCATATCTACCATTACATAATTAGCAACCCTGGTGAAGGTACTCAAGCTAAGAGACGAAGCTACTGCTGTATTATCGACCATTTGATTCCGATAATGAACAACGCCGAATCATATGGCGAATTAGCGGAACTGGAAGTTTTACTCCGTGACTACTACCACGCTAAAACCTACGATAAAGATAAAATTCCATCCCTTCAGAAGATAATCTGGACAGAAGTATGCAAATCAAAGATTGATAAAGACCTTAATGTTAATGCAGCTAACGCTTTTTCTGATTTTGATGAGTTTTTAGAGGCTCTCCATGCGTATCTTCACGAGTTATCCGACACGCAAATCCGAGATGGATTACATACCCTTGGCGAATTACCTACTGGTACTCAGCTTGAAACTTTTTTGGCGTCTTTGACCCGATTAAACAACGGTCCAGTGCCTTCTTTGCGGCAATCGATCGCTAAATTGAAGGGTTATAACTATGATGATATTATTACAAACAAAGGCAAACGCTTAGCCGACAATAGAACTAACGGTGATTTGCTCAACGAACTCAACAGTTTGGCACTTGAATTAATAAGGCAGTTCAACCTTGCAGGATTTAAACCGCAATTTATTGATTCTATAATTCAGAATGTTATGGGTTGCGATAACTCTGATGTTAAGCAATGTTTGCTTTACATTGCGGATTTTCTTGTCCCTACTTTAACGGCAACCACTGACGAGTTAACCAACACTTTATCTTGCTGTAACGGCAATTATGTCCCTTCTGGTCCTTCAGGTTCGCCTACCCGTGGCATGTGTGACGTTTTGCCCACTGGCAGAAACTTTTACTCCGTAGACCCCCGTGCTATTCCGTCAACGACAGCTTGGAACGTTGGCGTTTCGATGGGTGACGCGCTGCTTGAAAGGTACCTTAAAGACGAAGGGAAATACCCTGAAAGCATTGGTATGGTTGTTTGGGCAACGGATAACATGCGTACAAAAGGTGACGACGTTGCAGAAATCCTCTATCTTATGGGTACTAAACCCGTTTGGGAAAAAACCAGCGGTAGAGTAACTGGCGTAGAAATTATTCCGCTTGAGGAGCTTAATCACCCCCGAATCGATGTTACTGTGCGTATAAGCGGGCTTTTCAGAGATACTTTCCCCGAAGTGGTAAGCCTTCTAGACGATGCCGTGCGCTTAGTTGTTAACCTAAAAGAGCCATCAGAAAAGAATTATCTTGCTAAGCATGTAGCCGCGGAAGTAGAAAAACTTGTTCTCCAAGGAGAAGAATTGGGGACAACCATAGAACAAGCATCTTACAGAATTTTTGGAGCACGCCCTGGTACTTATGGTTGCGGTGTTAATGAAGCAATTGATTCAAAGAACTGGAAAGATCAGAAAGACTTAGCGAGTATATATGTTACTTGGGGTGGCTACGCATACAGTAGGAAAAACTTTGGAAAAGCCGCAATAGACCAGTTTAAGCAGCTGCTTGGCCGCGTTAACTTAACGGTTAAGAATGATAACACACGCGAGTACGATATCCTTGACAGCGATGATTGGTACGACGCGCACGGCGGCATGGTTGTAGCCGCTAAGACGTTTGGAGGTAAAGCGCCCTACTCTTACTGCGGGGACAGCTCTGACCCCGACTACGTTAAAACCCGTAGCACAGCGGAGGAAACCAAACATGTTTTCCGTTCACGCCTTCTTAACCCAAAATACATCCAAAGCATGAAACGCCACAACTATCATGGTGCCGCTGAACTGTCTCGGTCGGTGGATTTTGTTTTCGGATGGGACGCCACAGTTGAAGCAGTAGATGACTGGATGTATGAAGATTTAGTGAAGAAGTACGTGCTGGATCCCGAGATGCAGCGGTGGTTCAAGTCGGTGAATCCATATGCGCTGCAGAACATGACGGAGCGTTTTCTAGAAGCAATAAAGCGTGGTATGTGGCAAACATCAGATGAGCTGAGAAAGCAATTGCAGCAACTCTATCTCGACATTGAAGGCCACTTAGAAGGAGAAAACGAAACGTGAACTGGCAAAAAAACGCTCCTTTTTTTACATCCTACATAACCTATTGCTTAGAAACCTTGGGTGAATTCTACGTTATATGCAGCGAAGAGCGCGACTGGTAGTGATGTCAATTATACATAGCAGACTAAACAAAGTTTTTTGCTCCTCAACAATCAAGCAGTCCAATCCAAATGCTGAGTGCAAATAGGGCGGTTATGTGTGCCCTTTGGTATAAGATACAGAGGGGGGCGTAGGTGCAGTTATTTTCTAATCGAACTCTTTTACTGCTACAATTAAAAC
>CAYPGY010000202.1:0-3602 GCA_964410435.1 uncultured Candidatus Bathyarchaeia archaeon
CGGTATGGGCAAAGCGAGATGCCACCATCCAAGAGCACGGTGACGTCTGGGGTTTGGACGAGGGTGCACATGGAGCGGACGCCGAAGCTCTCTGATGCCAGTGGTGTAACTTTAATTGTGCTTAGCAGATTGCTCTTCTGCATCGTTAGATCTTACTATTGATATTTCTTGTAAAGTAAAAACTTTCTTAAAATTGAAGAAGCAAATATGGAAAACAGGGGAGTTATTGTGCAGTTTTCTTGCGGCGTATTCTTACTATGCCGAAAGCCGCAAACATTGCAATTAGCGCTCCAAGCACACCCAAGGGGTATTCAGGTAGAACGAAGAGGCCTCCGCTGCCGCTGCTGGTATGTGCAGTAGATGACATGTAGGGGTTGTTGTCGCCCGTGTAGGCTGCGGATACCATGTAGAAGCCGTTAGATAAACTGGAGGGTACTGTCCACGTATAAGTGTAGCTACCATCCGCCTGAGTTGTTGCAGAACCTATTGTTTGTTCTACACCATTATTGTAAGAGAGTACTACTGTTTTACCAGCTAAGGGCACGTCGGATGCTTTTAGGGAGCCTGAGATGATGGTAGTGGCGCCTGTATTGTCAACTGATTCGGGGGTACATGCAACTGTCAGGACAGTTGCTATTTGAGTTACTTCGAAGTTAGCTGTTACTGTTCCAGGGCCATTTACGGTTATAGTTGTTGAGGCAGAGGATGCAGATGCGACTGTTATTGAGCCGCTTACGGTCCATGATGTGAATTGGTATCCTGTGTTGGCTGTTGCGGATATTGCTTGACCGCTGGCGCCTGAAGTGTACCATTGTGGCGAAGTTGGTGTTGTGACAGATCCCCCGCTACCAGCTGCGAAGGTTACTTGATATTGAGTTGTATATGTTATAGTAGCGCTTGTTCCGCTGCCACTTGCAGGAGAGGGAACATATTGAATCCCTACACCGCCAGATATTGTTTGGGCACTCCAAGCATAAGGACCATTTCCAGGGAGCCCATTAAAGGAGATGACATTAGTAGGAGTTGTTGCGGTTTTTGTTATACTGTTACATGTAACTGTCCAAGTTATACCTGTAGGCAAACCACTTTCTGTGAATGATGCAGTCCCTGCCTTGGCACCAGGAGTGGTAAATAGTAATATAGTAGCAGTCAATAGAACTGTAGAGAGTAATGTTACCTTTGTGTTTTGTTTCATTTCTCCTTTCGTACTCCTCTGAACTAACTATCGTTAGACCCAATTACGTCACGTCTAAGTTGTAACGCTAAGAAATAGGCCTAACTTACTTGCTAACATTCTGAAACAAGAAACATATAAAGATATTTCAAAAAAAGGACATAATTCACATATAAGCATAATATTTTGACTCTATGATAGCTGAACAATACAAAATATGCTGTCTCAAGCCATAAACATTTAAGCAGAAACATACTGCAATAGAGTATAATGAGGCGTTTTTTATGAATCAACTACCAAATCAAGCAGGCGGCCTTGAGGTTGCTACTTTGGCGGCGGGTTGCTTCTGGTGTACTGAAGCGGCGTTTAGCATCATCCGAGGCGTAGAGCGCGTTGAACCCGGATACACTGGCGGGGTGGTGTCGAACCCCACGTATGAGCAGGTTTCAACAGGTGAAACGGGCTACGCGGAAGCCGTCCAGATAACCTATGACCCAAAAGTTATCAGTTACCGCGAAATCCTTGAGATTTTCTTCTCTATACACGACCCCACCACGCTTAACCGTCAAGGCGCAGATGTGGGCACACAGTACCGATCAGCAATTTTCTACAAGAATGAAGAGGAAAAGCAAATCGCCATGAAACTTATCGAGGAACTTAACGGTGAAGGCATCTGGAGTCGCCCAATCGTCACCTCTCTTGAGCCGCTTAAGCAATTCTATAGTGCGGAAACTTTTCATAAGGACTACTACAAGAAGCATCCCAAAGAGCCCTACTGCCAAGCCGTGATTGCTCCGAAAATTGCTAAGCTGCATGCGCGATTCTTGGACAAAATTAGGGTGCCGCTATGACATAGCAGACGTCGGTTGACAGTGCAGATTTGGTTCTGCGTCAAATTGAAGTTCAGGGTGAGAACACATATCTGCCAATGGTGTGATCTGACAAAGGCAGGTATCTGTCGATTTAAGTGTTTAAGGCTAAGCTGCTTCGTGTTCTGGAGGTGGGCACGTTAATTGGTTATTCGGCTATTCTATTGGAGAAAGAGACATACAGGTTGGTGGGGACGGGGTGTAAGTAAGTGTTAAGCTTTAGGGTAAATGGGTTCTGCGTCGGTATCTGCGCTTTTTAGGTTTAGGCTTGTTTAGTCGCTCGCCGCATTGTGGACAGTACGCTTTGCCCTTGGATACTGGCAGCTGTGTTCCCTCTGCGAAGAAGTGGCCGTTGGGGCATCTGAGGTCGAATTGGAAGGCTTCGCGTTCGTAGTCTTCGGGGTGGGCTAGTATGTCTTCTTTGATTGATACTTTGCTTTGTATGATTTCGTGAGGCGGATAGACTGGTGCAGGTGTGATTGGTTTAGATTGTTTGGTTACGGTTGGTGCTGGTGCGGGGGCAGGTTTTGGTTGTGGTGGAGAGGGCGGTTCTACGGTTACTGCGAAAGGTGTAATTTGGATAACTGGCAGGGGTTCAATAATCGCTGGTTGAGGCGTAGGTGGTGTAGGCGCTGTGGCTTGTTTAGGCTGCGGTCGAGCTGCCGGTTTTTCGATTACGACCGGTTTAAGTTGCTTAACCTGCTTGGGCGGGAGCGGTACATGTTTGGGCACTTCTAGGCCCGCTACGGGTCGGGCGTGGGCGAGGGTGAATGGTGCAAGCGGTTTGGTCTGTGTGGGTTTTTTTGGTTTAACAATATGCTTTGCCGAGAGAACGGGTTTAGGTGGCTCAACTGGTTTAGCTGGCGCTGTCCTGACGGGTGCTACTATCTTTACTGCTGCAGTTGCTTTTGGCGCGGCGATAGCTTGTACTGGCGGTGCTGGTTTAACGGCTGCGGCTTTGACGGTTTTAACTGGTTTATCAACGATTACTTTAATCTGTACAGGTACCATGTCGGGGATTAGGGCTTTAGCTATCTTTTTGTCCAGTTTACCAGTCTGTTGGCTGGGCTGTATGCGTTTAGTGTTTATTATCGGCGCAGTTGTTGATTGCCCGCAGTCAGTGCATACTTCACTGTACTCGGCTAGTCTGCGCCCGCATTTCCTACAAAACGGCATATATTCACTCTAATGCTTTTTTAGAGCAAATTGGCGCGGGAGGCTTTAAACTTTAACCAAGAATCGCAAGTTCTTACCTGAATGTTTAAAGAGTCTCTGGGGCTTTTTGGTGTTGGGTGGGCGATGACGAGTCTGGCCCCGCAGAATTGATGATGTGGATCTTGAGTGCGGATGACGCAGGCTATGATGGCTTTCAGGCTAGACTTGAATGCTGAGTCTGCGCCCCAAGAGCTCACCTAACAGGAACCCCACAACCAACAGGACCCGCGTAACTTCTGTTACGTTCAGCCTACCCCCCTCCCCTTATATAAAGCGCCAAAATCGTTGACCCCTCTATAGGTCCTGTGCATAGGCTGGATATTAGGATGCAAATAGGCACCTAC
>CAYPGY010000203.1:0-3591 GCA_964410435.1 uncultured Candidatus Bathyarchaeia archaeon
ACTTCAAAGATGCTGTTTGAGAAGTGCATTACGCAGTAACTTTTGGGGCAATGCATTAGTCCTAGGGTGTGGCCGACTTCGTGGATAGCTTCTTTTACTGTCCGGAGTTCTAATGCACCTCTGTCGGGTTCTTCGCCGTAGTATTGGGGTTTTAAGCGATAGGTGGAAATTAATGCGGCTTTTCCTTGAATGTAGGCTTCGCCGAATACATAGTTTAATTCTGCGGCGTAGATGTCGGCGTCGATTACTCCGAGGATGCGGTTGTATTGGGGTTTGTTTTGGGCATATTTTTGGATGGCGGTTAGGATGGTGGTGGAGTTGTGTTGGCGGCGTTTTTTATCGTATGCGTGTTCAGGAGCGTCTAATACGGTGGAGAGAGCTTCGCATGTGGTGTCTGGCAGTACTTCGCTGAGTCCCTGTGCAGCTGCTGCGAGGAGCTTCTGTGGGACTTGCTTGATTGCTAAAACGCCGATTTTCATAGCGGATACCTATATCGTGAATTTTTCACCAGTACGTGGAGCGGATGCGTCAAGACCAAGTTCTGTTTTTGCCCAGTCAGCAAAGCGTTCGCAGTTTCCCTCTGCGCCGTGAACCATAAAGACTTTGGGTTTGCCGCCGAGTTTTGCGAGTGCAGCTTTAAGTTGTGAGGCGCCGCAGTGGCTTGAGAAATCGAAGTGGCGGTATGCTGCTTTGATTTTTCGCACTTTTCCGTCGATGGTGCAGACGCCTTTTTCCATTAGTTCTCTGCCTGGTGTTCCAGGGATTTGGTAACTTACAAGGTAGACTGCGTTTATGGCTTTTTTGGCGAGTTTGGAGAGGTAGAATGCGGAGGGTCCGCCTTTTAGCATACCCGCGGTTGTTATGATGACGCTGGGGGTTTTGAGTGCTTTTCTGCGGTCTCGCCAGCCGTCTACCCAGTCGCAGCTGTGCATAGCGTTTGTGAATAGTTTGGGGTCGCGTAGAAATTCTTTGTAGTTCATGATTACGCGGCTCGCTTCGCGTGCCATGCCGTCGAGTACAATTGGGTGCTCGAAGTGGTGTGCGGTTAAAATCGTTGCCATTTCCTGTGATCTGCCGACGCCGAATGCTGGGACGAGTACAGTTCCGCCGACTTCTACGACGGCTGTGCATGCTTCGACAAATTGGCGTTCTAGTTCTTTACGTTCTGTATGGTCGCTGTCGGCGTATGTGGATTCGATGACGACTGCGTCTAGGTCGCCGTAGTCCATGGAGGCGCCGGGTAGGAGTTGTGATTGTTCGGTGTTGAAGTCGCCGGTGTAGAGGAAGCGTTTGCCGTCAGCTTCGATTAGGACTGATGCTGATCCAGGTGTGTGTCCAGCGTTTAAGAGCGTAATTTTTTGGTCGCCGACCTGCGTAGATTGGTTGAAGTCGAGGTGGACATTGCTTCGCATCATCGACTTTAACTCAAGGTACTCAAATGGCAGGTAGTAGCTTGAGAGGTGTATGAAGTCCTGGATGAGCAACTGGGATAGTTCAAGGTTAAGTTTGTTGGTGATTAGAGGTTTTTTGTCGTTGATGTAAAAGATAGGTAATGCGCCAGAGTGGTCAAGGTGACTATGCGTTAAGATTAATGCGTCAACTTCTTTGGGCGGCACATGCATCGGGAAACCAGGCTCGTTGTCCAGCATCACGCCATAATCAACTATGCTCTGCGCTTTTTCGGATTTGACGCTTATTCCTAATCTTCCGACTTCTCTTGCTCCGCCTAAAAACCCAACCTGCAAACAAACCAGTCCTGCGATTTATGTCGATTAAAAAGGTAGATTGACCTGTCCTAAAAATGTATCTTCTATAAACTTGGCTGGCTGTTTTGTTTGCATTAATGCCGTTGGCTGTTTGCCATTTATTGATTAGAAATTAGCGATTGAGACAGGTTTTTGCTTCTTTAGCTAGGTTTTGCTGGTGGCGTTGGTTTTAGATGCGAATGAGTTTGGCGGCGTTGTTGGGGTCAACTGTTCTTTTCGCCTAGACCCATTTATTTAGAAGTAGATCAAGATTTTAAGTGGATTTGATTTTTTAGATTAGTGGAGGAAGAGAGTACTGCTCCGCTACATCATTTTTCAGGACTAATTAAATAATCAGTTTTTTTAGTTAAGTGTGGTAGACGGTTGCTTGTTGGTTGAGAAAACCAAAAGTTCGTTTTTATCATATGGCTCATTTTTTGATCTGTTGTTAAAACAAAACTTCTAAATGGCTGCACACCGAAATAAACCCATAAGGGAAAACTATGCAGAAAAGCGCCGAAACCAAACCCGTCGGATACATAGACATACGAGTATTCTCACACGCAACAGAGAACCAGGACAAAGTAGAAACCGCAACCAAAAACCTCTTCCCAACTGAACTCACGGAAGAACTTGTTTTCCAAAAAAACGCGCTTTCAGGTCACCACTCAAACCCGATTATAATGCTGACAGCCCAGCTAAAAGACCGTAAACTCTTACCCAGTGCGCTCCAGAGACTCGGAGCCAGCCTAAGCACGCTTGACAAGGAACAGCTAAACGAGGAAATCAAATTGCATCTGGATAGGGGTAACCTGTATCTGCGTTTCGATAAGCAAGCGGCTTTTATGGGTCAACCTAAACTCGCCCAGAATGACCCCATTCATGTAAAGGTTCATTTTAAAGATAAAACCAACGACGAAGTTATAGAGTTGGCTAAGCAGTATGGGTTACTGCCATGAAACGCTGCTTCGCCGACCTCCACTTAAGAGTTAGTCCACGGGATTCGCTGTCAACCAAGCCTTTAATCGAGAAAGCCGCTAAATTTGGCTACTCGAAAATCAGCATCCCATTCACAAGTCAACTAGACGATGCACAAATCGCTGGTCTAAAAGGAGCCTGCAGCCAAATCGGACTTGACTTCGTGGTAAGGGCGGATTTTAAGCCACGCAACCAAGAAGACCTCATGCGTTTTCTACGCAAGTTTAGACGCAAAGCAGAAGTCATCTGTATAGTTTGCGATGATAAAGAAATCGCGCGAAGCGCAGCCAAAGACCACAGAGTTGACCTGCTAAATTTTCCAAGCCTCGATTACCACAAGCGCTTCTTCGATCGTGCAGAAGCGGAATTAGCATTCAGCAATCAAACCGCTCTGGAGATCGATGTGAAGTCGCTTCTGATTTTAGAAGGCCCACCACGGGTTAGATTACTTTCTTGTCTACGTCGTGAAGTTGCTTTGGCTAAAGAATTCCATGTTCCCATTGTGCTTTCAAGCGGCGTCTCAGAGGAGCGTCTGATGCGTATGCCCCGCGATTTAGCCAGCCTCGCCTACCTGTTGGGGCTCAGCGAGTCTGAAGCGCTGGATGCAGTGTCAACCAATCCAACTCGTGTTGTTGCGGCAAACCGCGAGAAGCTTAGCCAAAGGTTTGTAGCGCCTGGAATCACTGTTATCAAGGAGGGCAAAGATGATTGAAGCGTGTTAAGCGTCGGTATTTGGCGTTGCAGCTTGAATGCGAAGGCTTGCCAAGTGAACGCGAGTTTGTGGATGCTCTGTGGGCTTCTGTTACTAAGCTCTATGGTGAGGTTGGGGCAAGCTCGACTGGTTTGTCGTTGATCAATTTTGATGCGG
>CAYPGY010000204.1:0-3590 GCA_964410435.1 uncultured Candidatus Bathyarchaeia archaeon
CAATTCGCTGTTTGGACTCGCTGATGACGTGGCGACAATAGGCAGATTTAGCGCTGCAGTAAATGTAGTGTATGAATCACGTCCCACTACTTTACCACCTGCGCCCAGTGCAAATAGAATTTCATTAAGACCGCTGGTAATGCAGACGATACGGTTCACGGGGAGGGTTATGTTTACGTTGCCGCCGTAGGAGTCTTTTATGATGATGTAGGAGGATGTCTGTTGAACGATGATTGGGTTTAGGTAGGGTGTAGGCGATGGGGATGGCGAGGCTGTTGGTGCAGTTGTGGTGGATGTTGGTTCTACTGTGGGTGTATCGGTTGGAGTTGCTGTTGAGTCAGTCGGGTTTGGTGTTGAATATATAGTTGGGGAAGTAGTCGGGTTTGTTGTTGGCGTAGAGTTGGGAGTGGGTGACGGCGAGGGTGATGTCGTGTTTATTAAGCTGTAAGCGCCGATGGCGGATGCACTGAGGATTAAAGCGGCTAGAATGACGGTTATGAGGGATTTCTTCAATTTTGTTCACCGCCAAGTGATTTTTCTGGATAATTTGTTTCAGGCAAGTTGAAGCGGGTTGATTCTGTTTTTGCTCGTAAGCTTATTTTGTTGTATCGCAATTTTGATCCCATTAAGGATGGATTATCCAGCCAATAACTAATAAATTTTAGTTTAAATAAGATTAATCCATGGTTGATAAACATCAGTTGATTTAACTAACACACCAACCCCTAGCGCGCAAAAAAAGTACCTCAAACAGACCAGTAAAACAAAGCTCACGCACTAACGGTGTAGAAGCAACAGCACATCACCAGCCGCGAAAAATAGCAAATTGCAAAACACGACACTACATATTTGTTTGCTTAGGCACTAACAAGAGACCAGCTAGCTGCAAATGCACCACGCTTGGCCTTAAGTGCAGACTCAGCCTCAGCAACCACTATAACATCGTTCTCTTGGGGTTGTATGCGTTCCAGTATATTTTTCGCAGCTCTTGGATACAATTCCGCAAGGTCTTCAGTAATTGATTGAATACAAAGACGACCACTGTGATAAACTATTATAAGAGCGGTTATGGCGCCGGCGACTATAGCGGCATCACGTTGCTCTATTCCACTATGAAGTTTATCCCCAAGATTCTTGACAAGGAACACATGATTGAATTCCGACCGTATTATTTCAGACTTTTCAAGAACTGCCTGTTGAGCAAAATTTGCTTCAAACTGCCCCCAAACAGTTCTGCCTTTTTCAGTTAGGCGACATCCAGACTTTGCGGGGTCAATCAATTCTGCTTCTCGTAAGCGACTAATTAAAGTCCTAATGACGCCGTTACCGATTTGCAGTTGCTCCGCAAGTTTGTTTAGGCCGATTGGCTTTTGGGCCATCAGCTCTAGCGAATAGAATACATGGAAAATCGTAAAAGTCGTTGAGGGACCTAGCGCTTTTTTACCAGAAATTTCCTGCATTAATTGCTTAAGAGATGCCACCATGATTCCACCTGAGGATTCTTACCGCCACATGGGCACTTACAGATATCTTCGTTCTGCCACGTTGTAGTTTTAGCGCAATCCATAACTAAGCCACACATTTTTCGTTAGTGCACGTTTTTGCCTTAAGGGTACTATCGGGGGAACCGGACAGGTAACAGGAAACCCCACGATAGACCCTCATCTATAGGCTATCTATGATGCATTGCAGACGAGCCATGGGTGGGGCAGAATCCAACCAGTGGGTGTCTTGTCGTTCCAACATGGTTGGATAATCCATCCTAAGTATTTAAATTTTAGTTATACAAAAAGCAACAACAAGTTGAGTTCAAGCTAAAGTAAGTAAAACAAATAGAAAGAAAAAGAAAAACAGCGGCTTAAACACTGCTTCTCTTCAGGGCCCATAAGCATCCTGCAAAAAATATTAAACTGAAAACCAAGATGCCCACAAAGTTTAGCCAAGGGAATGATTGACCTAGAATTGACGCACGCAGCAGTGTGCTTGAGTGAGTTAACGGAAGCAAGTACAGTACAGCTTTTGCCACATCAGGTAACTGACCAAGTGAAAAGAAGGTACCACAGAGAAAAGTCATAGGCAAAATAACCAAAGTACTAAAGGTACTCATCCCCTGATGTGAAGGCACCAAAAACGCCACCAACACACCGAATAAGCCAAACATGAAGCAAGATAACAGCAACAGTACGAAAAATATCGGCGTAAGTACCAATGTAGGAACAAGAATAAAGCCTACTGTCAGTATCGCCAAAGAACTGATTAGACCTCTGATTACACCGATCAAGGCTTTTCCCACTATTATCGAATAGGTGCTTACTGGCGACATTAAAAGCTCGTCAAAGCTCTTGTAGAAAAATTTGTCAACCTGAAGCTTGGAGGCAGCGCCGTTAAAACTTGTAGAAAACGCAGTTAACGAAACGATACCTGGAATAACAAAGGCAAGATAAGAAAATCCATCAACGCTTACACCTTGACCCAAACCGTACCCAAAGGCAATTAGATATAAGAAGGGTAGCATAAGACTTGTCGCAACTGTTGACTTCCAGTGGCGACGCATATTGCGCACGTCCACCCAAAGAACTGCATATACATCACTAAAGAAATTCAATATTAAACGCCTCCAACCTTTTCCCCAGTTCGCTCAACAAACACATCCTCCAAATTAGTATCTCGAATAATAACCGTACTAGCATCAGAAGATAAAGCCTGGACATACCGATTAGCAGCCTCGCGGTCAGGGAAAAATTCGTAGTGCGTTTCCTTGTTTACGAGTGTTTCAACTGCAACCATCCCTAGCTTTTTACGAAGGTCAAGCGGCGCACCAACATCAATTAAGCGGCCATGATGCATAATCCCGACACGGTTGCATAAGACTTCAGCTTCCTCAATATAATGGGTCGTTAGAAAAATTGTGGTGCCATCATTATTTAATCTGCGCATTAGATCCCACAAGCGACGCCTTGCCTGAGCATCTAACCCTACTGTTGGTTCATCCAAAAACAGTAATTTTGGTTGATGTAATAAACTGCAGATAATTGCGGCCTTCTTTTTCATTCCACCAGATAATGTGTCCACCATTCTATTAGCATACTCAGTAAGCTCAACATACTCAAGCAATTCAGCAATACGTTTCTTTCTGGTTGAAGAATCTAAATGATGTAATCTAGCATGGAACTCCATGTTTTCCTTAACAGTTAGGTCGCGGTCTAAACTTAGATGCTGCTGTACAACGCCCATTACTTTCTTTACTTTTTCTGGTTCAGCCACTACATCAAAACCGCCAACCGAGGCAAAACCCGAAGTAGGTTTTGTTAGAGTTGTTAAAACCCGAATGGTGGTGGTTTTACCTGCGCCGTTAGGACCTAAAAAACCGAATATTTCGCCTTCGTGGATTTTTAAGTCCAGATTATTTATCGCTTTTGTGTTTCCATAGGTTTTCGTTAAATTTTCTGTGTAGATAAAGTCTATCAATTTTTTATCGCTTCCCTTAGTTATCATGTTTTTTCAGTGCTTCAGTAACTGCCTTTTTTGTGGCTACACCGATTAATTCACCCATTTTTGTATGACCACCAGTATGACGAATTAAAATATCG
>CAYPGY010000205.1:0-3503 GCA_964410435.1 uncultured Candidatus Bathyarchaeia archaeon
ATGAGTGGAGCCGCGAATACCTCGAAGATGCCACTTGGAACGTTATGAGCAAAGCTGTCGACAACGTTGGCAGAGCACTTGGACAAAACGAAATCGAAGTACTCTTGGCGTTGTACGCTGCCGTTCAAGCTGCAGATTTAGCAATAGGCGCAGAGTTAGTCGAAGGCTACAAGTATTTTTCGTATATTGCGCTTAATTGAGGGTTATTAACTTTTGAAACAAAGAGCTTACCATTACCTTTTTCTGCAAGGTCCCCTTGAAATACATAGAATGGCCCCTGCGCAGTTTCTGTATCGTCAATTTTAACTTTTGCTTTCACGCTGTCAATAGTGAAGGTTGGCATAATTTCTACCACGGTGCTTGAAACCACAATTTTACCGCCGTGCATGTTAGCCCCAAAACGGACATCAGCCTTCTTCTCTACATGTATTGCGCCGTCACTCATATGGAACCCCAAAAATGGACCGGCATTCCCTTTAATCTTGATTACTCCACCTTGCATATAACAGGCTGAGTCGCTGCCGACATTTCCGTCAACAACAATTTTACCGCCACGCATACCATCAACACTGCCACGGTAAGGAGAAGCCAAATAATCACCTGCGTCACCATGAACTTCAATCAAACCACCCTTCATGGACCCGCCCGTCCATCCACCTGCATTACCGTTAATGGTGATTTTGCCACCAACCATTTTTTCGCCAGTGTGCATTCCAGCATCGCCATTGATTACAATTTCGCCGCTTTTCATGGATTCACCGATATGTCTAACTTCACTTGCGTCACCGTTAATCGTTATGTTCGGGGTTTCAGCAGGCGTTTCTTCGATTTTAAAAAGATCCCCAAGTTTCCTTTGCTTGTTGCCTTCCCATACTTCCAGTGCGGCAAGTTCAGTCAAAGACTTTCCTTGGAAAACATCAGGTGTTATGCATCCAGCTTGTATTGGAAACTGGAATTTCTTGAGACATGTTAAGACTATCATTTTATCTTTCTACCCTTCTTTTTTATTCCAGCAGGTTTACCTGATTTAATAGCTCGAACTTCTTCTAGAATTGTCCTTAAAATTGTTTCATCTGAGAGGATACCTTTGGGGGGGTCAACGACCTTTTTCAGAGGCAACGGTACACCATCCATACGATATGCTGCACCCTCGACTTCTATTCCTACAAACGCTGATGGAAAAACAATGTCCGCCAGCATAGCCGTTGCATTCATATGCGGATCAATAACAATTAAGGGATGTTTAACCATGCTTTCTATAGCTTTTTTAGGGAAAGTAGCACCGGGATCGGAAGCCACAACCAAGGTTGCGTCTGCCTCGCCACGTAGCAGTACATCTGTGGAGGTTGTTTCGCCAGGGTTGTAACGGGGATACCCTAAAGAGAAATCTACAGCAAAGGGATAACCACTTTGCCAAGCTGCAACAATGTTTGCTCCGGTAACGTTGAAATGTCCTCTCATTGGCATAATAACAAATTTAGTGCGCTTGTTCAAGTCCTGTATTAATGATACTGCAACCTCAATGTTTCTAAATTTACCCGCAGAATGTGTTAAACCCATACCAAAAAATATAACGCCAAAATCGCAGCGTATTAGTGTGTCTACAACTTCTCTTAAATATTCTACAGGGACACCTGCAACTTTATCAACATCAAGTTCTTGATCCTTAACTAACGCTCGCATCGCCTGGATTAACTCGTAGTCTTTGTTTGGTTCAAGTTGCAGGAAATAATCAGCCATCTCTGCAGACATGGTTTTTCTTACATCTACAACTATAAGTTTGCGGCCTTCTTTCTTCAAGGATTCCGGCGGCTTATTGAAAGTAATAGAGTCAACAACGGTTTCCGTTTGACTTGATGACGTCAAACCTTGGACGCGTTGTATCTTTTTTTTACCTGCTTCCGATTTGAGTTTATTCATGTATGATTTCCATTCGCTATCCTCGAATCTGCCATTTGTAAAGCTGGTGTACCTTTCAAGATGTCGGGGATGTGCACTCCAAGGATCGCAACCCCAATAAATAATCACGTCCGCGCGGTGTCTTATTTGACCCAATGTGGCTGTCGGTATGCCAACTTCTTGAGTGCCCAAAATAGATGGCCCATGACAAACAACAGCGGTATTATCAAATATGCCACCAACTTCTTCAGCTAATTCTACGCCAACATGTTGGGCTTCGCAGTTTGTAGAACTCCATCCATACAATATAGGATAGTTTGCGTTTGCAAGTATCTCTGCCGCTTTATGTATGGCTTCATCCATAGTCACTGGAACGAACTTTCCGTCTTTGCGCATCAAGGGTTGTCGAATTCGGTGGTCACATTTGTAACCCAAGAATTTGGCTTCACATACTGCGCAGCCATTCTTTATTTTGACAACTTCGTTTTTGTTAACTGTTACTGCTATGTCATCGCATAAGCAGCCACAAATTGGACATGTCACATGTTCAATAACCGTCATTGCTTTACCGCCCATACTCTTTCTTAAAGAGTTCTTCAATATTCAGAATAGGTTGGTCAGGGGCGGCTTGAACTTCTGCGGGTGTTCCCTTGAAGGAGGGCATTCCGATGCATGTTGTTTTTGCACTAACTATTGCGTTTGCCCATGGACCATAAGGAATATAAATCAATCCTGGCGTAGCACTTCGCGGATACTTAACGGCTTTTAAAACAACCGACCCAGAGGAGGTTGTTATTAAAACGTTACTACGGTTTCTCACTCCAATTTTTTTCATGTCGTTTCCATCCATATAAACCATTGCGCATGCGTCGAAATATTCGGGTGAGGATTTACCGTATTCTTTCCCTACGCCTTGCTCTATCGTGCGGCCTGTAAGCAAAGTTACGTTTAACTTTTGCGCCACCATGATTCAAACCTTACCAAAGTATTTTATTGAGTAATATTTAAGGTTGAGTTTAAGAAATCAGTAAAATTCAAGATTAAAGCGCAAAGTTGTTGGTCAAAATATCATGTTTAGTGACTGTTTTTAGGATAAAAGAGTTTTTTTCGGTAGCAATTATTTTAGTTTGGCGTACTTGGCCTCAAAAAACGTGTTATGGGTTCTTTTATTTCGTTTATTTGCGGTAAAGCTGACTCCATTCGAGAAAGTTGCACTTGATAAAGTTCTAAATCATCCATAAAAATCTTCGATTGAATCGTCAAACCAGTAGACAATATAATTGCTGGAACTGGTTACCGTGGTCTCGACATTACCATCAAAGAATAGAAATCAGTTATGTTGCCATTGAAGTCAGTTTTTAGAATTACCAGTTTTTTGCTTTGATGACAAAGACTTCCTTTTCAGGTTGTTCATTATTTTCTTTATATAAAGTAAGGGCAGGTTTATTCCAGGTAACCTCGGACAAAAATATTCCTCGAATATTCTATTTTTAATGCGATTGTGTGATCGTATGGAAAAAACTATTGCCTTGTTAAAGAAAAGTATTGCGTAGATGTTCGTTTGAAGTTAGCTTCCTGTGATGTTTTGGCATGGCATCGTAGCA
>CAYPGY010000206.1:0-3471 GCA_964410435.1 uncultured Candidatus Bathyarchaeia archaeon
ATCGGTTTAATTTGAAAAAGTACCCCTCACCTAAAGTAATAGAGTTACCGCTATTCCGATTATAGCCGCCACTAGCCGATGCAAAAAGCTTTAAAGCGGCATCCAAACACAAAAAACGAGCATAGCAGATATAAGCAACCCCGTCAAATATTTCGGCAAAGAAGTGTCACAGTTATGTCAGAAAAACTGTCCCTAGTTACATGCACAAGCTGCGGTAAACCAATCCCGCCAGGCAGCGAATCAACCAAATTCCTCTGCCCAAACTGCGGCGAAATCCAGATCAAACGCGACGGAAAATGCCGCAAATTCGGCAGACTATACAAGTGCCCTAAATGCGGATTCCAAGGACCATAAAAAAGGCTGATACTTAATGGGCGCAATACTTGTTGTCTACAAAGTTTTCCCCGAAGACATCGTCGAAGACTTTGAACCCCTCAAAGCCAAAGTCAAAGCAATCCTACCACAAGCATCCGCAATAGAAGGATGGGGAACCGAAGACGTCGCATTCGGTCTAAAAGCACTCCTTGTCCAAATAAGGTTCCCAGAGGACAAGATGGGCATAGTTGAGGAATTCGAGCAGGCACTCGCAAAAATATCGGGTGTAAGCCAAGCAGAAGCCTTCAACATTAGACGAACAAGCCGCGACTAAACCCCCTCTGTTTAAACAAATATCCCTCAATTTCCTTTTTAGAGAGCACCTGAATGTTTATAGTGCTACGCTTTAAAGTTTATATAGCAAACCGTTCTTTTTCAAACACACCTGAGTCACAGAACTTATTTGGAGACTTGTAATGAGCGAAGTTCAATTACGCGTCGGAGACGCACGACAAAGAGATGTAGGGAGAGGAATCGCCCGCATCGACCAACGCACAATGCAGAAACTCGGCATCAGCGCTGGAGACGTCATCGAGATAGTTAACAAACGCACAACATCAGCAATCGCTTGGCCAGCATACAGCGAAGACCAGAACCGCGACATCATCCGCATCGACGGATTCACACGTAAAAACAGCGGAGTCGCCATAAACGAGTACGTAGTCGTCAGACCAGCTAAAGTAAAAACCGCATTGGCACTTACCTTGGCGCCAGTCGATATGCGCTTAAACGTAGACGAAGACTTCACAAACTTCGTCAGAAACCGTCTTATGGAGCGCACACTAGTCGAAGGCGACACAACACTGGTCATGATGCTCGGACACGCTATACCATTCACGGTATCTAAAACACGGCCACACGGCATTATCAAAGTTACAACTGAAACCAAACTAACCATCCTCAATGAACCCGCCCCAGAAGGCAAGGGACTCCCAAGAACAACATACGAAGACATCGGCGGATTACAAGTCGAAATTCAACGCGTACGCGAAATGGTTGAGCTGCCGCTTCGCCACCCCGAACTCTTCCAGCGCCTCGGAATTGAACCACCCAAAGGCGTCTTGCTACATGGACCCCCAGGCTGCGGAAAAACCCTGCTCGCAAGAGCAGTAGCAAACGAGTCCGAAGCCAACTTTTACAGCATCAACGGCCCAGAAATCATGAGTAAATTCTACGGCGAATCAGAAGCACGCCTCCGCGAAATCTTCCAGCAAGCCCAACAGAACGCTCCAAGCATCATATTCGTCGACGAACTAGACGCCATCGCGCCGAAACGCGAGGAAGTCACAGGCGAAGTTGAACGCCGAGTCGTCGCACAGATGCTCGCACTCATGGATGGCTTATCTGGCAGAGGCAACGTCATCGTCATCGGCGCAACCAACCGACCCGGCGCACTTGACCCTGCGCTTCGCAGACCAGGCAGATTTGACCGCGAAATCGAAATCAGCGTTCCCGACAAGAAAGGACGCCACGAAGTGCTCCAGATCCACACAAGAGGCATGCCGCTTGCAGCTGACGTTGACTTAAACAAGCTATCAGCAATGACCCACGGCTACACCGGCGCAGACCTATCCGCGTTGGGTCGCGAAACGGCCATGAAAGCCCTTCGCAGATATCTGCCGCAGATCAACCTCGAAGAGGAACGTATCCCACCTTCAGTGCTTGAAAAGATGGAGGTCACCATGGATGACTTCGTCGGCGCATACAAAGAAGTCACGCCGACAGCTATGCGTGAAGTCTACATAGAAGTCTCCAGTGTACACTGGGAAGACGCTGGTGGACTCGAGGACGTCAAGCAGCACCTTAAAGAGGCAGTTGAGTGGCCGCTTAAAACCCCCGAAATCTTCACCCGTCTCGGTATCCGCCCGCCAAAAGGCATTCTAATGTATGGTCCACCAGGCTGTGGCAAAACACTTCTTGCTCGCGCAGTAGCCACTGAATCCGAAGCGAACTTCATTAGCATAAAAGGTCCCGAAGTCTTCAGTAAATGGGTCGGTGAGTCAGAGAAAGCTATCCGTGAAGTTTTCCGTAAAGCAAGAATGGCGGCGCCTGCAGTGATATTCCTAGATGAAATCGACTCTCTCACGCCACGTAGAGGAATGGGAATGAGCGACAGCGGAGTATCAGAGCGCGTAATCAGCCAGTTGTTGACGGAAATGGATGGCATTAACACACTGCAGGATATCGTGGTAATTGCAGCTACCAATCGCCCAGACATGGTTGACGGCGCAGTCATTCGGCCAGGGCGCTTTGACCGGTTAATTTATGTGCCGGAACCAGACGATAAGAGCCGTTATCAAGTGTTTAAAATCTACACTAAGGGCATGCCTCTTAGCGCGGATGTGGACTTGAATCAGCTTGCAATGATGACTAAGTACTACAGTGGAGCCGACATCGAAGCACTCTGCCGTGAAGCCGCAATGCATTCGCTGCGTCGAGACGTTAACAGCCGCGAAGTCACGATGAAGGATTTCCAGGATGCAATGAAAGAGATGGGTCCATCGATCACGCCGGATATGGAGAAATGGTACAAGAGCTTCATGCAGCAAATCCGACAAGTACAAAAGCCAGCAACCCCTGTTGCATAGGATAGGAACGCTTATGCCACAGATGAAAACTTGGAAAACTCGCCCAGCATACTTCTATATGCTGGAGAAACTTGCAAAGAAGGGCGACATGACAGACGATGACCTATACGAGGAAGTTAAAGACGAATACGAGGATTTAGGCTTTAAAGACTTCAACCAGATCCTGATGGATCTTGAGGTCAGCGGCAAAATCCGCACTTCCTCGCTTGCTCGTGGAAAACGTCGAATTGAACTCGTCCACTAAATCTTTTCCCTTTTCATATTTTGCTATTTTTACCATTTTTTTATTCTACTCAGATACTCTGTGTTTTCTGTGTGAATTAGGCTGTAGGATTTTTTGCTCTCAAGTGACGTTTCCCGCCCTTACTAGCAGGTTAAATTTTTTTTTAAATTAGAAGAAGAAGGGAACACTGCGCTGCTACATCATCAATGAAAAGTTTTGGCAGAATCAGCCTTTTCTGGTTCAGCGTTTGGTGTGGGTTGCGGGTTGGTTGTGGCGACAGTACAA
>CAYPGY010000207.1:0-3426 GCA_964410435.1 uncultured Candidatus Bathyarchaeia archaeon
AACCTATTTGGCGCCTAATATCCAGTGTATGCACTGCACCTATAGAGGGGTCTAAAGCGTCTTCTACCGCTTTTTATAAGGGGAGGGGGGTAGTTTGAGAGCAACAAAAGTCTGCCTTCGCTGACGCATATGCATCCAAATACATCGACCGTCTGAAAGCTAGCCTGCACAAAGAAACTCGACGAACTACAACTAATCAACCAATAATCCGAAGCTTCTTTTGGCGCCTCTTCCAAACCGTAAACCCAGCACCAACCGCCCCAACCACACTCAAAACACCGATTGGCGCCTCAGGGAGAACCGTAATGAAACCGTAGATACAGATGCTGGTGGAAACCGAAAGCTGAAACGCCTCGCCTACACCGATCAAATCCTGCGCCGATGGATTGCTAACGTCAACGTATCGCTGCGGCCAAACACTATAACTGTACGCTTTAACGGTGACTATTGCGCCGGGCTGCGAATCCTGCGGAACCGTAACTAAGACCTGCACGTTACCCATACCATCCGTAAAGGCAGACGACGCCGAAAGATACGGCGCACCAAGCTGCGACAGCTGCCCATTATTATCCAGTGTCGCGCTGAACTGCATCTGCACATTCGATCTCGGCTGCCCACCAGAAGACGTCAACTGCGCCACAAAAGTCAACGTTTGACCAGGACTCGCCTGCACAGAGGAAAGGTTACCCTGAATCGGCGAAACCCACACGAGACTATCACCTTGCCGCACCACATCTTTCCCCAAACCCGACGCCGCCAACGCGGCCCCAGCATTATCGATACTCGCCGACAGCCAGCTGGGACGGTAATAGTTGCTGTTAAGTAACCGCCAAACCGCAACCTGCGTAGCCGCTGCATCGCTGCTGCTCCAAGTTAAGATGTAGCTTACAGCCCGCCACTCCGCCGAGTCAGCCGCAGTCGTCAGCGACGCAGTATAGCTGCTGCCGATAGTGATACCCCTGTCAAAGTTCATGCAGTAACCAAGAGTCTGAGAAACCGTGGCGCCACTTGTAATTCGGAAAGGGACTTGCCCAACCCAGTAACCGCCACACGAAACACCCATAGCACCATTAGCTGGATTAGCGGGATCCAAAATGTACACCGTCACAGTTGACTGCGCGGCAGCCCCTGCAAGCAACGATAGTGCTGCTGCAGCTGCGAATACAACTATTAAGCGGTGTCTTGAAGCCTTCTCCATCTCTGCCCACTAACTTCTTGCCACTTACGACGTGATAGTCGATATAAGCGAGCTTTCTGGTGCAGGTATACATCAAAAACCGAAATACCCCAAAGTTCACGCGGTGCAACAGGCGTTTTTTAGTTAAAGGTGTGCAGAAAAGATATACACCTAAAACCCCAAACTACACTTCAACCATGACGTTCACCCACACACCGCAGCCGACGCAGAACCCCAACAACTGGCTACAAGAAGTAATCAAAAAAGTCGACACCCACGTAGCCGAGCAGCAGGTTGTCCGCGGCGCCAACAGCCTATGCGTCCTCTGCAAGGGTTCACGCATGCTCTGCGGGAAAACACGCTGCCCAATCATGGTAAAAGTCAACTATTTCCTCAAAAGCGCGCCGCTTATGGAGAGCCAAGACATCGACGGCGTTTCTCCGCCTAGCGTGTTTATCGGCAGAGTCGGCTACCCACATGTTTATGTTGGGCCGCTTGTGCCGCCTGTGCATGAGGATACTGCGATTTTTGATTTGCCTGAACAGTGGTTCGGTAAAAGCATGGATGAAATAGTGGGTTTCCGCAGTTTGCTCATACGTGGCAAGCATCTAGTGAACGTGACCAAAATCAATGAAGCAGGCAGGATTCTTGATCAAACCCGAGAGTTGGCGCTTGCTGACACATGCGTCGACGCGGAGCTTAACTTGACAAAGAAACCGCAGGGCCAAATCACGATGAGCGACGATGTGCAACCGTTTGGGCCTTCAGCGCCGATCCGCGGCCTACATGTCGGCAACGCACGCTACAATGATAAAATCGAGAAAGCCTATTATGATACGGATTTGCATGCGACACCCGCGATAGTTGATCTCTACAAGCAGGGCGTAAACGTTACGAAAATTCAAAAGGCTTTTAGCGTCGGCGCATTCGGCGTAGAGAAGAACAGGCGGCTTGTGCCTACGCGTTGGAGCATAACAGCAGTCGACGACACCATTTCGAAGGCGCTGATAACACAGGTTAAGACTTTCCCCGAAATCAATGAGTACCGCGTTTACGAGTCGAACTATTTAGATAATGTTTTTGAGATTTTGCTGCTGCCTCAACAATGGAGCTACGAATCGATGGAAGCGTGGTATCCAGGGACTGTTTGGAACCCCAACGGCGCAACAGTCGCGATTTACGGCGACCACGAAGGCAACAGCGGCAGGTCAACGTACGCGTCGATCGGCGGCTGCTACTACAGCGGAAGATTGGCAATCTGCGAGCAGCTTCTGCGGGAGCGGCGGCAGGCGACGGCGATTATTCTGCGGGAGGCTCGTCCAGGCTACATTATGCCGATCGGCGTCTGGCAGGTCAGGGAGAATGTGCGCAATGCGATGCGGCAGAAGCCGTTTAGGTTTAATACGCTTGCGCAGGCATTGCAGTTTGTGGCTGGCAAATTTGAGATTCCGATAACACGCTGGATCGCGTTGAGTGCGTTGCTTCAGAAGGCGCTTTTTCAGCGGCGTATAAGCGATTACTTCGCAGCCGCAAAACCCGCAAGCCCAACAATGGAGGAATAATAGATACCGCACTCAGTTCGATACAGCTTCAGCCAGCACTTCGATGTTACAGCAGCAGAGGCGTTTGATTGGTGTACTGATTACCAGCCGACTGATCACGCGTTAATCGGCATAAATGGCGCCAAACGGGTTGTCGTAAAAGTCGCGGATGGAGTGTTAATCGTTAAAGACTCTTTCCACGTTGCCAGCGGCGTAGTTGAGAAAGAGAAACTCGTGCACATATACCCCCATCAACTGAAGTGGACTTCCACTCACATTTCTGGCCCAAACAGGCATTCACAGTTCACCTACCAAATCGCAGCCGAAAAAGATGACACATCAAGACTGGACTTCACTGCGATGCACGTTGAGCACCGAGAGAACCTGACCGAAAAAGAGCGGGTGATGTTGGCGGAGGAGTTATGCGCTGGCGACGCGGAGATTTGGCGGCTCTTTGCAGAGGCAATGAGAAAAGAACTAACCGCCTAATCAGCGGACTCCTATGATTTTTACTAAATACCCTCTTAATTAAAAGGTCAACATTTACTTTGTGAAAGGCGCAGGTTGGTACGTGTTTAGCTGGTTTTGGGCTTCTGTTAAGCTCAAGTGATCACCCTTCCCTACATAAAGCACAGTTGGGACCACCCCTTTCTTATCAGTAGATCGGATTGTTTTGTGGTTGTAGGTGTTTTTTTCTTTTAGTGGATG
>CAYPGY010000208.1:0-3401 GCA_964410435.1 uncultured Candidatus Bathyarchaeia archaeon
AGCTTAAAGCGACGCTCAGCTATGAGGTGAAGTGTTAGGTTACGTCGGGAGACAAAACCCGCCCGCGAATACAAAGAAACAATGCGTAATGCCAGTCGATTCTAACCCTAAATTCTTAAGTTCAACACTACACATTAACAGCTAAACAATTACAGTAAAGCTGGAATCATAGTGGACATAGAAAAGAAAATCGAACTCATCTGCAGACCACCAACCGAAGAAGTCGTAACCGTAGAAGACCTACGCGCACTACTAGAAGCAGAGGAGCACCCAATCGCCTACAACGGCTGGGAACCCTCAGGGCTCGCACATCTAGGCACTGGCGTGATCTGCGCTTACAAAATGAAGGACTTCGCCGAAGCAGGCATACACTACAAAGCCTTCCTCGCCACATGGCACGCTTGGCTAAATAACAAATTAGGCAGCGACCGTGAACTTATAAGAAAAGCAGCTGACCTATTCCGCCACAGCTGGCTAGCCCTTGGCGTCCCCGGCGACAAAGTAGAATTCATCTACAGCGACGAACTCTATACAGACATCAAGTACTGGGAAAAAACCGTTAAAATCGCGAAGGAACTTACAATCGCACGCACCACCCGTACACTGGAGATCGCGGGCCGAAAAGAAGGCGAAGCCCACTACGTCGGCGACTACCTCTACACCCCCATGCAAGTCGCAGATATCTTCCAGATGAACGTGAAAATGTGCCAGCTAGGCTTAGACCAGCGTAAAGCCAACATGGTAGCCCGTGAAATAGGCGAAAAAATCGGCTACTGGAAACCCGTCTGCATCCACCATCACCTGCTGCAAGGCCTCGCTAAACCAGCCATATGGCCGATACCAGAAGGCCAAGAGCGCGAAGCAATCGCATCTGCAAAGATGTCTAAGAGTAAACCGGACACCTGCATATTCATCTATGACACGCCTGAGGAAATAAAGCAGAAAATGAGTAAAGCCTTCTGCCCCGAGCGAACCGTCAAACACAACCCCATACTGGACATATGCAAATACATCATATTCCGCGAGAAACCAGTGTTTACAATCGAGCGCCCAGCTAAATTCGGCGGCAACATATGTTTTGAGAGTTTCCAAGCACTTGAAACCGCATACGTTGAAGGAAAACTGCATCCAATGGACCTTAAAAACGGCGTCGCAGCAGAACTAGGCGATATATTGGAGCCGGTGCGCCGCTACTTCGCCAACAACAAAGAAGCCGCTGATTGCTTGGAGACTGTACGTAAAGCGAAGGTTACAAGGTAAAAGCTTGTCCACGCACAAAAAAGATCGATTGGAAAAAATTCAGCAGATTATCGCAAAACTCGCAGAGGAAGCCGCTAAGGGCAAACCCGTCGTGGTTGAGGGCAAGAAGGATGCAGCGGCCCTTGTCGAGTTGGGCGTAGGCGGTGAGGTTGTGACGCTTAAAACCGGCGGCAAATCCTACCTCCAAACGCTAAGCATATTGGAGGCGTCTGGTGCTGGTGAGGTTATTCTTTTCTTTGATTTTGACCGGCGTGGTGAGGAGGCGACGGGGCTGTTTAAGCGGGAGCTGGAGAGGTTGAGGATTAAGGTGAATACGCGGTTTTGGTTTGATTTGCGGGCGTTGGTTTGTCGGGATGTTCAGTGTATTGAGAGTTTGCCGGGGTATCTGGTTACTGTTCAACAGAAGGCGATTGGTTCTTGATTAGTGCTTGAATGTTGATTGTGGATATGGTTGTTTAATCGGTTTTTGTAGGTTTGTTCTACAGTTCTGTTTATCTATACCTTTGCTATATTGTTTATTAAGACGCGATACTCAATTCTTTTTTGAGGGTTAACTAGTTGAACTTTAACAGGAGACTTGTATTGCCGCTTGTGGCGTTGGTGGTAGTGGCTATTGTTTTGACGGCTGTTACGGCTGCGTTGCTTACTGTGCAGACGGGGTTTTCTGCGACTGGAACTATTGAACCTACTTCTTCGTCGGCGCCGACAACTTCGCCGCAGCCTGTGACAAGCATAAATGTAGACATATACGTCGACGCAGCAGCCACCACACCGCTAACAAGTCTCTCTTGGGGGACCCTGAACCCCGGCGCCACCGTCACCCGAACAATTTACGTTAAAAACTCTGGTAACACTGCCGAAACGCTAAACATGACTGCTACACAGTGGAACCCTGCTGCTGCCAGTTCAGTTTTAACATTAACTTGGAATAAAGAAGCAAGTGTGCTTGACGCGGGCGCTGTTGTGCCGGCTACGTTGACGCTTAAGGTTGCCGCTGACCCCGGCGCGGTAACGAGTTTTAGCATGAACATCGTTATCACGGGCACTGCGTAGGCTAGTAAAGTTAAATATAGTCGCTATCTGAATAGTTGGTCGGAGAATAGGGGAGGGAGCGTAGCGTATTGCAGGTGTCAAGCGATCAGGCTAAAGATGCTGGGCTTCAGACTGCTGATGAGCGAGCGGAAGCTCAAAAGAAGCTTGTTGAGGAACTCAGGGTGGCGTGGAAGCAGCTCTGGAGCGACCGCTTAAACGATAAAGTGCGCGCAGAAGACATCTCCGCTGCCTCATACGAATCGCTCCGCGTTGAGCGTGGCACAATAATTCATGCCAGCCGCGATTATAAACCGCTGAACTTCAAAGAAATTCTCGAAGAGCATAAAGTTGAGAACCCAGATAATTTTATTGCGCCAAACGTTAACGTGGGCGGCTGGACAAAGTTTGTTAAAACCGAAATCACCGCCAAAAAGCCCGACATGAAGAGGCGCCAACGCGAATATGTTGCGGAGAAGAAGGTTTGTCAGCAGCCTAAAAAGGGCGGACGCGGCTGGCTACACAAAGCCTAAGCCAGTGACCAGTTAGCGGATTTTTTCTTTTTGGGATGTGGAATTTCCTAATGCTGCACACAACAGCTTAAACTACAGACGCAGTTCTGCGATTGCATTGTTATCCCCCGCCCGTTTACATGTGCAGAGCGCCAATTTCGCCACAACCACCATGTTGAGCATGTTGATTTCTTGTGCATGTGAATGTGGCACTACATAGACCCCACATAAGGCCCCACATACCGCTTCAGCTGCTCTGCCTTGACCCCCCTAAATAAAGACGGTTTTAGAGGTCGAAGGAAGTCTTGATTTTTATGATGCGTGTAGCCGCAGACACCGTAACGTCACGTACGCCGGCGATGGATTGAACTCTTTTACGCAGCTCGGAGAGATGCTCCAAATCGCGGGTATGAACAACAGACACGATATCGTATTCGCCTGTACTTTGAAAAACGTGATACGCCTCAGGCAATTCCCCGATCTCCTGCGCTGCCGACTCGAATTTCTCAGAATCAATCTTCACCATCATAATGCCCGTGGTGGAATAACCAACCTTTGTGGGTGTAAGCAGTGTAGTGTAGGTTTTGATGACTCGGCTCT
>CAYPGY010000209.1:0-3386 GCA_964410435.1 uncultured Candidatus Bathyarchaeia archaeon
TTCACATAAAAATATGTATCCCCAGAAAAAAAGTGTAACACATGAGCAGCAACATGCAATGTTTAGAGGGCAAATACTGTCTAGGTATTGAATCTTCAGCTGACGACTTCGGCATAGGCGTCGCGTCTTTCAGCGGGGAAATCCTTGCGAACAAATCAGATAGCTACATCCCAGCCGAAGGCGGCATCCACCCACGCGAGGCAGCAAGACACCATGCGGAAGTTGCAGACGCAGTGCTACAGGAAGCGCTCTCAAAAGCAGGTGTGAAAGCCAAAGAACTCACATGCATAGCGTTCTCTCAGGGACCCGGCTTGGGTCCGTCACTACGCACTGGAGCTACCGTTGCAAGAGCCGTAGCCAGCTACCTCAAAATTCCGCTGGTAGGCGTCAACCACTCCGTTGCACACATAGAAATCGGTAAACTCCAGACAGGCGCCACTGACCCCGTCACCCTCTACGCGTCTGGCGGCAACACCATGGTCACCGCCTACGAGTCAGGCCGCTACCGCGTCTTTGGAGAAACCCTCGACATCGCGCTTGGCAATTGCCTCGATGTGTTCGGGAGGGAAGCGGGTCTGAAAATTAAGAAGGGACTCCCAATCGGTGCAGCAATAGAGCAGTTAGCAGCAAAAGGTGAAAAACTGGTTCCGTTGCCCTATGTGGTTAAAGGGATGGATTTATCACTGAGCGGTTTAGTAACCGCTGCTTCTGCCCAGCTTCAGAATAATCGGCTGGAAGATGTCTGTTTTAGCCTTCAGGAGCACGCGTTTTCAATGGTAACTGAGGTTACGGAGCGCGCGTTGGCTCATACGGAAAAAAAGCATGTGCTATTAACTGGCGGAGTGGCGGCTAATAAGCGGCTGCAAGCTATGCTATCGGTAATTGCCGCTGAGCATGACGCAAAATTCAGCGTGGTACCACTCCAGTACGCGACGGACAACGGCGCTATGATCGCTTGGACCGGCACACTCGCATATCGGCATGGATTAACAACGCCCATTGAGGAGAGCATGGTTAAGCTGCGGTGGCGAGTAGACAAGGTGGATGTACCATGGATACAATAGACAAGACCCCGAAGACGCGGCTAATTAAGAAGGGCGCAGAAGCCAGCCTGTTCCTCGCCGAGTGGCATAACCGTAAAGCCATAATCAAAGTACGCATCCCCAAACGCTACCGCCCAGCCGCGCTGGACATGCAAATCCGCAGTTACCGCACGGTGCATGAGCCACAGTTGATGCATGAAGCCAAAACCGCCGGAGTCGCCACGCCTCTAATTTATATGGTAAAGGTGCCCGAATCAACCATAATCATGCAGTACATCGAAGGCCCCCAGCTGAAGACGCTGCTAAACGGCGCCTCAAAGCAGCACCGCCGAAGCCTCTGCACAGAAATCGGCCGAAACGTAGCCCGCCTCCATAGAGCAGGCTTAATCCACGGCGACTTAACGACCAGCAACATGATCCAAGCTTGCGACGGCACCATCTACTTTGTTGACTTCGGTTTAGGCGAGAAAAACGCTGAGCTTGAAGCACAGGGCGTCGATTTGCACTTGCTTAAGCGTGCATTACAGAGCACGCATTTTGGCTTCTGGGAGGAATGCTTCCAAGCCGTTCTTTCGGGCTACAGCGCCGTCGTGGGTGAGGTTCAGGCGGAAAAGGTTTATGAGAAAATCCGCGAAATAGAGAGGCGTGGCCGCTATGTCGAAGAACGCAAACAATAAAGGCGAATTTAAGCTGCGGGGCAAAGTTGTCTTTTTCGCAACAGGCAACGTTAACAAGTTCAATGAAGCAAGACGCATTCTGGGCGAGTACGGAGTCGCAGTAGGTATGCTGAAGCTCAAAGGAGACGAGATTCAAAGCGATAGTCTTCAGGAGATCGCAGAGAAAAGCGTACAGTACGCTTACAGGCAAAGCGGCTTGCCCATTTTTGTGGAGGACGCGGGATTATTCATCGACGCCTTATCAGGTTTTCCGGGTCCATACGCCGCCTACGTTTACAAGACCATTCATAACAGTGGCATAGTAAAACTCATGGAGGGCGTCAAAGACCGCAAAGCAACTTTCCGCTCGGTAATCTCTTACTGCGACGACGAAACTCGAGCACCTGTGAGTTTTATAGGTGAATCCAGAGGCGAAATCACCACAGTTGAGCGGCGTGCGCAGGGCAAAGCAGGCTTCGGTTTCGACCCCATCTTTCAGCCGACGGGCACCAACAGAACCTTCGCCGAAATGACCATTGCTGAAAAGAACGGCTACTCGCACCGTGCAGACGCAATCCGCAAATTCGCTCAATGGTACAAGAAACTCTAATCACTACCCAAAAATCCCGCGTATATTTGACAAAATAAACACTGCGGCAGTTTAACTGAAAGTGTTATATTCCCAGTTTAATATAGAAGCCGATGGGAAACGCATGAATAATCAACCTCACCGTCACGAAAAATCATTAAACGAAGGTCTAATTACCGCGTTAGCTTGGGGAGGCTTCTTGATAATCGTCGGCGTCGTATTCGGTTTAACACCCGGCATCGGAAGCGCAATCGGAGAATTCTTTTCTGATTTGACAGGCGTAACTTACCCCGGCGTCCAGGGTACAACAATCATGCTGCCCGCGCCGGCCAACCCCGCATCCCACCAAACCGTTTACCAAGCCGTCTTCAGCTTCATGCTCGCCATCGGCGTGCTGCAAATCGTTATTCTGGCTGCTCGGCTCTTGGTCCGCTCCCCAGTCAAGCGCATCGCGGAGACCGTCGGCAACCTGATCTGGTGGGTAGGCGGCGCAGTAGCTGCATACGTGTACTTGATGGCTGGAACCGTCAGCGGCTGGTTCACATTCTGGCCCATACTAATCATCTTAGCCGGTGTATCATTAATCGTGCAAGGAGTAATCCGTATTGCCTATCGGCGGCTCTAACATGGATTTTTTCCATTTTTCGCAGAGCGAGACTAGTTACTTTTAAATATCTGTGCGGTATGGTTTAGGTGCACAAATAGGTGTAACGATGCCAAAGCAAGAAAAAGGAAAATCACACTCGATTCGCCCAGTCAGCAGACGCCCACCAAGCTGGTGCAAGTACCAGCCAGAGGAAGTCGAAGCCTTCATCATTAAACTCGCCAAAGAAGGCCACACCATGAGCGCAATCGGCACTATTCTGCGTGACCAATACGCTATTCCACTCGTTAAGCCAATCACAGGCAAATCCATAAGCGACACAATTAAAGCCGCAGGCTTAACACCGCCCATGCCAGAGGACCTCGCTAACCTCATGAGAAAGGCACAGGCGATGGCTGTTCACATGGACAAAAACAAGAAGGACCTTCACAACAAACGTAACATGCAAATCATCGAAGCACGCATCCACAAGCTCAGCCGCTACTATAAGCGTG
>CAYPGY010000210.1:0-3367 GCA_964410435.1 uncultured Candidatus Bathyarchaeia archaeon
GCCGTTTTAGCCATTCATCGTTTTTCTTGCCCAAGACTGCCGCCCTTACAGTTTATCTATTAACTCCATTATCTTAGCAAAAGTCTCCAAGTTACAGCGCCAACCCGAAGAAACCATGTCCTTAACCGCTGCCTTCGCCTGCTCTTTCGACAGGACCTTTTCTGAAACTGCCCTTGCCAAAATATATGGTGTGCCTACGTAACTGATTTTGTAGACTTTAGCGGTTTTTCTTGCCACTTCATCGTCAATAACCGCCACTCCTGCATGTTCCTTGGCAAGCGCTAAAACCTCAGCGTCCGCAACATGAAGCCCCCTTGTCTTGGACAATCGCGAAAGAAACAGCTTGTCTTTGGGATTGCAGAGTCTAAAAACTCCGTTTTCAAACAGTTTCTCCAGAGCAATCGCGTCTGGGACGCCTTTTTGTTTGCCTTTATCCACAACTTCAACTTTTACCAGTGGAGAAGTCAACTTTTCCTCCTGCAAATTTTCAATGATTCCGCTTAACCCAACTTTGGATAGGTAGATCAAGGGGGTGGAATTGAAAACTAACTGTTTCAACTACGCTTCGCCGCCGATGCATCCTTGAATTCTTTTTCGACATCTTCAGGTTCAAATCGGACCCATTCAACGTTGCATTGTTTTACTAAATCGGCGAATTCCCAAAGAGAAAGCTTTGCAATATCTGCAGCCTCAGCAAAAGTGACTTTCCCTTTGCTTAAGAGTTCCAAAGCGGTTTGTTTTCGCCATTCGGTGATGCCTGTTTCAAGAAGGTTTCGAACAACAGTGGCTTTGTCGAGTTTTTCTTTTTTTATGATTTCAGAGATTTCTTCATCCAATTCAGCGGGGACGCGCACGGCTAATGGTTTAAGCGTCAATATATATCACCGTATACAATAGGTATCGTCTGCATACAAAAATGTTATGCTTAGAAATACATGATTTTGTCTTTGCCTTCTTTGAACTCGTACTTCTTGGGTTTGCCTACCATTTTCTTGCCCTTCAAGCAACTATCACACATGGGAAAAAGCTGCACATTCTCCACCAAGTCTTTAATCAGGTTCTTTAGGTCCACCAAGAGGCTGTTTAGTTGGTCGCGTCTTAGGTCGCCCATGAAGCCACTGTATTGGATCCGCTGTAACCCATAATCCTTGAGCGTCTCAGCAACCTGATTACGCAAGTTATCATCGGAAACATCATAAATAACAACATAACGCAAGGCATCTACCACCCCAAACAGAACGGCACATACTCTGCCTCCTTTAGCAAGAAACGAACCATACACCGAGGCTGCAAATGAATAAAACTCTTCAGCGACCCCTTCTGACCGTTAAACATAACCTCGCTATCCAAACGATCCTGCAAGCTAGCCAACAGCACCTTTATGACGTCTTTGCTCAAAACCCGCCCCTCCTCAACTGAGTCGGCAGCGATGATTTCCTCGGGTTTTATGACGTTCTTGGTTATTAGCCCGATTAGTGTTCGGTCTACGAGTTGCTGGCGAAACTCTTCCATCATGTCCAAAACCAGCGACGGCTTCCCAGAACGGTCAGCATGCAAATATCCCGCATAAAAATCCAATCCAGCGTAGCTGACGGCTTTCCAGACTTCGGGAAACAGAACAGTCTGGTAACTAAAATTTAGCATAGCATTAAACGGGTCGGTGGCACCTCGGGTAATTCGCCCTGTAAACCCTAGTTCGGCTGGTAATATCTGGCGCACGCAGTCCCAGTAGTACCGTGCAGCCTCTGCCTCCAAATTCATGATTTGCTGGCGTTTCTCATCTATGTTGCTTCCTTGTTCTTTGCCGATTCGGTCGTTTGCATCATCAATCAGCTTGCCTGATTCATACAGTTTCTCAGACAGTTTCGGGTCGGTTTGTCTTCGGTTTTTAGCCATGAGCTTTAGAAAATTTGCTTGGTTAACCAGTTTTCCAGCAATGAATTTCTTGGCTAGAACCACACTGCGTTCATCATTGTAGGCAAGGAATTGTTCGCGTCGTGCCCTAACCGAGCCTGTCAAAGATGCGGGCATCAAAACTGCGTAAGGCCAACCACGGTATTTTGCAAAAACAACTTGTATGTTGTTTTCTGTGGCCAATTCCAAGGCGCTTGTTGAGATAGCGACGCCTGAGGAGCAACAGATTATCGAGTCAACATCATCAGCCACAATTTCTTTCACTTCCCCATTCTTTTTGACACTGAAGCGATTCCTTTTCCGTCCCAAGAAAATTCCGAAATCATCCAAGAACACATTCATAAACAGCGCAACCTAACCGTAGCAGACATTGTAATACTGACAGTATTCTTTACACTGTGAACGTTCAGGTTTGCCCGGGTCTTTTCGTTCTGCGACGATTTCTAGTTTTTTATCTCTTTCTTCTAGCCACCATTGTCGCAGTTCATCGTTGGCAAAAAACAGGTCCTTCTGAAGGCTGATTTTCCCGTTCTCAACGTTTAGATACACTGTGCAACAGATGTCTACAGGCACTTCATGGATGCTCTCAAACACCAGTGCATATCCCAGTGAATAGAGCCTATGCCAGTCTTCTTTCATGCTGGTTACTTTGAGGTCAAACATTATTGTTCTAAGATAATCAAAGCAGTCTACACTGAGAATATCGCTTAAGCCCAACAGTTCGCCTGAAAGTTTATGCTCAACCAAAAACGGGACCGCTGTTCCCAATAAATCCATTTCCGACGCGTAAGGTTGGCTGCAGGAAAGTTCAGCTAGTTGGGCCTCGCACATTTTATGCGTAAAATCCCAAACCTGTCTGCACTTATCAATGACTACTTCGGGTTTTTCGCAAATTTCCTGCCATCTAATCTTTTGCCACCATGCCTCAAAGCTTAAGGTTTGCCTCTGCCGAAAACTCTGTAAACAATCACTAACTATTCCGTGGAATAGCTTACCTGAGTTCATGCGAGAGTTCGGCGGGCAAAATTTCTTTTCAATATTCCGAAGATAGATGTCGCGGTTTGTAGGGCAATATTTTGAGCAGATTTGATACATTGGTAACCTGACGTTATCAAAATAGGGTTTTAAGGGTGGTTGGTGCCAGTTCCATCCTCGAAGCTCTTTACTTACACCTACGTCTCGTGCGGTTGGCAGAAGCTGATAGAGAAGCTGCTTCTGTTCGATATCAGAAAGAAAATACACTGCTTATCGACCATCAATTCAGTCTGCCCGATTATCTTTATAAGCTGATTGACATCCCAATATTAATCGAGGCTACATATCTTCAATCATGAATAAATCTGCCTCCAATCGTCGAATAGAGCCAAAATTGGCGCGGGTGCAAGGGAAAATCCCAAGAAACGGGAATTGAAAGGTCTTTATAGCATTAAAAGCTGTTTTAGCTGCTGTTACT
>CAYPGY010000211.1:0-3305 GCA_964410435.1 uncultured Candidatus Bathyarchaeia archaeon
GCGATGTCTGGGGCGGATCTGGTGCGTTTGTTGGGTACCGAGTTGAGGACTTTTTTTTCGACAACTTGGTTTAATTTTGGGGTATCTTGCATTGATTCCGACAATTTATGTTCTCCCTTAGTGACACGTTAACCCATCTGATATTAATCGTATATACAATATATATGCTATAAAAGCCTTGCTAGCTACAAGCGACTACAACGTCATCACAAACACAACTAACGCCACAGCCTAAAAAGCACATGTAACATTAAGCTTAAGTCCTCAGACGCCACAAATAAGGTTTAGTGACCAACAATATGTGCCCATTAAGCTACCGATTCAAGCTTTGGATAGTAAATGAGAAAGATGAACCCGTCTTCGGCGACGGAGTAGCAAAATTAATCGAAAAAATCGACCAGCACCGCTCCGTTTTGGAAGCATCAAAAGAATTAGGCATGTCATACAGGTATGCACTACACAGGATAACGTTAGCAGAAGCGAGACTAGGTCAATCACTGGTTACACGCAGTCGCGGCGGCGCAAAGGGCGGTGGCTCCTCAGAGGTCACAGATTTTGGAAAGGACATAGTTAAAAGGTACAGGAAAACGCAAAAAGAGTTAGTCGCTAAACTAAACGATCACCCATAAAACTCTACACGATAAAACGAGTCAATCCGTTTCGATTTACCAATATAATTACTTGTGTGCTCGTTTAGGGTAGACTAGGTTTCTTGCTACAGCACAGCAAGTGTTGTAGAACTAACTGTTTTATGACGGCTAGCGGTAGTCTTGCTGTGGTGTAATTTACTTGTTGATGGATTGATTCGGTTTTTTCTTAGTATCTTTCTCAGGTTATCCTTTAGCCACGGCTATGTTTGCAATTGGTAATAGAGTACATGAAATAGAACCAGTAGCTTATTTAGGTTGATATTATATCATTATAACATGATATGAATATACTATCGAATATTGAGGTAGCCGTACTCGGCCTAATCTGCGAAAAACCAATGCATGGATACGAAATAGAAAAAACAATCGAAGATAGAAACATGCGCTACTGGACAGAGATTTCACTGCCATCAATATACAAAGTCCTAAAAAAGCTCGAAGAAAAAGGACTGATCAAGTCAGAAATAAAACTATCCAAGAATAACGTAGCACAAAAAATCTACACAGCCACAGAAAACGGGCAAAGCACATTAAAAAACAACCTAATCGAAATCTTGTCAAACGTCGAAAAAACCACTTGGAGAATCGACTTAGCCGTAGCTAACATTTGCTTCCTAAGCAAGCAAGAGAGACACGAATGCCTTAAAAAATACATTCAATCAATCGACGAAAGCATAAGAATCTATGAAGGCGTGAAAAAATTCTTTGAAGAACACAAGTATCCACAGAGTGACTATGCTTTAGCGACGAGGCCAATTATGCATTTTAGAGCCGAAAAAGAATGGGCTAAAGAGTTTATTGAAATAGGTGAAAAAGATGAGTGAACAAACATTCAAGATATCGCCAATTGGAAAAGTTGAACATACAAACCATGGATTCCAACTTAGAGTCTATGAACCCTACAGGGCAGCTTTGAACGGACTGGGGAATTTTGGCCATGTTGTTGTTCTATGGTGGAGTCACATGCTTGATAACAGGGAGGGCAGACAAATGCTGGAATGCAAAAAACCCTACAGAGCAGGACCTGAAAAAATCGGTGTCTTTGCTACGCGTTCACCTGCTAGGCCAAACCCTATAGCTATGACTGTGGCGTCTATATTAGGCATAGATCAAAAAGAGGGAATAATACAGATCCCATGGATTGATGCAGCACCAGATACACCAATTATTGATTTGAAGCCGTATCAGCCTTCAGGTGACCGCGTAAAGGATATTGCTATGCCGAATTGGTGTAGCCATTGGCCTAAGTGGCTTGAGGATTCGGGAAGTTTTGATTGGGCTTCTGAAATGAACTGCTAATAACTCTGAAAGGCAGAGCAATTTCCTGCCCGGTCCTTTTTTTGGTTAAACATGGGTTGGTGTTCATATTGGAGCCTATTAGTTGTTCTATGTATAGACTTATAGGGGGTCCTCTTTGGGCGGCTTTTTTCGTTAGGTAGGAAATGGATCACTCTGAGGTAGGTACCTTCCTTTAGCCTCTTCAATATAGAAGATAGAAGTTTCGAGTAAAGCAACATAAGAAATCAGCAGTATCAGCTTAGCAGTAACTTGTACTGTCGCCACAACCAACCAGCAACCCATCTGCGGCGCTGAACCAGAAACAGCTGCTTCTGCCAAAACTTTTCATTGATGATGTAGCAGGGCAGCACACCCTTCTTCTACTAATTTAAAAACTCAGGTTCGTTTCGCCTGCGAACTTTAGACTTATATAACCGCTCAGATTAAGCCTATTTAGAGGATTTTTTCATGTCAGAATCGGTCTGGAAAAAACCGGTTGTATGCATATTCAAGGAACGTAGGGGGCCGACTGCCAATCAGACCCGTTTGTGGTCGTGAAAGCCAAGCGGGTAACTGTAGCGAAAAGCGAAAACAAGTTCAAAGGCAAAATGGAGGAATTCTTCATGCCCACGGGGGACCTCGATTATCTTACCTCAAACGAGGTTAAACATGACCATTATATAATGTGCTGGTTCGACGATACACAACCCGGCATGGGTCACGATCTTCGTCGTCTGCGTGGTGTATGCTTTAACAGCGAAATCTCGTGTCAACTAAAAGAGCAGGCACACAAACGAACATACAATGCGGTCTTTAACGCTGAACAAGTAAAACTAGGCTAAACTTCTTGTCTTATTGTTAAAATAACTTTTGCTCCCTCTGTGCAGAGGGTATTATGACTGAGATAGAATGGAATAAACCTCTCATTGCATTTTTAGGGAACGCAGTAAACCCGAATCTAAACCCCTCGTGGTTGTACGAGCAAGAAAAATAGCCGTAAATTAAACCGTTACTTCAACATATACGGGCACTGTTGAGGATTTCTACAGTTTGATGGGTACCGTTGTCTATTTGACTTTGTCGGAGGGTAAAACTGACTGCTACGTGCTATGCTGGTTTGACGGTGCAGAGCTTGATATGGCCAAGGATTTTTGTCAACTTAGGGGCGTAGCGTTTGCCGGTGCGGTTACATGCGGTATTAACGAGCGTAACCAGAAGTGGATTTATAACGCAAGATTCTCCACTGTGCAGGTGCAGCTCCGCCTCATCATCAAACAGCTCGATAGGTAACATCGATAATGTCGTCAAGCAAGCGCAAAATCAACATTTTCCATATGTTACTTGTGAATTTCAGCGGAATTTTAAACTTACTCTTAA
>CAYPGY010000212.1:0-3253 GCA_964410435.1 uncultured Candidatus Bathyarchaeia archaeon
TGATTTCTCAGCTAAATAATTTTTCTGTAACACATCCATCAGGATTGGCATCATGGGGTTAGCTGGTCCAATATCCTCGTTGGCTATAACACGCAGCCGATTCCAAAGCATCGTCGGATTGAATTCTTCAAGCTCGACTGCGAAGTGAACCGCCTCGTATTCTAAGCCTCTGCGGATGGATTTTTGCAGTGCACTTAAGAGTTCGTAGTGGTCGTAGCCGTGTTTAGTGTTTGCCAAGTCGATTCCTTTGCTAAACCTTGATTTCGGCGAATAAAAAAGCTTTCAGTAACTTTTCGGCTTCTTAGGAGGAGCGCAAATTTTAACTACGCAAACAATCAAACTAGCATAGACAATAATAATTCCTCAAATTGGGAGGTGAAAATTGTTGATCTTTATTTTCTTGCTAAAATGGAAACAGGCTGTCAAGAAAGAAATTCTCGATAAATTCACAGAAACCTACGCAGACCTAAGAAAGCAGGGTATCAAGTTACAGCTTTACTGGACTCTGGGCCACTACAACTTTGTATGTATCATGGAGGCGCCCTCTGAGAAGGACGCCATAAAATTGATGCCGGCGTTTGCTGATGTGGCTGATGTTGAAGCGCTTACAGCGATTCCAAGAGATGAAGCAGTAAAACTTGTTTAAAAAATATGACCCCGTTTAGGTACCCTTATTCTTTCTTTTACTGTAACACTGGGTTACCGATTTCACCATATTGCACGATTGTAAATTTATAACCGAACGATAAGGCTAATTATGTTATTATTTTAAGAATAATACCTGATGGTGGCGAAATTGTTACGGCTTAAAGAAGAAAACCTATTAGCGATAGGAATGATAATTATGGCTGTAGGTTTGTTGATAGGTCAATTTACCAAATTTGAATACGGGGGCTTTGATGTATCTTCCTTCTTTGAAGGTGTATTGATAGGTTTGTCAATGGTGATGAACTTGGCTTATCTGTACAGAAAACGGCACAAGTAACCGAATGCCATTTCCGCTTTAATCGTTTTTTACTAAATCCTTAAAAACTGTACACGGTTAGCTTACCCTTATGTTCAGTAAAGCTACCGCTCAAATTCGCGAATCACTCTACGGCATAATGGCAAGAACCATCCAAGGCGCCCGCACAATACACAGCATGGGCTCAGGCGTCATGATCGCCCCCAACTATGTAATCACAAATGCGCATATCATGCATCAAAACAACGACACTAACAACCCTATTCATAAGGAGATTGAAGTCATTCGCTCGCCAGATATAGGGAAAAATTGCACCTCCGCCTCGCTATTCAAAGAAGACATCGCCAGAGACCTTGCTATCCTTAAAGTAAACGGCGCCACATCAACTAAATGTGCTTCTTTTCTAGATACAATCTTGCCTTCCGGTACCAACCTCGGCAGCTTAGGTTTTCCGCTGGCTACAGTTAACGTAGTGAATAATGCTCTTGCTTATGGTTTGAATGAACGTTTTCAGGGTGCATATATTTCGGCGTTTTTTAACGAAGCGGTGGACGGTCGAGTGTTTCCGTGGTACGAGGTTGACCGTGTAATGTATGGCGGTTCAAGCGGATGCCCATTCTTTACTGTGGAGGGTAAAGTTGTTGGGCTCCAAGCAAGGGTGCGCACAGATCTTAGTAACGGAGGCAGCTCTCAGGACGTGCATAATTTTTTGGCTATATCGCTTGTTATTCCGTCTCCTGAGATTCTACGCTTTGCAAAAAGCTGCGGGGTAAAGTAATTGTCTATGAAACTTGCGCCTCGCATTTATGGTATCGCATCTTAGCTTTAGCGTATGTAGCGGCCTAGTGAATTAGCGTTGATTTAACAGTAGATTAAAAAAATTTTTAATTAGTAGAAGAAGGGAGTGTTGCCATGCTACACCATCTTCTAAAATTTTTAGCAGAATAAGCCGTTTCTGGTTCTGCATCGCAGATGCGTTGCTGTTTGGTTGTGGGCTTTTCACAAGCAATAGCAGACAAAACAGACCTTTTCTGATCTACAGTTAATACAGACTCTTGTTACTGGCGGAAGGAGCTTACTATAACATAGCATTTAAACGGTTACCGATAACTCTTAGTGTGCTTAGAAGTCGCTGATGTATGTATTTGGTATTTATCGAAGAACTTTTTAATTAAGCCCTCAAAAACCAGTTTAAACTCCGAAATTTTCAACTCTGTAACAACAAGGCTTCCCCGATAATGCACTCCGTAAAATGCGCCTTCTCTTACGGGCGGCAACTCTAAATCGTGGATAAACCTGCTCCGCCAATCATAAAGGGTTTTTATAGTGTCCTTAAAGAATTTATCAAGCTTATCCTTATCCGCTGCTAAGGGGCAACATGATTTATCTGCACAGTAACCTTGAACTGACGTTTTAGCGTAGCATTTCCAGTACTGTCGCGGCTCAAAACATGACGGTAGCCCCACCTGTGTAACCTTATCGCCATTGCTCTTAACATAGCTCTTGATCTCTTCCTCGCTTTCAAAACTGTGTGCTGGCAACTCTGGGGCTGCCTGCAGAAACCTGATTGATTTGATCAGCACCAGCTTCTCCTCGGCGCTCAAGGCTGCCCTGAGGAAATTGGTGGTTTTTGTAATACCCGCAAATTCCTTGCTCCAGCGCCCCTTCAGACTCTCCATAAGCGCCGAGAAATCTCTGAATTTCCCCTTTCTAAGCACCTGCGCGTACTCTTCCTCCACGTCTTTCCTGTTTACCCAGTCATAGAATTGAACCCAACTCTCGACTCAGCTTGACTCAACAGCAGCCAGTTTCTCCACCACCGATAAGACCATAATCAGAAACATGAAAGGCTGTGCTTCTATTTTGCTGCCGCAAGCTTGGCAAACCTGTATTTGGTGCTGACCACACGCTGGGCAACCGCCAAATTTGGCTGCGTAAACATAATTGCCCACATCCAGAAATAGTCCCGCTAGTTTTGAACTTCGGAAATTGTTCACGTAGCGAACAACATCGTCAGCGGTTTGGAAAAATGTTGGATAACTTTCCTGTGTTCGTAAAGTTAGGGTTTCGAGGTAAATTCTGGTCTCTGGCATAGGTGGGTAAATGTCGTTTCTGATTTCCATGCTTGATCTATCCTTATTCTGAGGATTCATGTCTCTTAAAGAGTTAGTTGGTACAACACGGTGGCTTCAATGCGGAAATCGCAACCAATGCCACGGAAACACGTTTCCGTAGTGCGTTTTTCGCCGACATATTAGAATCCAAATATCTGATGTATGCAGAACCTAT
>CAYPGY010000213.1:0-3196 GCA_964410435.1 uncultured Candidatus Bathyarchaeia archaeon
CTTTATTGATGAAGTGCAAACTTTTCCAGAGTGGTCCAGATGGTTGAGAACTCTTTTCGATCAAGGGAAATACCACATATTTATAACTGGTTCCACGTCGGATTTATCTGCAGATAAGTTGCCTTCTGAATTACGTGGCCGGGCGGTAAATACCATTGTTTTACCTTTTTCGTTTAAAGAATATTTGGATCTAAAAAATATTGTAGTTGCTGATTATTTATCAGGCAACGAGATGAGTAAAGTGATTGACGCCTTTTCTGATTTTATGAACTTCGGAGGATACCCAGAGGTTGTTAAGAGTAATGATTCAGCGCTCAAACATATTTTATTGGCCGAGTTATATGCAACTGTAATTCAGAGGGATTTAATAGAGCGGTTCAGTATTAGAAAAACCGCTGTTTTTAAAGCCTTTATTAATTCACTTTTTGGTTCTGCATGTAGAAACATATCTATCTCTGCAGTAGTTAGTTGGTTCGCTGCGCAAGGAACAAAAATAAGTAGTCAAACAGCCCTTAATTACCTTAGTAATGCGCAGACAGCTTTTCTATTTGTTTTGATTTATCCTTATTCTCGTAAAGTTAAAGAGAGGAATACCAAGCCTAAATTGTATGTTTCGGATTCTGGAGTTCTGGGTTTGTTTGAGCCCGATAAAGGGAAGAAACTTGAAAACGCGGTTCTCGTAGAGTTAATTAGAAGACGATTAAGTGTCCATTATTATAAGAGCGCCTCAGCGGATGTTGATTTTGTTGTAGTAAATGATAATCGGGCGTGTGAACTTATTCAAGTTTGTTTTAGTCTGGATAATCCCTTGACGTATAAGAGAGAAATTAACTCTTTGATTAATGCAAGTGAAGAATTAAAATGTGGCAATCTTAGGGTAATAACGTTCAATCAGGATAGAATAATAGAACAAGATAAGAAATCGATAAAGGTTATGAGCGCATGGAAATGGTTCCTGTCAAAAACAGAACAGGTATAATGACGTTAAGAATGTACCGTAGAACCATCCACAGTCAGAAGAGCAATAGAAGGAGTAGTCACAGCAGCCTAAGCGCCGACTACTTCTCAATGACAGCTAAAACGAGAACTATTGGCTTGGCTACGGCTTTGGAAGGCAAAGTCGGTTGACCATTTGATATATTAGTTTACGCTTTGTTGATTAAACTTGGATGCAGCCATAATCACTAAGCCGACTATTTTTCCGTGTTCATCCAAAGATGCAGTAACAAGCCCTTTACTATCCAGAGCGTAATTATCCACAATTTTTGCATGTTTGAACTTGGCGTATAGGATATCGGCTTCACCGTCGTAATCTAGTGAAACCATTTTTTGTGGAATGTTCAGTTTTTTGGCGCAAACCATGGCGTTCTCTACTGTTAAAAATGGATCGATTGCCATTCTTACTTTAATCTTTGCCATGGTCTAACCACTACTCAAATCCCTAAAGTATCTTTAGGTTACGTTTCTAAGCACCCCTCAGTTATTCATTGAAGTAGTTGGCGCCACCCTTCTACACTGAAGGCCATTAACCGATACCAGTCTACTTATGTATGCCGAGAAGAATTTTCTCGAATTTTGGTTTAAGCGCTAAAAGTTCATATGCCGTTAGCCACATGCTTTCTATGTCCAAACTAAAATATTGATGAATCAAAATTTTGCGGATATTCACTAATTTTCGTACAGGAATACGATAGTAATAAAACTGCGCGCGTATCTTAGGGTACTTATCGAGCACTCGCACTGCTTCACCCATCTTTGCCATGTTAGCATCCAAAATATCGATTTTATCTTGATCATGCGAAAAAGCGGTGTAATCTAGGCCGTTAAGCGTCTTTTCTATTCTTTGAGCATGTTTAATTATTTCTCTTAAATACAAGGCGGGGTCTCTTGTTACATCCGAGTTACTAATACAGGCACGGCTTCCTGCAGTACTTTATCCTTGAGGTTTGGGTTAAGGAACTTTTTAGAAACAACATCAATTTTGACTCCGAGTTTCCTTTGGAGAAATTTCTCTAAATCGTAGATAGTGAAAAAGCTAACCATTTGTGAATAAGTAACAAGAATATCCACATCACTTGTTTCATTCTGTTCTCCTCGAGCATAAGAACCGAAAATTTCGATAGTTTCTACTTTAAACCGCTTCTTAAGAATGGGCTTGAGCAACTCTAGTTCTTTTTTCACTTCTTGAATGGATTTCATTGCATGCTCTATGTCCATAGACGTTTAAAAGCGTTAATTAATTCGCACCTAATTTGGGAGCTTAAAGAATGAGAGGATTTCAATGAATGTCTTACTCAAGGTATCTAAGTACATAACACTATGTAATGTCATACATATTCGCATCAATTAGGTTTATGCACAACCCAACAGCAAGCAACTCGAATCTACATTGGACAAATCATCTATGGGGTGCAAACCTGCAGACAAACCAGAGCATGAACGATTTTGTTAAACTAGTCCTGAAGGGGCTGAAAGTTATGCACTCAAATGATAAATTGATCTAAATCAATGGGGAATTTTGCTTTCTAAATTCAGGCTGATGTGAAATGTTGCTTAGAACTCCACTTTAAGTTAGTCAGAACCAGCGTGTCTTTATTTCCCTTATCTGTTTAATGTGCTTATCGTCTGTTAAAACACAGTCTGAGCGGGTTATGATCGCCGTGGCAGCTATTATAGCGTCAGCTGTAGGGAGTTCACCGTATTTACAACGTAACTTGGCGGCTTGGATGGCTATCTGCGGGTCAAGATCTATTACGTCCAAATTCAACTGAAGAATTGAGGCTATTCTCGCGTCAGCAGCATCTTTTCCGTTCTCTTCTAGTTGAAGCTTGTATAATTCAAGGATTACTATTGACGGAATAACTCCTGAATTTGTTTTTTCAAATGTATCTAGCGTTGCTCTTGCCCATTTCCTAAAGGATACATCCTTACTTACCAAACTATCCATGAAGAAGCGAGTATCCAAAACAGCCTTCATCAGTATCTGTCTTCTGAGCGCATCTTATCCAGCTTTGAGATCATTTCTTGGAGGTCTGCTTTTTCTGAGTCGGCGCCTATCAAGTCCTGAAAACGGGGGATAACTTTAATGCATATGCCGGAAGGCGAATCTTCAAAAGTGACTTTCATTCCCTCATGAATACCATACTTTCTTCTAAGCTCAATGGGCACAGTAACTTGGAAGAAAGTATGGTATTCA
>CAYPGY010000214.1:0-3135 GCA_964410435.1 uncultured Candidatus Bathyarchaeia archaeon
ACTTTACGATTTCTCGTTTCTTCCAGCGCAGGTTCTTGCCCTTGCATTTTCTGCATTTCAGCGCGGTTTCAGCGTTACGTGCACCGCAGTCTCTGCAGATTTTCATGTATAAGCGGGCCTTCTGCGCGATGGTTTTCTTGACTGGGTCTAATATCGGCATTGTATCTATAACCTTCTGTTTTGGCTAATTGATAGTGGAGTCTCAAATATACCTTTTGTCTTATCACGCTGTAATCTAAGCGCGTATCTCTTACTTGATGACTTCTATGGTGACGTAGCTGCGGGTGTCTTCTATGCCGTCTATACTATACAGCTTCTTTAGCACTTCGTCGAGGTTTTCTCGTTCAACCTGTATCAGGGCGTCAACTTCGCCTGCTATGCGGAAGGCTCTTGAAACTGCTAATTCGCGGATTTGCTCGTAGACGTGTATGCGTTTTATTGGGGAGACTTTGAGCAGTATAAACGCGGGGGTGGTTGAGACGCCAAGGGCGGTCAGGCCTTTTTCGGTGACGTCGATGAAGCCTCTGCCGGTTCGGATGAAGCCGCGGCTCTTGAGTTTTCGCAGGTGCACGTTTAATGCTTGTCTGCTGACGCCCAGTTGACCTGAAAGTTCATCCTGTTTGACGCGCAGAGTGTAGGTGTTGGTGGATTTTCCCTTCTCGTAGAGGGTTTTAAGCAACTGAATCGAGCGTTTAGTTAGTGGCTCCAAATAGGTCACTTATGTTAATGTTCGGTAGATTAAACCTTTACAATAGTGTGCTTCCTTATGAATCTGATGCTTTATTCTAAGTCGCCTTCATAAAAAACTCGGGGTTGCTGTGCACAGGATTAATCGTTTTCATGTCCGCTTATTATTCAGTGAATGCACCGATGGCCACCACAATGTATTTATGCAGATAAAAAGGTAAATGAAGCCACTTAAAAGTAAACTAGGAGTGAAGCGGAACCGTGACGGAAGCCACCAACGCAGTCCTAATCGGCAAGAAGCCCATCATGAACTACGTCCTCGCTTGCATCACCTTCTTCCACGCGGGCGCTAAAGAAGTCAGCATTAAAGCACGTGGCAGATCAATCAGCCGAGCTATCGACGTCGCTGAAGTGGTTAGACACCGATTCCTTCCTGATGCCAAGATAAAATGCATCAGTATCGGCACAGATCAGTTTCTGCCGATGGATTCAGATGAGGGAACTCAGGGCGGAACCAACGTAAGCACCATCGAGATAACGTTGACGCGCTAAGTCACAAGGCAAGCCTAACTCCTTCTTTGCAGGAATAACGACTCCCAATGAAAACCGAACTATGCAGTTTCTGCCTTAAAAGCGGCATACTTTGCCAGAAGTGTTCAGCTAAAGTAAAAGCTGGCGAAATCAGCGACATCGACCTGAAAGTCGCCCGTTTACTGTTAGGCCTAGAAGAAAAGTATCCTTCCCTGCAAAACGTCTGCTTCTATCGAGCAGTAGAGGTTGAAAAAACCTTAGCTATCCTCGTGGGACACGGTGATGTTCCTAAACTTTTAGGTTACGGCGGCAAAATCGTCAAAGCAATAGGCGACGAAACCAACAAGAACGTCCGCGTTTTGGAATACGGTGTTGATGACCGCAAATTCCTCGAAGATCTCTTCGTACCGTTCAGCATCTTAACCATTAACACTATCTGGCTTCCTGACGGAACTACAGAGACACGTGTTATCCTAAGACGCAAACGCGGCGCACAACTGCCAATGGACCTTAAAGCCTTAAAGGAAATCGCCACTAAAGTACGTAAAATGTCTTTACGTGTCGAAATTGCAGACTAAAACGGGTTGGATTCCAGTATGGCTTTGGACTCTATAGGCGACTGGGTTAGAACACAGTATACTTCACAGGTGACTCCAGACCTAGACGGAAAAGAAGTAACACTTTTCGGCTGGGTTCAAGAAGTCCGTGACCTAGGCGGCTTAAGATTCATCATTATGCAGGACCGCGAGGGCACAGTCCAAGTTACCATACCCAAAAAACGTGTATCCCCCGAAGTTTTAGCTAAATCGGACCAGTTGCAGAAGCGTTTCAGCTTCGGCGTTAAGGGTACCGTTAAGAAGACTAATCAGACTAAACGCGGCGTCGAAGTCGTGCCGACCGCGATCAAGGTTTTTAGCACCGCAAGTGAGCAGTTGCCAATCGACATAACCGGCAAAACCCCGGCTAACATCGAAGTCCGCTTGGATGCTCGTGCGCTTGACTTGACGTTGGAGTCGAGTCTGGCAATTTTCAAAATCCAGCATGTCGCATTAGCCTCTATCCGCGATTTCCTCTACGGTCAGGGCTTTATGGAGGCTCACAGCCCACGCATCATCGCCTCAGCAACCGAGGGCGGCGCGGAACTCTTCAGCATAGACTACTTCGAGCAGAAAGCCTACCTTGCACAGAGTCCACAGCTCTACAAAGAAGAACTCACGTTGAGCTTCGAGAAAGTGTTTGAAGTCGGACCATTTTTCCGTGCAGAGGAGTCTCATACACGGCGGCACCTGAGTGAATTTACCTCAGTGGATGTTGAGGTGGCTTTTGCTGACGCAAAAGATGTTATGGCGCTGCTTGAGCAGGTGGTGTATAACGCGTTTAAGACTGTGAAAGAGAAATGCGCGGCTGAATTAGCAGTGCTTAATTATGATTTGCAGGTTCCAGCGTTGCCGTTTAGGCGCTTAACCTACACGCAGGTGCTAGAGGATCTTAAAGCTAAAGGCACAGATATCCCGTGGGGCGAAGACATCTCAAGCGAAGCCTTCCGCGTATTGGGCGAAATGTATCAGGGCTTCTACTTTGTCACTGACTGGCCGACACACGCAAAAGCATTCTACATCAAACCCCGCGATGATAACCCACAGGTTAGTGAAGGCTTCGATTTAATGTGGAACTACATCGAACTCACCTCAGGCGGCACCCGCATCTGCGACAAAAACCAGCTCATCGAACGCCTACGCGAAAAGGGCCTTAACCCCGACAGCTTCAAGATGCACCTGCAAGCCTTTGACTACGGCATGCCACCACACGCAGGCTGGGCAATCGGCTTAGAACGCCTTACAATGATGCTCACAGGAATAAAGAATATCCGCGAAGTGACTTTGTACCCAAGAGACAGAGTAAGACTAACACCATAAA
>CAYPGY010000215.1:0-3082 GCA_964410435.1 uncultured Candidatus Bathyarchaeia archaeon
TCTTCTATGCGGGGGCGCTTTTTTTCCAATCAAAAAATTGGTCTAAACAGTTGAATTTTAAGTCAATTACTGGCTTGTTATGCTTTAGATTCATCGCTAACCTGTGTGTGGAGGGACACACACACATAAGTGTTTAATTGTACTACAGCAACCAAGAGAGTGTGAAAGGACTTGAGCAGCAAAAAACAATCCCGATTGGAATTATATGTCGAAGTACTCAAGGCTCTTGGGGAAACACAGTCGCTTAACTTCAAAGCGATTCAGGGAATACTAAAAGCTGATAAAGCAAGCTTGTCGGCGGCAATGAAGTTTTTGCAGCAACAGAATCTGATAGTGCTGCAGAACGTCAGTAGCAGTGTAGTAGTGTATAAGAATACTATCCGTGGTATCCGTGTCTTCAAATACTTATCTGACGGCACCCGCCTTTCAAGCGCCGCAACCGCAAATGTAAGTTTTGTTAGGGCATAAAGGATACTTTGGTAATAATTAATGAATAATACAAAAGCCGTTACCTCCACAGCTCCAATACGTATTTTGCACGTTGACGACGACGCAGACTTTTTGGAGTTAGCTGGACAGATCATCAAGATCAGCGGCGACTTCATCGTTGATGGTGCATTAAGCACTGATGAAGCATTCGAGAAGCTGCAGACGCAATCCTATGATATTGTCTTATGCGATTACGAAATGCAGGGTAAAGACGGCTTACAATTTCTACGTGAATTACGTGAACAAAAAAACGACGTTGCCTTTATGCTATTCACAGGCAAAGGTCGCGAAGAAGTAGCTATTACCGCCTTAAATTTGGGTGCAGACGGCTACTATAACAAGCATGGTTCCACAGAGACGGTTTTCGGTGAACTGTTGCATGGTATAAAAACTGTTACTGAAGAACGCAGAACCAAACGTGCCCTGGCAGAGAGGGAAAAGCATTATCGGACTTTAATGGACCAAGCAGCCGACATTATTTTTGTGCTTGAATACCCAAAAGAAGGGGTGCCGGTGATAAGGGATGCAAACTCTGCTGCCCTTAAAATTCATGGATACACGATGGAGGAACTCTATGGTAAGCCGATTACGCTTATCGATGGACACCTCGGTGACAAAAAAATACTCGATTTTGCCTCTAATATTAAGCAGGGAAAATCAATAACTTTTGAAACTATTCATAAACGTAAGGACGGTTCCCAGTTCTATGTTGAAGTAACCCTCAAGGGTATGAGTTTTGGGCCAGAAACATGGGCTATAGCCATTGAGCGTGACATTACTGAACGCAGGTACTCTGAAGAGGCGCTAAGGAGCAGTGAAGCCCGCTACAAGGCACTGTTTGAGCAAGCAGGCGACTACATACTGCTTATGGAAATTCCAGAGGGTAAAACGCCTATTATTCGGGACGTGAACTCTTCAGCTCTCAGGGTTCTTGGTTACTCTAAAGATGAGTTAGTTGGAAAACAGATAAGCTTCTTGGATTCTAACTCGAATTCTGAAACAACCTATTCGCTCGTTCAGAAGCTTCGAGGGGGAAAACAGAATACTTTTGAGACTACGCATCGCCGTAAAGACGGCTCCTTAATCTATGTTGAGGCTTTGATTAAGCCAGTTAAAATCGGCGCTGACATCTGGTTCATTTCTATACATCGTGACATAACTGATCGTAAACGCGCTGAGCAAGCACTCAGGCGAAGTGAGATGTATTTCCGCGCGTTGTTTGATAACGCTGTTGACTGTATTCTTATTTTCGCTACAGACGATCAAGGTGTTCCAGTTATTCAGGATGCTAATCCTTCCGCGCTTAAACTGTATGGTTACACCCGCGAAGAGTTAGTCGGTGCACCTCTAAGTATAATCGATAAGAACGTTAGTCCTGCATTCTACAAAGATTTTATTGCAGAATTTCCGGCAAACGGGCCAAAGGTTCTTCATGTTCAAAATCAACGAAAAGATGGCTCAATCTTGGAAGTTGAAGCTTCAGTTACACGATTGGTTCTCGGTGACAAAACCGTCTTTGTGTCTTTTGAACGTGAAGTAATAAATCATGACAAGAATGAAACCATTCTTCGGTTAGCTGATGCACGTTTCCGTGCCTTATACGATAACAATTACGATGCTGTGCTAATAATGACGCCTAATGGACAGATACTATCCGCTAACGCCACAGCGTGTCGAATGTTTGGCAGAAGCGAAGCAGAGCTCCAAGCGATAGGGCGTGAAGGCATTCTTGTTATGGATGAACGAGTGAAATATGCCATTGAAAACGGCGATTCAAAAGGTCAGGCCAAAGCAGAATTGACTTTCAAACGCGGTGATGGCTCAATATTCGAGGGCGAGTGGACCTCTACCCGTTTCATGGAGCCAGACGGCAAAGTTTCGGTAAGTGCCATTATTCGTGATATTACCCCCCGTAAATTAGCTGAAGAAGAACTCAAAGAAAGCAGTAGAAAAATCAGTGTTATGAACGAGAAGCTACGCGTCGTCGGTGGTTTAACACGTCACGATGTGAAAAACAAGCTCTCCATTATAAGCGCCAACGTTTATTTGCTTAAAAAGAAACTCGGCGGCGACTCCGAACTTTCAAAGTATTTAGACGCCATAAGTACTGCGGTTACTTCGTCGGATAAACTGTTTGATTTCAGTAGGCTTTACGAAAAAATCGGGGTTGAGCAATTAACCGAAGTGGACGTCGGCGAATGCTTTAACGAAGCAGTGCTTCTTCTACCTAACTTGGCAAGCATAGACATAATCAATGAATGTTCGGGCTTAAGGGTTACGGCTGATTCTCTACTCAGGCAAGTCTTCTATAATTTGCTGGATAACTCAGCTAAGCACGGCGTAAAAGTAACACAGATTAAACTATACTGTTCCAAGACTGATAGCGGATTGAAAGTTTATTATGAAGATAATGGGGTAGGCATTTCCGCTGAGAATAAACTTAAGCTTTTCACTGAGGGCTTCACAACCGGCAACGGCTCTGGACTGGGGCTGCGGTTAGCGCGGAAGATGGTTGAGGTTTACGGTTGGTCTATAGCGGAAACAGGCGAAGCTGGATCCGGCGTAAGGTTCGAAATATCCATAAAGTAACTAA
>CAYPGY010000216.1:0-3067 GCA_964410435.1 uncultured Candidatus Bathyarchaeia archaeon
TAAAAAATTGCTGTTTTGCCTGCTCTTGCTTGTACTTTCGCCTCAACCAACCAGCAACCCAAACCCGACGCTGAACCAGAAACGGCTGTTTCTGCAAAAACTTTTCAGTGATGATGTAGCAGAGCAGCACTCCCTTCTTCTTCTAATTTGAAAATAAAAAGGTCAATCTACTGAAACAAGAGGCTTTAAGCGGTTTTGCCGCTATTATTCCACTCTTTTGTTTGGTACTTTTCTCTGTAGAGTTTAGCGGCAGTTTCTTTTTCTTCAGCGGTTAATTCGCCTTCTTCCATATGCACCTTGAGCATGATGCGGAAGCCTTGCTGGAGCGCTGACGCAACGGTGTCGGGGCTGATTCTGTGTCCGAGTTCGGCTTCAAGGCTTGTTATTTTACTCTTCGCGATATCTGCTGCTTCTCTGCAAGTCGCGCCTTTGAGCTGGAGCAGCTGGAACATCCGTTCGTAATCCACTCGTCGAAGCAGCGTGCCATGTTGGAGCACGACGCCTCGGGTTATGGTTTGACTGCTTCCGCTGATCTTCTTGCCGCCTATGGTGAGGTTGGGGCAGTTCTTTGCGTCGCCGCCGCTAAAGTCTGAACCCGTGCCCAGTATACGCAGAGCATCTTTTACACAGCCATAAATTCTAATGTAAACAGTCGTAACGTCGGCGTTGCCTAAATCAGCGGTTTTAGCGATCACCGCGTAGGTGACTTCACCCTCGTAATCGTGGTAGACGGTTCCGCCGCCGCTTGGCCTACGCACAACATCAACACCCAGCTTCTCCGCCGCGTCAAGGTAAACCTGCTCAGCGGGGTTCTGGTTGCGGCCTACTGTGACGGCTGAGGGCTGCCAACGGTAAAGCCTAAGCGTGTTAGGAACTCTCTCAGCAACTCTTGCCTGCAATATAGCTTCATCAATCGCCATATTCATAGCTGCACTATTAGTTGAAAGAGGAATGAAGCGCCAAGTAATCATACGGATTCACTTTAAGGGTTACCACTGTTCGGCAACGGTTAAAAACATAGCTTACTGCTTCTTCTTTTCCATCTGTACAGTTATGGCTGCAATGTTACCTTCAACCATCTTGAGCCACTCCGCATTCTTACAAGGATCCAACGCTTTATCCGCAAACACCTGTTTCGCCCGCTGGAGCGCCTCAATCGCCGCCGCAAAACAGCCCAGCGCCGCCAAAGCTGCGCCCTGATTCACCTGCGCCATCAACCAACGCCCAGTATCCGCAAGGTAGCTGTCGCCGCATTTATCATAAAACACCAGCGCCTTATTCGCAGCGGCAAAACTCTCAAGATGCTTCTCCAACCTGCCTAATGCACCTGACAAGCCAGCATAGCATGAAGCTTCAAAGCGAGCGCGATCAAACTCCTGCTCAGCAGGCAGCGACTCGCAAAGGCGGATTGCCTTTTGATAGTTGTCAACGGAGCCTTGATAATTGCCCTGATGGAAAGCTATGTCGGCTTGGCGGTAAGCATCCTGCATGTCTTTTATTACATCTGAAATCTTCATCGCGTAATCTAGAGCCTTAATTGTGCATCGGTTTTATCAACGTTTGGCGTTATACTAACAAATATATAAGAAAATAAGGCGTAACGAGCGTTTTTGAAGATAATCATTAAGGAAATTACAAATGGATATATATGAAAAAGAAAAAGCGGCTAAACAGTACATGGAAAGCAAAATCTCCCTAAGAGGGGCCGCTGAAAACGCTAACTCACAATACCTGAAAGGATAGAGCATTTTGTAAGCAAAGGGTATACGTCTTAGTACTCGATGCACAATTTCTATGACGTTATAAAACTGCTGAAGCGTAAACTCAAAGCTGACAAAACCGATTCATAAACAATCCACTTGATAGATAACGCTTAAAACCACAGTATGCATTCCTAAACTGCAAGAGGCAACAGCATTGAAAATTATCTCTGGCCCCGCATCCAAACCCTTAGCTGAAGCAGTCTCAGCCCAAACCGGATACCCAAACATTCCAGTAGTCGCTAAAATCTTCCCAGACGGAGAATCCTACGTACGCTTAGACGGCGACGTAGCAGGCGACGAAGTTGCAATCATCCAAACCACCTGCCCACCCATGCAAGACAGCAGGCTATTCCAAACTGCCTTCCTTGCGGACGCAGCTAAACGCGCGGGCGCAACAAAAGTTATTGCAGTAATTCCATACATGGCCTACGCGCGGCAAGACAAAATCTTCTTATCAGGCGAAGGAATCGGCGTCGAAACCATCGCTCGTATGCTTAAAGCCGCAGGAGTCGACGAGTTCCTCACAGTCAACCTCCACTCGGAAGCCTCACTCAAGCAGTTCCCTATGCCAGCCAGAACCGTAAGCGCCATCCCATTAATTGCAGACTACTTCGTAAAAAAAGGTTACAAAGGCGCCTACGCTCTCTCACCAGACAAAGGCGCAATGTACATCGCCCAGCAAGCGCAATCAGTACTTGGGGGAGATGCAGGTCACCTTAACAAAACCCGCGACCGCTACACAGGCCAAACCGTCCAAACCGCAGAGGGCTTGAACGTTAAAGACCAAAACGTAATCATCCTCGACGACATCATCAGCACCGGCGGCACCATAGTCGGGGCAGCAAAAATCCTACGTGAAAACGGCGCTAAACACGTCTTCTGCGGCTGCGTCCACGGCCTGCTCATCGGCGACGCAGAAAAACGCATCTTAGACGCGGGTGTGGAGGAAATAGTGGGCACAGACAGTGTTCCCGGCGCAGTAAGCAAGGTTTCGCTTGCGCCGCTGATCAGTCAAGCACTAAAAGGCGCACCATAGTGCCTAAGCTCTTCTTTTTACTTTCAGGCGAAAACGGTACGCTTCCAGCCGCCGAAGTCAAAGCGATTCTTGAGGCAGAAGGCTACGCTTACTCTAACGTTTGTGAGTTCGACCAGATTCTCCGCTTAGAAGCGCCGCTGGAAAGCGTTAAAGTTGTGCCTGTCCGCTCGGCGTACACAAGGGTCTGCGCGCAGGAACTTCTCGTTACAAACGCGACGTATCAAGACATCGCCGACGCAGCAGCAAAAGTTGACTTCAGCAAAGTTAT
>CAYPGY010000217.1:0-3047 GCA_964410435.1 uncultured Candidatus Bathyarchaeia archaeon
GTAGTACGTCGGAGAAGTTGGCGATTACGCCGTCGATGTCAAAGCCCAGTTTCATTTCAGTGACTGCGTCCTTTCCTTACCAGTTAGGCGTGGATTGTAAAGAAGGTTTTCAATAAATCACTTAGAAAAGCAGTGCCCTGCTCAATTGGAGGGGTAAACAATAAGGAAAAGGCGCCTATAGTAGGCGGAAGTTTTCTTTAACTGTCGTTAACACAACGTGTGTATTGGTGCGTTCGATGTAGGGCAACGCAAGCATCTTCTTGGTAAACGCGCCGAGGTCTTCGCGGTTTTTGAATTTGGCGATTATGACCGCGTCAGTTAGACCTGTTACGTCGTAGACTCCGCAGACGTTTGGGATCTTTGCGATCTCGTTTTCTGTCTCGACGAGGCGGCCTTTGGAAACGGTGATTTCGGTAACTACGGTCAGTTGGTAGCCTAGCTTCTCGTGGTCCAGTATGACTGAGTAGCCTTTGATTAAGCCGTCGTCCTCCATCTTTTTTATTCTAGACAGTACTGTACCGACTGATACGCCAACGTTTTTGGCGATTTGGCGGCTTGAGAATCTAGCGTCCTCTAGGAGACCTTGGAGAATCTTTACATCGGTATCGTTTAATTCCATACTAACTCTTCCTGTACGTTCTTTCAATGAAGCCCTGTTTTATGAAACACGCTTCTCATATTCAGTCGGGTAAGTTTATAAAAGTTTAGTTTTAATCAGCGAACTCCACGCATGTTTTTAGCAAAAAATTCGTAAGAGCATCGGTTTATGTTGAAAAAAAGAGAGTAATCTTAAATTAACCCCGAAACGCCATAGTCCCTGAGCCAACATGCCAGCCAAATACGACACCATACTAGTCTTAGACTTCGGCGGACAATACTGCCACTTAATCGGAAGAAGAATAAGAGAACACGGTGTCTACTCAGAAATCGTGCCCCATGATATTTCACCAGAAGAAGTCAAAGCGCTAAACGAGAAATTCAACGTAAAAGGCCTAATATTCTCCGGGGGGCCCTCAAGCGTATATGAGCCAAACGCGCCCAAACTCCACCCACGCATCCTAGAAGTTAACATGCCAATACTCGGATTATGCTACGGCCATCAACTCCTTGCCCAAATAGTCAACGGTAAAGTTGAACCAGCCGCATGTAAAGAGTACGGCATAGCGCAGGTAGCCATCGATAAACCAGTCGGCATACTTGAAGGCTTAAGCGAGAAAGAGCAGGTTTGGATGAGCCACGGCGACACCGTCATGGCGCCACCACCAGAATTCGAAGCCCTCGCCCATACAGACAACTGCCCAGTAGCCGCCTTCCGACACAAAACAAAACCAATCTATGGCCTGCAATGGCACCCAGAAGTCATCCACACCGAACACGGCATGCGGATGCTAGAGAATTTTATCTTCCAAGTATGCAAAGCCCAAGCTAACTGGCAGATGGAAGACCTCATTGGCAAAATGGTGAAGGAACTCCAAACCGAAACAGCGGGAGCCCGAGCGATTATTGGACTGAGCGGCGGCATCGATTCAAGCGTCGCCACAGCGCTGGCTGCAAAAGCATTAGGTGAGAAATTAACCGCAGTCTACGTTGATCATGGCTTCATGCGTGAAGGCGAAACAGAAGCCATCCGCGAGACCTTCGAAAAATTCGACATAAACTTCATAGTTGCAGACGCACATGAACGTTTCTACGCAAAACTATTCGGCGTCACGGAGCCCGAAACTAAACGTAAGATTATGGGTGAGGAATTCATCCGCGTATTCGAGGAAATCGCAGCTCAATCAGGCGCCGAATACCTGATACAGGGTACCATTTACCCTGACCGCATCGAATCAGGCGCAAGCAAAAACAGCGATAAAATTAAGAGCCACCACAACGTCGCAGGCTTACCGGAGAAAATAAAATTCAAGAAAATTCTTGAACCGCTCCGTGACCTCTACAAAGACGAAGTACGCAAAGTCGCACGCATGCTTGATCTACCCAAGGAACTTGTTAACAGGCAACCGTTCCCAGGCCCCGGATTGGCAGTACGCATAATCGGCCCACTCACGGAGGAGAAGATTAAAATCGCTAAGCAGTCGGATAAAATCGTCCGCGAAGAGATCGGAAGATGTGACTTCGCTGACGGTTTATGGCAGTACTTCACTGTAGTTACTGACACTAAAGCTACAGGTGTCAAGGGAGACGCAAGAGCATACGGCTATGTTGTCGCTATACGCGCCATGGAGAGCAGGGAAGCAATGACCGCCAGCTTCGCCAAGATACCGTATCCTGTGCTTGAGCGAATTTCAACAAGGATAACTAACGAGATTCCGCAGGTTACCCGAGTAGTTTATGATGTTACTCATAAACCGCCGGCAACGATTGAGTGGGAATAAACCCATTTTATTTCCATTTTAGATAATTATGCTTCCTTCCTTTTTGATTAATTAAAGTCATACCAAGACAGCCACGGTAAGGTATTTTTAAGCTGAATCAACGGTTTTTCCATAAAGCAAGCACATAATAACCAAATAAAACGGTAAAAACAGAAACGCTAAATTATTAAACAAAAAAGAAAGGGAAGAGACGTTCTGTCTCTTTTTGTCTTTTTTATGGCTTCTTTGTAACGAGCAGTGCTAGTACTGCACCGACAACAACTATGGCGATGATTACGCCGATGATTGCTGGGATGAAGTATAAGTCAGCTGCTGATTGTGGAGTCTCTGTTGGTGCTGGTGTAACTGCTGCTTCGTCGACCGCGAATGATGTTTCAGCGATTGAGCCATAGTATGCTGCTGAACCCGCGAATTGTGCTAGAACTGTGTATTTACCAGCAATGTCAGGGGTCCAGTTGAAGCTGTAGTAGCCGTTTGCATCACTTGTGGTTGTACCGATTTGTCTGTAGTTGCCGTTTGAGTCGATGACGGAGATTATGACTGGAACACCTTTTGCCGTGGTTGGCTGCTCGAATTGCTTGTAGACGTACATCATCCAGTCTGCTTGGCTTTCATCAGAGACTGCTGCGACACCGTTGGGGAAGCGTAGTTGCATTGCAGTTGTCTTTA
>CAYPGY010000218.1:0-3041 GCA_964410435.1 uncultured Candidatus Bathyarchaeia archaeon
AAAGGAACAGCGACCAGTAATCACCTCACCAACCCCCGTCAAGGCAGGTGCAGTAGCAGATATCCAAATCGCGTTTGAAAATAACCGCAACACCGAAACGGAAGAATTCACACTATACAGCACAGACCTCATCAGCAACAAAGGCGAACGCTTACCATCTGGTCTCGTTAAATTCTCTCCAGTATCACTAAAGATCCCACCGCAAACGACAGTGCAAGCAACCGTGACAGTTGCTGTTCCAGAGAGTACAAGTCCAGGAACATATTCTGGTCTAGTATTAGCTTCAAACGTGACTGATCTTCGCTCAGAGATCATCATAAAAGTCGAGTAAACCTAAATGTGCTTGCAATGCAGGGAACTAAGTTTAAGCTTGTAGAAGAAAAGTTAGAATACTACAAGAGACTTACTCTGGAAGCATTGCAGCCCTATTTTCATTCTAATAAAGAACCCCGTAAGTACCTCTACGATCTTGTTCCAGTGTATCCGCGTCGAGGCGGCAAAGGATTACGTCCCGCTTTATGCATCACAACATGCAGGGCATTCGGCGGTAGCACACACAGCGCCTTAAAGTCGGCTGCCGCGCTTGAATTATTCCACAACTCCTTTCTTGTACACGACGACATAGAAGACGGAAGCGACTTCCGCCGTGGTTTACCTACACTGCACTCAGTTGTAGGCATCCCCGTTGCAATGAACCTTGCAGATGCACTAAGCGCTTTGAGTATGTATCCACTCGTCGATAACCGCGATGTTCTTGGGGGCTACATGAGTCACGATGTAATGGCTGAGGTACTGCATATGGTTACTGAAACTGCTGAAGGCCAAGCGCTCGAACTTGGTTGGATGCGCGATAATATTGTTGACTTAACGGACGCCGACTATTTCCGTATGACCCTTAAGAAGACTGCTTGGTATACCTGTATTCATCCAGTACGTATCGGCGCCATTATAGGTTCAGGCGGTTCTGTTGCGCTGGACAGGTTTAACCAGTTTGCGTACTTTATGGGTGTAGCTTTCCAGATTCAAGACGACATTCTAAACCTTGTTGCTGAGTACTCAAAGTATGGCAAAGAAATCGGGGGCGACATCTGGGAAGGCAAAAGAACCCTAATCCTTATCCGATTACTAAACAGTTGTGATCCACAGGAGAAGTCTAAAATTACGTCTTTTCTGGGAAAACCCCGCGAGAAAAGAGAAGCTCAGGAGATAATGTGGGTTTATAATTTAATGCAGCAGTATGACTGCATAGAATACGCCCGTGCAGTCGCTCGAAGATTGGCTGACGAGTCGCTGATGGAGTTCGAGAAAGCTTATGCCGCAGCCCCTGAAAGCGAGGATAAACAGTTCATCCGTGACATCGTGCACTACATGATAGAGCGCGAGCTCTAATTAATCGTGAATTTAACTACTTTTTTGATTTCTTCTTTAAGCTGCTGGTTGCGTTTATTGATGTACTCTTCGATTAACGTTTTGAACTTGTTGAATTCTTTCTTCTTACGCACACGTTTTAACCTGAAAACGTTAGTTTCATAGCCGGGTACCTCGTCGATTGGTCTTAGCGGGGCTTTTTCGAATCCGAGTTTTTCGATGTCCACGTCGATTAAGGATACTTTCACTGATTCTCCAAGTCGTTTACCGTCAGGTTCAAGTCCCTCCAGAAAAAGCAGCCTCTGTGTCGTGAGCACTAAAAGTCCCTCTTTATGCTCCCGCACGGTTAGTCTTCTGCGGTTCTTCTGTCCCTCATGTAAGGTGACGTCGAATGTGCCGCCGATGATTTCCCGTATTCCATGCCATGCTTCAACGACTTTTTCGTCATGTCGAAGAGCAAGAGCATCAACCCATGCCATGTGAATCCTTCAACCAAAAAGGGCTCCATAAATATTTAAGACTTGTCTATCGTCTTGTTGGAATACGCACAAGCAGCTAATAGTTGACCCAAACGCTTTATTGTTCTACATGCGACTATTTTCTTGGTTAAATTGGAAATAGTTGAGGTTTCACCCGATTTAGAGCGCCAGTTCATGGATGCCGCTGAGAAGGATTACTGTGATTACTACTTTTTTATCTATGACTGGCTGCTTCAGCGGACTAGAACATGTATCTATATGGCGCTTGAAGGTGCTGTCGTTGCTGGTTTAATGGTTATTTTCGACGGGCACATTGCGCAGTTGCGGGGTGAACATGAAGCTGTAGAGTTGCTGCTAAAAGAGTTACCGCCGCAGGTTGCTGATGTTCAGGTGCCCGTTGATTGCGAAGAACTTCTAAACGCCAAATATCCGCAGCCTAAACTTAAAGCAAACGTGACCTTAATGCACCTTGAACGGGTGAACGGACAATTCTTCATTAATCAAAAGCCAGAACGGTTAATTGCATCAGACGCATGCGACATTGCAGAGTTGATGCATGAAGCCAACGTAGCTCTATGGGGAGACATATCTGCTGAGGCTGTTGCGGCGCTGTTTTCTGCAAAAGAGGCGCTTTGGCTTGGAATAAAACGTGAAGGCAAGCTTGCGTCGTTTGGGTACGCTATGCTTACGCCCAAAATGTGTCATGTAACGTGGATAGCAACCAGACCCGGCTATGAGCGTTTGGGGTACGCAACCTCAATTGTCTCGTCATTACTTGAGGCCTGTTTAGCTGTAGCTGACGGAGCAGTCATCTACGTCATGGATAACAATGACATCGCAAAGCGGATTTACTCCAAGGCTGGTTTTAAGTCATACAAGCAATACGTATTTGTTAAAACCTAACGCACGCGGTTATTGCCATACGTGTGCGTGGTTAAAAATTTTTAATTAGAAGAAGAAGGGAGTGCTGCCCTGCTACTTCATTTTCCTAAACTTTTGGCAGAAACAGTTGATTTAGGTTCTGCGTCTGGTTTTTATTGCAGTGTGGTTGTGGCGACAGTACAACCAACACAACTGGCAAAAGCGACTTCTACAAGCACCTCGCAAACCAACCAAGCCAGAAGGCTACCTGTGATTTCCGACTAGGCGCCCGGGGGGGAGAGGGGGAGGGGGTGCCGGGTGGGGTAGTGGGGG
>CAYPGY010000219.1:0-3030 GCA_964410435.1 uncultured Candidatus Bathyarchaeia archaeon
CCGCGACCATTACCTTACCAAGGTAACGCCCCACCGGGCTAGGCTACGAAGGCAAATATTTTTTCTTGCTCCAAAACAATTGCGACTACTAATAAAGAGGTTACGGTTTCTAACGCCGCCAAAACCGCATAAACTACAGAATTCGCTAAGCACCCGCTATGGCGATATAGGGGGCTTTTTGGAAAAAGGGCTAAAGTTTATCTTATATCTCACCCTACAATATGCTGGTGGAGTCTCTTGGAACGTGTTTCGACAGGTTTCCCCGAACTTGATACGCGCTTAGGCGCTGGGTTAGCCTGCCCTTCATGTATCTGCGTTAGCGGACAATTCCATTTGAGCCAACGGAACTTTATCCTCCAAATGACCAGTAATTTCCTGCAAAGCGGACGCAAAGGCCTCTACGTCTGTCTAGACCGCCCTGCAAGTGAAGTCCGAAGCAACTTCAAGAACCTCGGCCTAAACATAGACGATTACGATAAAAATTATAGTCTATTCTTCATAGACTTCTTCACTTACAGCCAGAACGCATTAATCGAAAACGCAAATCTGCGGGCGCTTGAGTATACGCCTCGGCTACTACTTGACACGCTTAGCCCGTTCCTAGACTGGATAAGAAACGGCTTCATAATAATCGATTCACTCTCCACATTAATGCTGAATATGGAGAGCAAAGAGGCCTATGAATTTACGAGGGGCATGAAGCTAATAGGCAGAGCCTTCAACCTCATAACCGTCGGAATAACACATATACCGGTGGCAGAATTAGAGTCCGTTGTATCGAACTCTGATGGCAACCTGCAATTCAAAGACGAAACGTTATACATAAATCGCTTTGAAAACGTAAACAACGAATCACTTCAGATTTCAACTGATAAAGACGGCAAAATATCTTTCAAATCGCCGTTTTCAGATCACTCCAATGAATTTGGCGGTTCAATACTCGCTGCACTCGCCGATACAAGACAACTGAAATTTGTCCCAACCCTCAAATTAACACCAACAAATTTCAACTGCTCCGCAAAAGCGTTAATTGAGCAGATGAAACCTCTTGAAGAGCAAAACATGATTTCTAAAACACCCGATTACTCAACAGTATGCTGCAGCCAATGCAACTCGACATCTCTGGAGGTTTATATGCAGTGTCCTAACTGCCAAAACCGTGTCCTCGAAAAAGGCGAAGTCTGGGAGCACTTCAAATGCGGAAACGTCGGCTTCGAAGAATCCTACCATCAAGGTGACAAACTCGTTTGCAGAAAATGCAACACGCCTCTAAAGCAGATAGGCGTTGACTACCGAAGAGTCGGCGTCGGTTACCAATGTGCCAACAAACATGTAGTCGCCATACCAAAGATCGTGTTTGTATGCACCGAATGCAAAACAGTGCTTGATGTAAGCACAGCTAAACTCCAAACGCAATACAGCTACGAATTAACTGAGAAGGGAAAACGGCAAGCTGCACAGGCAAACTATACCTCAGAGTAGCCTTGTTACCAGCTGGTCTTCTTCTTCGTCACCCACTGCACATATGCAATGAATCGTACAAGCGAGTAGTAGGGCCTATAGAACAGTACCATCACGGGCACTAGTAGCATATACTTCAGGCGCGTCTTATCCTTTGAGATAACAGTAACAAAAGCAACAACAATTGCTTCTATTAGTAGGTACAAGATAAAACTGAAAACTAACACATAGAGCAGGTTGTTTGGGAAAATGAAGAACAAACTGAAAAGCCAAGCTACTCTTAGAACAAGTAAAATAACATCGCTGAACAGCATGTCATAAATGGAGATAACCGATCGGGCATCAAACCCCCTTATTTGAAAGATGTTTTTATGCTTCCAAAGCGTCTCTGCTTCACCCTTAGTCCAACGTATCCTCTGCTTTCGCCAGCTACGCCAAGAATCAGGCGCATAAGTCCACGAAACAGCATCAGGCGCATAAACGATTCTTTTACGCAGCTTTCTCAGCTTAATTGTTAAATCAAAGTCTTCGGTAATCGTGTCCTTGTCATACTCGCCCAGAGTGTTAAGCTCAGCACGACGGAAAGCACCGAACGCACCAGAAATAATCGTCATCGTCTCCATGATGGAGTTGAAGCGTCGCCCCAACTCAAAAGCTAAGAAGTACTCGTACTCCTGTATGCGAACCAGCAGGTTTCTTTTTCCGTTGTCACCGCACAGTATACGCACGTTACCTGACGCTGCACAAACCTCTGGGTCACTTAAGTGGTCAACTAGTTTGTTAAGTGCATCTGGCTCGATCAAGGTATCAGCATCTACAGTGACGACTACTTCGCCGGTAGCAAACAGAATACCATAGTTTAAGGCGCCAGATTTGGTTCCACTTGAGTAATCTCTGTGGAGAAGCTTAATTGAGTGGTCGGAAGCAAAGAAACTGGCCAACAGGTAGGTGTTGTCGGTGGAGCCGTCGTCTACTACGATTACTTCCTTGTTGGGGTAATCTGCGTTGAGGGCGGATTCTATTGCTTTGGTAATTGCTTTTTCCTCGTTGTGGGCGGGGATTATGATTGAGACTCTTGCTTTGAAAAGCGAGGCGGTTTTTTTGTTGTCGTGTCTTGCGAATTGGCTTAGAATCAAGATTGCGATGGGTTTTCCCAGGGAGCGTGTGACATCGATTATTATGAAAAGCCAAAAGATCAGGATGAAATCCCAGAATGTTAAGCTGCTAAGCCATTGCAGAAATCCATCCCAGAGCATAATTGTCTATAGTGCTGGTTCAGGAATAAAAGTGATTGTGTAGGCAAAATGTTATGGGTCTCGTTTTGTCTTTGGGAGATTAAATAAATATTAGGAAGATCGTTATTTTCTTTCAGCAAACCTTGTGCAGGGGTCTCCAAGCCAGGTCAACGGAGTAAGGCTTAGGACCTTATCGCGTAGGCGTTCGTGGGTTCGAATCCCACCCCCTGCACCATATATAAATAAACTACAGGGGGTTTTTTCTGGCGATGTATGGCTGTTTTTTGTCATGTTAAAGCTTCTTTTTTCTAAACAGGAAATATTTAATTTCAAG
>CAYPGY010000220.1:0-2982 GCA_964410435.1 uncultured Candidatus Bathyarchaeia archaeon
ATTTTTGAGACTTCAACCGCTAACTTCTGAACAGGCAAATGGCGTTCTCTTAGTCGATCAAGAACAGAGCGGTGAATCCATTCTGGCTCCTGTCGTATCAGCGCCTCGGTAACTGCCTGTCTTGTACATGCGCCGACGAGTTGACCCAGAGTCGATGCGGGACCGCCGAGAACAATAGGTATGCCTTTGCCGGTTGTCGCCACAGTGACGCTGTCTGTGATTGAACCTGTTGCGAGGTCGCCTGTGTAGCGGCTGCGTACGTCGAAGTCATGTAGTGCAGCAGATTTAGCTTCTGTGGCTGTTATCATGGCGGCGGCTAGGCAGCTTTGCACTGGTGCACCGTCGATTAGCACTATGATGTTTATGGTGCCGGTGATTTCCTCGACTTTAATTGTTTCGCCGCTGGATTCGCCATGCGAACACCCCGCCGTCGCGGCAACATAAACCGTGCACTCCTCGTTTTTCTTTGAAACTAAACTGAAATTGTGTACGTTAGCAGCTGTAACCATCGCCAAGTAGTCTTTTTTAAGACCCAGCTTTGCCGCGGACATTGTGATTAGATCCATAGGGTCCATGTGCAATGCGACATCACTGTAGCCGGGCGGAACACCGATGTTCAATACGTTTTTGATGTGTCTTGCGCCGCCGTTGAAAATCGCTGAACTAATAATATCGAAGCCGTCCGGCGAGGTGAATGCTAAAACGTTATCTTTTATGATAAATCTGATGTTGCTAGGGAAGTCTCGCTGCTGGTCCACTGTGATTGACCCCTTTGTGGCTACTTTTTAGGGGCAGAGGCATTTAAACTGATGGCTTTGCTTGGGCACAGGTTCACGCATATGCCGCATTTGGTACAGGTAACTACTGCAACTATCTGCGGCTTACGGTTTTTGCCCTCTTCAAGAGCACCCTGTGGACAAACACCAATACAGATTTGCCCCGTGCAGGGACCACATTTGGCGAGATCAATCGTTATTGGTGACTGAGATTTATGTTTGTCCATGTGAAATCAACAATTAAATAAGCGCCAAAGATATATCTGTTGCGAGCAAGGAGATAGAACATGCAAATTGGCTTAGTTACTTACAAACCCGAATTTGTACAGGGTTATGATGTTCACGTTTTCTTTTGTAAATGGGTCGATGGCCAAGCGTTCCCAGCCGCGAAGGGTATGCAGAACGATGTCACGGTTTTCTGTGACGCAAAAGCCATCCGTGAAGACCCAAGCATAGTTTCAGAGTCCAAAGATGGTCCGGCTATGCGTAAAAACCGTAAAGCTAACCTCGCCTTTGACTTTGTATGCCCAACTAATCCTGCGTACCGCAAAAAAGTATTCGACTACCTCGACAGCGTATCAAAAGAGGACATCGCGGGAGTCACTTTGAACCTCTACCACTTTGCTGACGAAAGCTTCTGCACCTGCCCAAGATGCACTGACCTACACCAGAAGAGCGGTTTAAACTGGACGGATTGGCGAGCTAAAATAATCACTGAATTCCTTAAAGAAGCCAAAACCCACACCAAAGGCACATTCGCTGTGGAAATGTTTCCTGACCCAGTGCTTGCCAAGGAGCGCTTCGGCATAGATTTCGCGGCAATCGCGGAGCTCGTTGACTACTTCCATGTTCCTCTTTCAAGCGGGAACTACTTCACTAACTATTGGGTTGACACTATAACCCGCGACTTCGTGGCTACACTCGAAAAACCCGTCGTGGTTGAACTCAGCGCAGAAATGCCCACCGACGAGAAACTCGATGCATTGCTAAAAACAGTCGCTATCCTCTCGAGGCACAACCTGATGGCGGTACTGCTGCTTGTTCATGACTCGGAGAACGCTCGGCAAGTAGCACAGTTCGCCGTCCACAACGAGGCATTCAGGGAATGGCTGAAAACCTACGGGTTCCCAAAGATGCAGAAAATTGTTGACAACTGGGCTAAGTTTTACTGAGCTTCGCCCGGTAACTCTTTAATTTTTCCATATCTAATTCTGCGGTTAGGATGCTGTCTTCGGGTGCATCTGTGACTTCGCCGAGAATACCCCATGGTGCAATGATGGCGCTTCTTCCGCCTCGCATGCTTGAGCTTACGTTTCCCACTTTTAATACGAATACGCCGTAGTTGCGAGCCATTGCCTCTGTGAGCGGGTGACCTTTGACGGGCGGATGAGACCCCATAGCTGCAACTGGCAGTGAAATTATCTCGGCGCCTAATCCCGCGACTGTTTTTACAAGTTCAGCGTTAAAGCTGTCAGCGCACACAATCAATCCCAGCTTACCAATCTCAGTATTCACCACCAGCGGGGTAGAGCCTTTAGCGACGCCAGCCTTCAACTCGCAGTCTATCGGGCTGATTTTCTTGTATTTAGCAATTAAGGAGCCGTTCTTCCAAAGGGTACTCGTGTTGTAGTAGGCGCCGCCGTCTTCCTGCAATACCGTGCCTCCCAGCAGGTAGATGTTACCAATTTTTGCTGAGATATCCTGCAGGAAATCAAGGGTTTTGTCGCAGGTTTCTTTGCTGATGGCTGCTGCGTCGGTGAATTCTCCCATGCAGTTTGGGACAGAGAAGTATTCGGGTAGGGCGATTAGGGCGGGTTTTTGTTTTGCTGCTTTTAGGACCTGTGTTTTGGCGGCTTTGAGGTTGTCGTCTAGGTTGGGTCGGATTGCCATGTGTAGTACGCTGACTATCATGTGGGGTGCCTTTTTGTTGTTTTGTGTAATGTTTGGGTTATGGCTTTTAAAGTTTGGTTTTCTGTTCAACGGTTGGCGTTTTGGCGTTAAAGCAGCATAATGGATGGATACACCAACCGCCAATATCACCATTTGTCCAATTACACACATATACAACCCCACATTTGTTTAGTATTTAACCGCTTTACTAAGCACACGGTTAACTTTATAAAGGACGAGGATGACAAACACAGTAATATCGAGGGAAAGAAATGGCCATTAACGAAACAGAAGTAGCCCAACTCACCCAACAAGC
>CAYPGY010000221.1:0-2974 GCA_964410435.1 uncultured Candidatus Bathyarchaeia archaeon
GAATTCGGAACCTGGTAATATCCTTTTTATCGAGCTTGGTGTGCCCATCCTCAAAGGTATTCCCACATATAACACCTACGAAAAGTGGCGCGACAGTCAACTGGGTTTAGATTACAGCGAAGTAGCATGGAACGTGGCCATGCCCGAGTTCGACGGCATGATAATCACCGTGCCCATTGCAGCCAGATGGATCTCCGAAGTTGACCCCGCAACAGGAACAAGAATCACTTCACACAAACCTATACCTGAACGACTTGACAAACTAGTAAGCCTAAGCATAAAATGGGCAAAACTCAGACACACCCCAAACTCCGACAAAAAAGTTGCCTTAATATTCCACAATTACCCTCCCCGCAATGACCACATAGGCGACGCTGCGCAGATGGACACAGCCGCTTCCGCTATTAACCTACTTAGAGAAATGCAGAACCAAGGGTATCATCTGGATTTTATGCCTGAAAACGGCAAGAAACTGATGGAGACCATAATTAACGGTTTAACTAACGATCAAAGGTGGCTGAGCGCTGACGAGCTTGCAAAAAGGGCCGTCGCAAAAATTGGGCCTAAACAATATGCCCAATGGTTTAAAGAATTGCCCTCTGACGCTCAAGCTAAAATGATAAAACAGTGGGGAAATCCGCCCGGTGAACTCTTTAATTATAAAGGCGATTTGTTAGTGCCCGGTATAATAAACGGTAACTTGTTTATTGGCCTCCAGCCTCCTCGAGGCTACACTACAGATCCAGCGTCAATTTATCATAGTCCCGATTTAGCGCTCCCTCACCACTACTATGGTTACTATCACTGGATAAGAGATGTTTTTAAAGCTGACGTCATAATCCACTTTGGCAAACATGGTACAATGGAGTGGTTACCCGGCAAATCTGTAGGACTATCTGCCAGCTGCTTCCCCGACGCCGTGATATCCGACTTACCAAACGTTTATCCTTACCTCATCGATGATCCCGGAGAAGGCACTTGTGCAAAAAGACGCAGCTACGCCTGCCTTGTAGATTACCTGATTCCTGTAATGCATAACGCTGATGCATATGAAGACTTGGCAAAAATCTGTGTTCAACTCCAAGAGTACTACCGCGCTAAAACTGGCGACCCCGCAAAGATACCAATTACGAAGAAACTCATTTGGGAAACCGTACTCAACGCCAACCTTAACCGTGACCTCAATGTCACCGAAGAAGCAGCATTTGCCGATTTCGACGGATTTCTAGAAAAAATGCATGCGTACCTAAATGAGCTATGTGACGCACAAATTACTGATGGTCTACATGTGCTAGGCGAACCACCAACTGGTTTCTCTTTAGAAGAATTCATAGTAACTCTAACACGTCTGAATAATGGCTCAGTTCCTTCTCTTCGGCAGTCTTTAGCTGAACTTAAAGGATATGACTACGAGGTTTTACTTGCAAATAGAGGCAAGTTACGTTCTGATGGTAGAACAAACGGCGACGTACTCAACGAATTAAACAATCTCGCAATTGAATTAATCAAGCAATTTCATGCAGCCGATTTCAAGACAGACTCCATCGAGCGTTTGATGCAGTCTGTGCTAGGTGGAAAAAACGCGAATGTAAGCAAATGTTTGGAGTATATTTCAACTTTCCTTGTTCCAAATATACTAGCAACTACCGAAGAATTAACGAACACGCTCGGTGCATGCTCAGGTAAGTATGTTCCCACGGGGCCTTCAGGCGCTCCTACTCGTGGAATGGCTGATATTTTACCGACTGGGCGTAATTTCTACTCTGTTGACCCACGCTGTATTCCATCAGCTGCTGCTTGGAAAGTCGGAATCAGTTTAGGCGACGCACTGCTAAAACGCTATCTGGACGAAGAAGGAAAATATCCTGAAACCATAGCTATGATTGTTTGGGCTACCGATTGTATGCGAACAAACGGTGACGACGTAGCTGAAATTCTCTACCTGATGGGTGTTAAACCCGTATGGGAAGAATCAAGTGGCCGCGTTGTCGGGATTAAACCTATTCCGCTTGAGGAGTTAAAGCGTCCCCGTATTGACGTTACCGTCAGGATCAGTGGTCTCTTTAGAGACACTTTTCCCAATATTACGCATCTTCTTGACGAAGCAGTTGTAATGATCGCTGAGCTGAAGGAAACCGCTGACAAAAACTACATCGTAAAACATGTCGAAAAGGAAGTTGCTGAAAGCATCGGGCAAGGCATGGGCGCAGTTAAAGCGCGCGAGGAAGCCTGCTACCGCATATTCGGAGATATACCCGGCGGCTACGGTTCAGGCGTCAACGAAGCTATTGACACAAAGAACTGGAAGGACCAAAAAGACCTCGCAAACATCTACATTACCTGGGGCTGCTATGTTTACGGTAAGAAAAATTTTGGGTTAACAGCGCCTGAGCTTTTTAAGAAGCGTTTAAGCAAAGTCAATTTAACAGTGAAGAACTGGGATCAACGTGAATACGACGCATTGCAAATAGACGATACCTATTCCTATCACGCTGGCATGGATGTTGCAATTAAAACCCTCACTGGAAAAACCCCTCGCTCATACTATGGCGACAGCTCAGACCCAAACAGAGTAAAAATCAGAAGCACCGCAGAAGAAATCAAGTACTGCTTTAGAGCCAGACTAGTCAACCCTAAATGGATTGACGGTATGAAACGCCACGGCTACCATGGCGCAGCAGAATTCTCACTACAAATGGATTACGTCATTGGCTGGGATGCTACGGAAGAAGTTATCGATGACTGGATGTATGAGGATTTGGCAAAAAAATTTGTTTTAGATAAGAACATGCAGGAGTGGCTTAAAGAAGTTAATCCGTATGCCTTGCAAAATATAACGGAGCGGTTACTTGAGGCTATTGAACGCGGTTTTTGGCAGGCGAGTGAGGAGATGAAGAAGGAGTTGCAGCAGCTTTACTTGCAGGTTGAAGGTCTGTTGGAGGGTGCAGGCGAAAAGAAATAGTGGCAAATGAAC
>CAYPGY010000222.1:0-2920 GCA_964410435.1 uncultured Candidatus Bathyarchaeia archaeon
GGGATTTTCCATGGTTGGCAAATATTAGAAAGCGGAAAATTTACTGGTGTTGTAGAATCAGAGGTAAAAAGGGCTCTAATCGAATTAGCGACGCCATTAAAGACTAACACAAATGGAATTCAGATCGCCTTAATGGCGTTTGACGAAAATTTTACAACCACCAAGTTCAGTGATTCTCTTAGCAGGTCTATAATTGCTGGTTGCCGATTAGGTGAGTTATCGCAAATGTCAGAATATATTAATGGAAAAACAGAGGACTTGCCTGGTCTTATTAAGGGTCAAAAAATGTACTTTTCAGTATCAAGTAAAGACTTGAAGACAGCCGAGAACGGGCAACCATTTCAGATGAAAATGATACGGGAGACACCCCCGAATGTCTGCGATATCGACTATGAAATCTGGAAAAAACTAGAATCTATTGAAAGTCTATTAAAAGACCAGGGTAAGAAGGCGAATAACAAAAAGTAAGAGTCGTTTAGGAAATTCCTTCGCATTAGCGAACCATAACCAGCAGCATCTTAAACCGCGTCTTCGCCGCTAAGGCATGCGACTGGTTAGCGGGCATAACAGTCATTTCCCCCGACCTGAGAATAACCGGTTTACCAGCAATCTTTACCTCCACCGAGCCGTCCAGCACGTAAACCAACGCGTCGTAGGGCGCTGTATGCTCGCTTAAACCCTGCCCCGCATCAAACGCGAACAGCGTCACAGTGCCCGAGTTCTTGTCGATTAGCGTTCTGCTGACAACCGAGCCTTCCTGATAGTCGATGAGGCTAGCAAGATCAGAAGCCTGAGCCACTAAAGGATCCATTTTCTGATTTACCATAACAGTCACTTCGGGGCCTCATCAGAGATGAAATCAATAGAAATAGAGTTGACGCAGTGCCTCGTGTTCTTCTGCGTGTACTGCTCACCCATGAAAACATGGCCCAAGTGTGCTCCGCAGTTGGCGCATTGTATCTCGGTGCGCATGCCGTCGGAGTCTGGGAGCCGTTTTACTGCGCCGGAGATTTCGTCGTCGAAGCTAGGCCAGCCGCAGTCTGCTTTAAACTTGTTTTCAGAGCGGTAGAGTTTGGCGCCGCAACGTTTGCAGACGTAGGTGCCTTTCTCCCAGAAAGTGTAGTATTTGCCGGTGAAGGGCATTTCTGTGCCTTTATTTACGATTACCTGTTTCTCTTCAGGGGTTAGCTTCTTTTGTTTACCTTGTTCTGTTGATGCAGCCAAAAAAATCACCTTATTCATTATGATTTCTGAAGGGTAAAAAGGCTTCTAAAAAACAGTTATAAACCGCGTTCCACAAATTTTAGAAGGAGACTTCTTTTATGGTTGATATTACTAAATTGTTCTGGAAAAAAGCGTATACCGCTGACAATTTTGAGTTAGGCGAAATCCACAGCGCCGACTACGACCCTAAAACTTGGCAGGTAAACAGCTTGTTTGTAGCATTAACGGATGAAGCTGCGACCGCGTTTGGCTTTAAGCATCCGTTTCTTGGAAAAGTGATTGTTTGCTTGCCGGTTTCAACGGTGAAATTTATAGCGGATACGGCGCTTCTAAATCAGACAATGGATGAATTACGCAGTATTCATCAATGCAAACCATAATCCAGTTTTAAGGTTGATTGCTAGAGCGGGTTTTGACTCGTTTTTCGGTGTAGAGTGAAAACAGTCCCCCGAAAAAAGCCACTGCCGAGACGATGGTTGCGGCAATAAGAAACTCTGAAGGAATAGATGTCGAGGTTAATGTTGTTACAAATGCTACAAGTAGTAGCAGCGTGGTTGCCAGCAAGATGAGTAAAATCAGAAGTGGCACTACTCTATTCCTGTTCATGTGTTCTGCCCTGATTTGATGGATTTATGTTTGTTTTAAAAGAGTTCTTGTCAAGGTTTCTTGACTAAGTTCGGTATCTGACTAAACAATCAGCAGCAAAGCTAGGCATTTATATTCAAAAAAGATATGCGCATTTTTTGTATTTTTTATTCGGGTTTTTTAAAATTGTAGATATGTTGGTACTTCTCAAGCAATGGATAGTTGGGGTCATAGTAGACAATATCAAGATTCAATCCATGTGCCGCAATCGCAGACTGCATGGTATCCCACATACACGCTGTTCGGTCATCCGCCTTAAAAATTCCCCAGATGTTGTCCTGAGCCCACCTTTTCACCCCGGCGCATTGAACGTACAAGCTATCGTATCCCTAAAAATTTTAACAATTTAGAAATCACATGAAAAAACTCATAAACAGTATACATTGGGTTGTAGAATTGTGTGGTGGGCCCGATCGGATTTGAACCAATGACCAACAGATTATGAGTCTGGCGCTCTACCTAGCTGAGCTACGGGCCCACACTGGCACATTTGGTTATATTGCTATCCCAAACAAGATTTAAACGTTTTCCGCGACCAAGAGGAGTTAGCAAGCGTCAACACCCATCGGCTTGATGGTGGAATAAAAAGGAAGAAATGATTCTATGTCGGTTCATTGTTAACAGAGTTATCGGACTTGTTACGCTTCCACAGTGTTAAACCTTCAGCTAAAAATAGCCCCGCCGAGCCAGCCGTAATTGGAATCAAATAGAACACCGCCAAGCTTGGAGTCTGCGCCTGAAAGAAGTACTGGATCGCCAATATCGCTGCTTCTACGCTTAGCATACCAAAGAAAAAGAGGGAGTAACAGATTAAGCGGGGAACGAGGTTTTTGCCGACCCACACATGCCCGCTAACGCTGGCTTTCTCCTTTAAGACGTACGATCCGTACACGTTTTTCTCGATTAAGCCGAGGGACTCTAACTTCTGCAGTTGACGGTAGGCTGTGCTTGGGCTGCTGAGGTTGGCGCCGCGCATTACTTCGCGTGGACCCACAGGTTTTGCTTCTTTTACGACGAAGGCGTAGACGCTTAATGTGTTGCCTTCCAGTTC
>CAYPGY010000223.1:0-2913 GCA_964410435.1 uncultured Candidatus Bathyarchaeia archaeon
TCCATAACTTTTGGCAGAAACAACTGATTTTGCGTCAGCGTCTGGTTTGGGTTGCTGGTTGGTTGTGGCAACTGTTCAAGCTTGCCCAGCAGTTTTGGCGAGGGAATCAGTCAACAAACCTTGACTTTATTGCTTACGCAGGCAGCTACCACATTTTTTCTATTTATCATCCGTGAAAAAACATGAAAAAACAAATTGAAAAGCGATCAGAGAAAATTCTGAAAATAAGTCGATCTGGAATGATATACATATCCAGATGCGAGTGGTCGATGGCAAAATCGTCAGTCAAGTCTGTTCCCGCACGAGAACACACTGCTTTGCCCTTAGTCGTTTTACGGATTTGTCTGTGGCTTATGCAATGCGTACTTTAGTAGCTACCCCTTCGTTTTAACTAGGGATAACTATTACTATATAGAAGACCTCTCCCTTTTTTTCTTACCACGAAGTCTTTTAGGTGCCGCAACAAAATCCTATGTTGCTCTTAGCTTCTTAAGGGTTTATGCGTTTGTTTTTTCTTTTGTAAAACAAGTCAACTTTCCTTTTCTGCGTCATTTTTTAATTTAGTGCTGGAGCACAGCGAAGTTGCCTAAAGTTGAGGTCAAGAATGGAAGAAGACCCACAGGAAATAATTACCTACTCTATGGGCAAGTTGAGCGAGAAAACGTATGGTTTCATGCAGATTTGACGGGGGAATTAGTCAACAAACCCTAAAAGCAACATTCATCATAGTAGCAGCGATGAACGCTGACTTGGCATCGCTCCATAAAATCCTCAAGGATGAAACGAGAAGACAGATTCTCTTACTGCTGAACGAAAAAGAAGCCATGGCATACACAGAGATAATGTCGTCTGCCGATGTAATCAGCACAGGCACCTTAAACTATCACCTAAAAGTCTTAGGCGACTTACTGATAAAAAATGAGTCAGGTCAGTACTCGCTTTCTGAGAACGGAAAAGCTGCGGTTCGCTTAATCACCGATTTTCCAGACGTGGACTACTCTTTTGAGGAAAAGAAGCTTTGGTGGCGGCGCTTCTGGATAGCTGATATTGCAATAAATGTTGCTGGTCTACTATTTGTTCTTGCTCTTAAATTGCTAGGTTACCTTGATTGGGTCGCGGTCGGTCGAGCAGCGTTTGCTTCCATGTTGGGTTTTGTTTTTCTCTACTTCTTTTACCGTATGATTAAGCCAGTTAATAAGCCTGTGAATTCTACTCAGACTCAAGCGCAAATGTCGCCTTCACGCACAGTTGCAGACGTATTTGTTTTAGGACACACGTCTAGTGAAGTCTTAGCTAAAATCCATGAATGGATACAGCTTGAAGGTATAATCATCGAAGCCCAACACGAAAACTACCTCAGAGGCCGCCTCGGCATACCCAGCGGATTAGGCTTAACCGCGCCAAAATACTTCGAAATCCTCTGCATCCCCAAAGATGGCGGCGTAAACGTCCACACAGAAGGATGGATAAGCGTCTTTGATGTGCGGGAAATGAGTTTCTCAAGTAACCCGTGGGAAAAAGGCAGCATTCCAAGACGCAAAGCACAACAGGTCATCGAGCACTTATGGTGCATGCTCAAAGAACTCACCGAATGATGCTAATCCTCTTTAGTTAATAAGATGATAAATGTTAAAGTTCCGCGAAATCCCCGAAACCATGACGACGCCAGCAATCCGCAGCGGCTTCCCAACTGCCGCCTCAAGAATTCGAACCGGTAAACCAGAAGCAATACGCTCACGAACGCGCTTGCAATCCTTGCAGATACCACAGCCAACCATATCTAACCAACACAACACCCAAACACAATTAAAAAAGCAATCAGAAGACTAAACAGTAATAACTTGTGTATCTAAACACGTCACTATTAACGGCGTATTGTTTGAAATACACGTGGAATTAAATAAAAAGGAGGCGATTTAGGTAGTTATTGAAAAAAATGGGGATTGAAATAGTTCAATCAAAACGTGCTGCATTTAACAAGAGTTGGGTGTTACATCCGGTGCAATATCCTCGGTAGCTTAAGAAATATGTATAGCACATTACGCAATATGTCCAGTCTTGATGATCAGAGCAATCAAACAAATGTGATGCTTCATGCTGGAAAATATTTGCTGGAGGAGCACCCCACATAGCCATACACGCGTTCATTACAAAGTGTCTGCCATTCCGATAATACATCGGATTTGCCATCCCCAATATTTCGCCGCCGCCTTGGTATGCACCCCCATATTGACCGGACATTACTACAATTACGTCACACCACACAGCAGTTGGGTCAACATAAGTATCTGGGTCACCAGTCATTTCATCTAATAAATTCGCGTAAGTCATGTAGTCCGGAGTATCCCAATACATAATATAGTTCCAATTTGTTTGGAAATCGATCCCGTACGGGCTTTCCAAATAATCGTCGCCGCCCTCTAAAATATTGTTAGCCCAAATTTCTAATCCAAGCCATGTTGCGCCCCAAGGGTCTGCCGCTACATAGTAACTCAACATCTCATCATCTACGATTATTATTGTGCTTACTGGCTGTTGAGGAGTATCTAAAATAGTCATTTGTCCACTCTTTTTACTTACTACCTCTTGAGTTGAAATTTGATTCGGCGTGTAGTATCCAGGGAAACATTCTGATTCTCTAATTTCTTGATCTGTCATGGTAATTGACGCAGGTTTTATGAAACTATCCGGTGAACAAACAAAATCGCTATTAACATCAATTGAAAAGTTTTTTACCTGAGGAAATGCGTCCTCAAATTTAGGTGCATCAGAAATAATTTTATTTTTTATCTGGTCAATTTTTTGTTTTTGCATTGAATCTTGAGCAGCGGTTATTGGTAAAATTGCTATCGAGACAAGAAAAACCATAGGAATTCCAAGCGCTAAAAGTTTTTTTTTACTTAACATTTTTTT
>CAYPGY010000224.1:0-2910 GCA_964410435.1 uncultured Candidatus Bathyarchaeia archaeon
CACTTCCATAGTTCAACTTTCAACTCCAAGTACAACATAATGAAGTTGTACAACTAATTTAAATATTTAACCCTCTAAAAAAAAGAGCTTTATTCTTTATTCAATCCATTAGGATTGAAGAAAAAATTTTTGCTTGGCAAACGAGTTATTCATAGCTCTTTTCTCTAAGGACTAATTTAGAGTTTATGTGATTAAATGTTAATTAAGTTAGTAGCATCCTAAAGCAATTCAAGTTGAAGAGGAGTAAGGCGGTTGCATAAATAACAGCAAGAAAAATTTTGACTTTAATTTTTCCATTTCTTTTTCATGCGGTAGAGTGCTTGTTCTATAGCAGCTATTCTGAGCGCGCGCTACAAACGGGTTTTTCCGATCTCTTTTCTTTTAGGTGTTGTGATGAGGAGGCATACGGTTAACGGTTTTTAGGAGACGCCCTTTTTTATTACTGATGCGTGCTTTAAGTAGTAAAACTAATAAGTCAAACGCATTGTTGGTTTAACTGTGATACAGTTGTCCAAGGTTCGAGTTAAACATAAAGGTCAAGTTACCATTCCCATGGAGCTAAGATTAAAGCTCGGCATAGAAGAAGGCGCAATCTTAGATATCTCGACTGAAGATAATAAAATTGTACTCAAACCACTACCGCCCATAGAGCCCGGTGAGCCTGTCGGCGAAGAAGAATTTAAAAAAATAATCGCTGAACTTGAAGACCGTCGGAGAAACTGGCGTTGACTGGCATCGTTGATACCAGATTGCTCTTTTTTATGGAAGTCCCGGCTACTCCGGAAATGGGAAGGAAGGCCAGAGACTTCTTTCAAAAACAACTCAGAGAAAATCTTCTTCTCCCAACGGTTGTTCTGAGTGAATTTATAGAGATTGCTGGGGCAAGAATTGGTGAAGAAGCGGCGAAAACGCGAATACGCTTGCTAAAAGAGCGGGGGTTAAAGGTCATAGAATTTGATGAGCTTCATGCATTGAAGACAGGTAACTTGCTACTCTCCAATCGCAATATTCCCTTAGCTGATGCCATAATTGCTTCCTATGTGAAGACTGGGACTGCGGAATATGTATTGACTGATGATCCGCATTTTAAGTCCTTGGGTGTCAAAACAAGATGGTTGTAGAGTGTTCTTGCGCGCGCTGTGTTAATAAGTGGGTTTATACTACTTTTACTACCAGTGATGTTGGGTGGCTGAACTTAAAGCAGTAAAAATCAGCAAAGAAACATACGCTGAATTAAGCGCTATAGCGGGGGAACTACAAACTAAAAAGAAAAGACCCGTATCGATTGATGAAGCGATGAGATACCTGATACGTCGGAGCAGAAAAGGTAGAAAAATTTCTGATTTGGCAGGTTCATGGATTATGAGCGACTCTGAAGCCCAAGAAATCAAAGCGTCACTTGATAAGGCGTGGGAAACATGGAAACCCCAAGAATAGTAATCGATACTGATCTTTTAATTGATCTACTTCGAAACCAGAGTAGAGCTGTTGCGTTTGTTAAGGGGCTCGAGAAACAAAATGTTATACTATCAACTACAGCCATCAACATTTTTGAATTATACCACGGAGCGCATAAATCCCAAGAACGCGAAAAAAATCTAGAGTCAATCAGCGTGCTAATTGGCAGGTTAACTATTCTTCCACTGACAAATAAGGCTGCAAAAAAGGCTGGTTGCATATATGCCCAGTTAGAGCGGGAAGGTCAACCCATTGGACTGAGAGATTCCTTCATCGGCGCCATCGCCCTAACACGAGATGCCTGCGTTGCCACATGCAACAAAGCGCATTTTAACCGAATCTTTGGATTAAAAATCTGCACACCATAAAAGCTAACACTATTTATAATTTTTTTTCAATAAAGCAAGGCTTTGGACGTGGTTTTATGAAGGGCGCAAATTAGGCATCGCAGAAATGGCTCAATACGGCTATATGTTAAGTCTTATAAGCGCTTCTCAATAGAACAGAAAAACGATATGCAATGAACGCTACATTAGATAAACGGCGGCGTCGGCTCCTGCAGCTCTTAGCGGTAGGTAACAACTTACACGCGGTCATATCAGCAGTAAGCCAGGAGTTCGGGTGTAATAAAAGCGCAGTTTACCGAGACTACCAGAATATGGATCAGTGGGGCAGAAAGTTTAGACAAGATAAACAAATTGAGTTTGTGCTGTTTGAGAGGCTTGAATTATTAAATCGGACAGCGACTGATAACATGTTAAACGCTAAGAATTCCCCTGATAAAGTAAGGGCAGCCAACCTCGTTTTAAAGATCACTCAAGAGCAGAAACGCATAGAAAAAACTGGAGAAGCACAGCAAAGCAGCCAAAAAGGGTTAGTTAAGGGTCTATCGATAAAGATGCCTTTTGAATGTGATCCGTTAATAAAGCAAGCATATCTAGATGAAGAGAAAAAGCAGCGAGCGCAAAAGGCTAAGAATGATGCCGCAACAGAAGCTGAATCTGAAGCCGGGCACTGATTTTCTCTGCTACCACCCTCACAGGGCGCAGCTTCCTTTTCACGCTGGTAAGGGCCTTTATAGTCAGCGTGCTTGTCTCTGCGGCACGGGATCAGGAAAGACAAAATGTGGCCTAGCCGAAGACATCCGCTGGGCGCTGGATTACCCCGGGAGCGTCGGCTTCATTTTCGAACCCTCTTACCCAATGATGAAGCGCATCCTCTTCCCCACACTAGAGAGCAGAGACTTCTTCGGATGCCGCTATCCCTTCACACAGAACCCCTACGTGGCAGATTTTAACAGAGGCGACATGCGGCTGGACTGGTTTAACGGTTCCCAATGGTGGTTTGTCAGCCTCGACGACCCAGAAAAAGCGGAAGGCCCAAACGTCGATTACGCCCATATCGATGAGGCACGGCTAGTTCGCCACTTCGATACCGCTTGGCTAACGGTTG
>CAYPGY010000225.1:0-2844 GCA_964410435.1 uncultured Candidatus Bathyarchaeia archaeon
AATTACCGCGGTATTAGCAATGATTGTACTTGTCTTTCAAGCATTACTATTAGCGCATGGAGGACTAACAACTCTTGGAGCAAACCTGTTTTCGATGGGAATAGCTGGACCGTGCTTGGCTTATGCCATCTGGGTTACCTGTAAAAAACTTGATGTAAACCGTTCAGTAAGTGTGTTTCTTGCAGCAGCACTAGGCGACCTATTTACGTACGTTGTAACATCATTTCAATTGGCTCTGGCATTTCCAACTTCAGCAGGCTTCTTTGATGCATTCCTGAAATTCGGCACTATATTCGCAGTAACACAGATTCCTCTGGCAATCGCTGAGGGTATACTTGCAGTCATACTCTTTGACTTCATATACAAGTACAAGGGCCAACTTTTAGGTAGGCTAAAAGTGATTAAGCTGCCAGGATTAGCCGATACGGAGGGAAAACAATGAATGCAAAACACTACCTTATTTTAATTGCAATCATGGTAGGCATCTTTGTGGTGCCCTTGGTTCTCTTACCTGACGCAGAGTTCGGCGGCGCAGACGGAGGCGCAGAACAGGCGATTTCCGATACAGGCTATGAACCATGGTTCAACTCGATCTGGGAACCTCCAAGTGGCGAAATTGAGAGTTTACTGTTTGCCCTGCAAGCAGCTATTGGCGCCATGATTATCGGCTACTTCGTGGGCTACGAAAGGGGAAAAAGGGCAAAAAAGGAAATTAAGAGCATCTCGTAGTCGATAGTACGGGATTTGGAGACTTGGATGGCTCACAGCGACATATACGCACAAATTGATAAGTACGCCTACACAAATAGGCTATCTAAATGCAGTCCAGTAACGAAGGCAATTTTTGCCCTTGCCACTCTGGTTGTGACGGTGTCTGCACAATCAATCGTTGTGCCCATCCTTGTTCTTATTATTTTTACTTCGCTCATTTTAGGTTATGTAAGAATTAAACCTGGTTTCTATATGCATCTGTTGGAATACCCTACATTCATGCTTACTTTGAGTTGCATAATTTTAGCGCTTTTCTTTGGTTTAGGTGAACCTCTTATTCAGGTGCCTGTGCCATTTTTCATATGGACAATATTTAAAGACGGAATAAACATAGCAATAAACACATTCTTTAGAGTCGAGGGCGCTATCTCCTGCCTGTTCTTCTTGGTGTTAACCACGTCAATGACTGACCTTAGTCTAATACTTAGGCGTATTCATGTTCCTGCGGCGCTTGTGGAGATATCGATGCTAATCTACCGCTACATATTTGTGTTCCTTGATGTTTCAGCGCAGATGACCACTGCACAGAAACTACGGATAGGTGAAGGTGGCTATATGAAGCGAATTCGCGGCTTAGGTTTACTTGCAGGTAACCTCTTCATAAGGACAATGGAGCAGGGGGAACGCACTTTTGTTGCGATGAGCGCAAGAGGTTATGATGGGAACATTAGGGTGCTTGATGATTTACCGAAGCCCAAATTGGCTATGATCATCACAGTTATAATATTTGAAGTACTGCTTGTAGTTACAGTCTTTTTAACAATTGACTTTGGAGCCTTATTGTGATATGCTGTTTAAATTAGAACATATAATTCATCAGTATTCGGATGGAACCGTAGCCCTAGATGATGTTTCACTGCAGTTTGAGAAAGGAGAACGAATAGCTCTACTGGGCACCAACGGGTCGGGAAAAACGACTCTACTCAACCACTTTATCGGCATTCTTAAACCCACATCGGGCACTATCTATTTTGAGGATAAACCCTTAGCGTACGACGCTAAGTCAATGCTCAACTTGCGTAAGAGAGTCGGCTTTGTCTTTCAGGATCCAAACGACCAGCTTTTTGCATCAACAGTTAAACAGGATGTCGCCTTTGGGCCGCTTAATCTAGGCTATAGGCCTGAACATGTTAAGGAGATAGTTGACGATGCCCTCGCTACTGTCGGTATGACCGAATTTGTGGATAAACCACCACATTTCCTTAGTGGAGGTCAAAAAAAGCGTGTTGCGCTTGCAGGGGTTCTTGCTATGCAGCCGGAAGTCATCATTATGGATGAACCTACTTCAAGTCTTGACCCCATGGCAACCAGCGACATTATGCATTTAATGCTTAAATTAAATAAAGAAAGAGGAATCACGTTAATCTTAGCCACACATGACGTAGATATAGTTCCGCTGTTCTCTAGTAGACTTTGCATCTTGGACAAAGGTAAAGTTGTCTCCGAGGGTACACCCAAGGAGAGCTTCTCAAACACCGAGTTAATCCGAAAGGTTAACTTGCGCTCTCCGCGCATAGCTCACTTGTTTGAGGTCCTGAAAAAAGAAGATAAGCTACCAATAGCTGATGAACTTCCATTGACCATTAGCGAGGCAAGAAAAGAGATATTGCGACTGGTGCAGCGTATAGCGTAAGTGCATGCTTATTCAATACATATTGTCAGGTCAGAACAGCAGATCAAAGAATATTTTTAAATTTAGAAGAATAGCGTGCTGTCTTGCTACTTCATTTTCCTAAAGTTTTTGTAGAAACAGCTGTTTTTGGTTACAGGTCTGGTTTGCGTTGCAGATTAGTTAAGGTGATTTCACAGTAGCTCTGTTGACGCAGCAACGATTTTCAGGTGTCAATTAGGTGGAGCTGTTACTGTCTGTGTTTTAGCCCTTCTAATAAATACGGTGGCGACAGCGACTATAGCTACTATGATAGCGGCTGAAGCTGAGATGACTATTATGACTAAGTCGTTTACTTGCGTGTTGTCTGCTGGTATGGTGGGCGTATCGCTGGAAGGCGGCGACTCGGTAGTTGCGGTGGGGTGGGCGGTGGTGGTGCGGCTGCTTGGATCGGTGAGTGTTTT
>CAYPGY010000226.1:0-2839 GCA_964410435.1 uncultured Candidatus Bathyarchaeia archaeon
GCCCGTCAACCAACCACAAAGCAGCCTAAACAGATAAGCCGAATCGTACCCTCCGTGGCCTAACGCAGTGGCACACTGCCCTTTTTTTAGCGCTGCAAAATTTCTCAAGTTTGACCAAACAATAGTGCGATTGTGGTAAAGTTGCCCCGAGGAAGAGTCAAACATAAAGGCCAAGTGACAATTCCCCAAGAACTCCGCGTAAGATACGGCTTAGAAGAAGGCGTAATCATAGACTTCATCTAGCAAAAAGACGGAATACTAACCAAACCACTACCGCCACTGGAAGCCGGCGAACCCGTCGGCGAAGAAGAATACAAAAAAATCATCGCTGAACTCGACGGACGCCGAAGAAACTGGCGATGACCAACATAGTTGACATGCCTGAACTTCTAAGGTAGCAAATCATGTTTTCTCAGCAACTCTCGAACAGCATCCTTCACGGCGCTTAAGGCGGTTCCTATTTACCAAAAACAACAAACCCAATACGTTCCTTTTCATTATACGCCCGATGTAATTTTGGTTATCATCTTAGCAAGAGTGTCTATGTTTAGTGTTGTGTGGTCTGGTTCCAGTTTGCTTTCTTTTAAGTCTTTTAAACTGTTGAACTGTGAAGGTATGAACACAGTGCGGATGTTCATGTCAAGTGCGCCTTTGATGTCTTCCATGGGGCTGTCGCCGATGAATACCGCTTCAGAGGCCGAAACGCCGAGGCGCTGCAGCATGTCTTGGAAGATGACTGGGCTGGGTTTGCGCCACCCTATTTCCTCGGAGACGATGACTGCGTGAAAGTGGCGGTCGATGCCTATTTCTCTTAGACTTTTACGGATGACGGGTCCGTAGGTGAAGTTGCTTAGCAGCCCCAGTCGGTAATTCTTGGCGACTTCGGCGAGGAGTTCAGCTGCGCCTTCGCGGAGCTCTAAGGTGTCGATGAAGTCTTGGAAGAAGACATCCAGCCCCGCCTTGATTCGGGGGTCATCGGCTGAAATTGTGAACCCAAGGTTGCAGAGTGCCTCCGCAACCCACACGGCGTTGGTCACTTCGCGGTACTGCTCGTAGCGGATGACACGGTACTTTTTATGCGCCACGTTATAGGCGTCTAAGAAGCTGTCTTTTTCTATATTGAGACCTTGACTTTTTAGGGAGCGGTAAAGGTTATGCTCAGAGTCAGCCATGCTGTAGCCGCGGCAATTCACCAGCGTACCAATATAGTCAAAGATAACCGCTTTGCAGGTCACTTGCTGCTCCCCTTGGGAAACGCAGCGGCCTTCTTGATTTCATCCATAGATTCACCCATGATTTCTAGGAGTTTTTTGGGGTTGCCGATTGAATCCTCAACTGAATTGTCGTAGGAGGCTGCACCGAGATACCTAAGATTCAGTTTCGCCGCTTCTTCTTTGATGGTTTCGGAGTTGTCACGCTTCATGTTCTCAACAATACCCACCATGGGCATCTTTAGTTCAAGGAGCAACTCAACCTGCTTGCGTACAACTTCAAACGCCAACATAGAAGGCGTAGTGACAACCAAAAACTCTATGCGTTTAATCAGCCGCACCAAATCCAGTACAGCGTCTCCGATCCCCGGCGGCATATCAACAATCAAATAGTCGAGTTCACCCCACTGCGTAACCGCCAACAGCTCAATCAACGCGTTAGACACATCTGCGCCGCGAAGGGGAGTAGCTTTGCCGCTGACAAAATAAACCAGCGACATATACTCCAAACCCTCAAAGTTAGCTGGCACAATTCCTTTTTCCTCTTTAGGCTGCACCTCTTTCGGCACACCTAGGATGATATGCGTTGAGGGACCAGTGAAGTCGATGTCAAATAAGCCCACTCGGCAGCCTTCTTTAGCAAGCGAGAGCGCGAGCGCCGTTGAAATCATGGATTTTCCCACGCCGCCTTTGCCGCTTGTAACGGCGACGATTCGCCTTATTCGAGCTAAGCGCTCGTTTATTATGCTTGTTCTGGGGTCAATCACTTGTATTGGACTCCTTTTAAGCCTTCAAGCCAGACTCCTCGTCCGCTGGCGATTTCGAAGTCGGGGCTCCCGCATTTGGGGCACTTGATGTATGTGTGTGCTACTTCGGGTACAAAATGAATGGCCTCCGCTGTGGCTTTGTCGAATTTTTTAGAGTTGTACTGCCATGTGTTGCTGCAGACTCGGCATTTGAGGGTTGATTTGGCTTTTAGGATGTGGAATTTGGCGCCTTTTATAGGGGGTGTGGCCATTTGTTTGAGTGCGAATCGCAGTATTGGGGGTTCGATTTGTTGGAGTGCGCCGACTCTTATTGTGACTTCTGAGATTTCGGTTAAGTGTTCATGGGTGGCGATTTGTTGTGCAGAGGCGAGTATTGCTTCTGCTAGTGCCCATTCGTGCATAGGATGTGATTGTTTTTGCGGCAATTAAAGGGTATGCTCTTTGTTTGTTGTTTTTGTGATTCGTAGTGTTGTTTTTGGATGTGGATTTTGGCTCCTCAGAGTTTATATAGCATATTAAGACTTAATAAAACAGACTATAGTGGGGGAACTAACACGAACAACAAAAACATAACCAACGACTTAAAAAGAAGCCTAAAGCGGTGGCCAAAAAACCGCTGGGCACTATCCACAGTCGTCACAACACTAATCATACTAGTAATCTCCGTGCTGCTGGCAAGCGTAGTCACATACTTCGCCATCAACGTCGTCAGCACACGCGTACAAGAAGAATCGCTTGCACTAACCAAACAGCACTTATTCCACAACTCAACCGCAGAACCCGAAACAGCAAGCTACTCGCAAGCAACACTCATGGTCATCAACACCGGCGGCCGCGACATAGTAATCGACAAACTAGCCG
>CAYPGY010000227.1:0-2714 GCA_964410435.1 uncultured Candidatus Bathyarchaeia archaeon
GGGAACTACTTTTTATATCAAAACTGACCATTTTATCATAGCAGACTTTTGAGGTAATCGAACATGGCTTATTTTGCGGATCGACTGGATGCGGGCAAGCGACTTGCCCAAGCGCTGGCGGATTTTCATGGTAAAAACGCCGTTGTGTTGGCGATTCCACGGGGCGGCGTGGTAGTCGGCTTCGAAATCGCGGCGGCGCTGGTGCTGCCATTGGATGTGATTATTCCCCGCAAGCTAGGCGCCCCAGGCAACCCCGAGTTCGCGATTGGCGCAGTAACTGAGGACGGTTCAATGGTGCTTGACGACAGCGTAGTAGCCTACTTAGGAGTCAGCAGGGGCTACGTTGAGGAGGAAAGCGAGCGTCAACGATCAGAAATCGCTAGGCGCATGACGCTGTACCGTGAAGGCGCGCCAGCCACAGAAGTCAGGGGTAAAGACGTCATAGTCGTGGACGACGGAATCGCTACGGGTTCAACAATGAAGGCGGCGTTGTTATCCGTTAAGAACCGGGGGGCGAAAAGCGTTACCGTGGCTGTGCCTGTTGGTCCACCCAGCACCATACAGGAACTCACGCGTCTATCTGACAGGGTGGTTTGTCTTTACATGCCGGAGTACTTTGAGGCTATCGGGCAATTCTACGAGGACTTTAGCCAAACAAGCGACGATGAAGTCCTTAGGCTCTTGAGGCTATCTAAAGCGGGGCTTCGGCCTGACGCTGAGGGGGTGATTGCGTGACAAGTATGGATTTTGAGCAGACGCTACGGATCCCTGTTGGAAGCGTTGAAGTTGAGGGTAACATGTTATTGCCGCAGGACGCTGGATGCATGGTGATTTTTGCGCATGGAAGCGGTAGCAGCAGATTTAGTCCACGTAACCGGTACGTAGCGGAACAATTCAACAAATCAGGCATAGGCACACTGCTGTTTGATCTGTTAACACCAGGCGAGGAAGAGGAGGACGAGTTAACGGGGCAGTACCGATTTGATATTTCGCTGCTTGCTCAGAGGCTGGTCAGCGTGACGGATTGGCTGCAAAATAACCCGCAGACGGCAAGGTTGAAGCTGGGCTACTTCGGTGCAAGCACGGGTGCGGCTGCGGCGTTGATAGCGGCGGCGAAGCGTCAAAGGCATGTTTCGGCGGTTGTTTCCCGGGGTGGCAGACCTGACTTGGCGGGTCAGTATCTTGCGGATGTTAAGGCGCCGACGCTGCTTATTGTAGGCGGAGACGACGAGGAAGTCATAGAATTAAACCGTCAGGCGCAGGCTCAGATGACTAACGAAAATAAACTGGTGATTATACCCGGGGCTACGCATCTTTTTGAGGAGCCCGGTAAACTTGAGGAAGTTGCCCGCTTCGCCGCTGACTGGTTTAGTAGATACTTGAAGTAGTTTTATTCTGCTTTGGGCTGCTGGATCATCTTGTAGATTGCATAGTTCTCCGCCATCTCCGCTGTGTAGAGCAAGCTAAAGGCGATAACGTCATGGAGGGGTACGTTTAGGTATACTTTTTCGCCTGACACTTGCATTGCGTTGTTGTCGGATACTAAGAATACTGTTAAGACGTCGCCTATTTCTAGTTCGTCGCCGACTGGGTGGCCGTCTTCGGATTGCTGATCTAGCGGTATAGCTGTTTTCCATGCTGTGGCGCCAAAGTCAACGATTACGTATGCGTGGCCCATCTGGATAAGTGAGGAGACGGTGATGGCGGGCATGCATTTGTCGCATTGACCCACTACATCGCTTAGTTCGGTTTTGTTGAGTGGAATGACGAGAATTTTATGTTTTACACTATCTTGGTCTGTTACCGTAAAAAACCGCATAAAACCACAGGTTATGAATGGTGAAGTATGGCTTTAACTTTTTCTATTTGCACTGCTGCTGAACGATGACATCTCGCCAAGAGTGGCCCGAGTGAAAAAGGGAGTTAGAATTTGATGTTGATTGCATGATAATGGTAACCGAACGGCATTGTTACGCGGTTGCCGTAGCCCTGTTTCAGTATATTGATGAAGTCGCCGTTTTCGTCCATGGCGTATTTGTAGTTGCCCACACTTGATTTTACTTCAACTTCAAATCCGTGATGGTGCCCTTCGTAGTCCTTCTTCAGGTGAAATTTAACTTCGCTGATTGTATTGTTATAGAGGGCAAAGTTACCCGGCGTTTCCGATAGGATGGCCTGCGGCGGCATGGTAAGGTACTTTTTTGTGTAACCGAAAGTGGCTTTAAGCTGGTCGCCCCATGACCCGAAGAAGCCTTTTCCTTCGGCTTTGGCTTGCGCAAGCGCCTGCTTGGAGGCTTCATTTATCATGTCAGCGGTGAGTTGCGCGAAGATGAGACGCTGGGTTGTGACTACGCCGGCGTAGGTGTCGTATCTGCCCATTGATTTCATGCGTCGAAATAGAACGACGCCGATGGTGGCTTCGCCGGTTTGCTGCTGGAGCGGGACTGGTTGTGAGACAGGTTGCGTCTGGACGGGCATAGGCTGCTGATTTACGGGTTGGTTGGGTATGTATGGGCTGCGGGTTCATTATTGGCAGAGGCGCAGAGGGCACGGCGGCCATGTTGGGCGGCGAGTAGTATTCTATGCGGGGTTTTTCGTTAACTATCGGTTGGGATGTGGGTTGGGCGGGTTGGTTTCTGGCGGCTCCGCAGTTGCCGCAGAACTTTGCAGTTGGGCTGATTTGGGCTCCGCAGGATTCACAGTAAGGCATACAA
>CAYPGY010000228.1:0-2662 GCA_964410435.1 uncultured Candidatus Bathyarchaeia archaeon
CTTCTTTCCCCAACACTATCGCTACGTTTTTTGGGATAAGCCAATTCGGCAGCACTCATTACGGCATAATCTTGGCGGCTATTCTGGCTTCCACTGTTCTGCCGTTTATTTGGCTGTGGCGTAAAAGGTGGCTTAGCGCAAGAACAGCTTTGAGGCAAATCGATGAAGATCAAACCTAAGCTGCCTCTAATTTATGGACGCAGCGTGGGCGTTGCGGCTTTAACGGCTGCTCAGCTGCTCATCGGCGTAGTCCACGTGGTTTCGGGGCGCTGCTAGTTACCTACGAAGACTTCGCTCAACTGCCGACCACAACAACCTACGACGTCTACACGCTCGCTTACGGCGCTCTTGTGCTGTTCTTCGCTTTCAATGATACGTTGATTCTATAGTTTTTTACCTATGTGCTCTATTTGGCGCCTAATATCCAGTGTATGCACTGCACCTATAGAGGGGGTCTAACCTGTCTTCGGCGCTTTTTATAAGGGGAGGGGGGTCTCGGCAAAGCAACAGAAGCCAGTCCATGCCGGTTTACGGGGGAACTGGGCAGCCGCCTCAAGCAACAGGCAACGCGTTCTGATTGGTTTCTGCTTGGTTGTACTGTCGCCACAACCAGCACTCAACGCAATCCAGTTGCTAAACCAAAAAAGCGGTTTTCCTCAAAAAGTCAAAGAAGATGATGTAGCAGGGCTGCACTGCCTTCTTCTTCTAATTTGAAAATTAAAACGTGGGTCAACGGCCCTTTAACCCCAAAAAAAGACACCGAATAACATGGTATATAGGTAAGTAACCTTTTTGTGAAGCAAAACCGCTTCTTTTAACATAAATACGCCGTTTACAGTGCAAAGTATAATAAACCAGACAAGATAGCCATAGCCAGAGAGGCAAATAAACCGTGAAACTACTCTTCATCGCCATAGACGGAATGGGCGACCTCCCGATCCCAGCGTTGGGCAACAAGACTACGCTTGAAGCCGCCCAGACACCAAACCTTGACGCATTAGTTAAAATCGGAAAAACAGGAGTAATGTACACCGTGCAAGAGGGGGTTGCGCCGGAAAGCGACGTGGCAGTCATCTCGCTACTCGGCTATGACCCGTTTGTGTACAGCACAGGAAGAGGAGTAACGGAAGCCGTCGGCGCCGGCCTTGACATGCAAGACGGCGATTTAGCGCTGCGCTGTAACTTTGCCACGCTCGGCGAAGGCAAAAGCATAGTGGATCGCAGGGTTGGACGCAACCTCACCACCGAGGAAGCAACTGAGCTATCTGAGGCCGTCAACCGCGAACTTAAATTGACATCTTACCCGGCGACGTTCCAGTTCAAGAATACGCTTGGGCACCGCGCCGTGCTCTTAATCAAAAGCAAAGCTAAGCCGCTGTCGAGCCGCATAACAAACAGCGACCCCGCATACGCCATAGTTAACGGCTTGGGCGTGGCGCAGGCGAACCCCGAGATGGTGGTTAAAACCGTCGAAGCCACCGACGGCACGGAAGCCGCCAAAGCCGCCGCAAGCCTAGTTAACGAGTTTATTGAGAAGTCGCATTTGATCTGGCAAAATCATCCGGTTAACCAGAAACGTGTCGCGGAAGGGAAGCTTCGGGCAAACGTGATTTTAACCCGCGACGCCGGCCACATGCTGCCCAAACTCTTCAACATCAATCAACGTTACAATGTGAGCTTCGAATGCCTCGCAGATATGAATACGGAGCGCGGAATCGCGGAGATGGCGGGGATGGAGTCGTTTCTTCTGGCGCCGCCTTCAGGTAACCTGCAAGTAGACATGCAGGTCCGCGTGGAGACGCTGCTAAAGGATTTGCCTAAGCATGATTGCTTCTATATTCACTTAAAAGGCCCCGATGAGCCGGGCCACGATGGTAACTATAATCGTAAAACTGAAGTCATTGAAGCTATTGACAGGTACTTCTTTGGGCCGCTACTAAAGCAGATCAGCCTCAAAGACACTGTTATCTGTGTTACCTCAGACCACGCGACTCCCTGCATTCTTAAGGTGCACAGTGACACTCCTGTTGCGGTGTTGATCGCTGGCGGAAACGTAGCTGGCGACGGCAGAGCGGTGAAGTTTAGCGAGAAAAACGCGGCGTTGGGTAGTTTGGGTACGATAATGCGGGGTTGCGAGTTGATGCCTAAGCTTATGGCTCTGCTTAGACAGTAGCTTTTTTCCTTTTTTGTGGTTGTGGGTATCTTGTTTACAAGTGGGTAGTTAGAGCTCTGGAATAGTTTTGTTTCTCAAAGGCAGGTTCGGTTTTAGGTGGGGGTGGGGTGTATTAGAGTGCAGCGAGTATGGCTATTATGAAAACAGCTTTTTTGATGAGACCTGAATCGGAGGTAAAGATTCAGCGTTCGGATGCCTAATAAGGTGTAAAGGCAGTATTTTATATAGGGATTATTTATGAAACAGCAAAAGTTACCTAAAACTTTCCAGCTTTTCAAGGATAAACCCTGTAAATTTTCCCGTCGATGCCGCTTCTACTCTCAGTTAAGCGTTACCTGTACGAGCCAAGGCGGCAGCTACTGCGGTGTATACCGACAGTTAGAAGCAAAACCAGAGGCCATTAGAGAGACGGTTATGTTCGCTCTTAATCGGGATCTTGTTGAACCTGTTGCCTGTGAAGCGTGAGATTGTCGCTGGTTTCTGCCGTGA
>CAYPGY010000229.1:0-2656 GCA_964410435.1 uncultured Candidatus Bathyarchaeia archaeon
ATATGGTGAAGCTTCATAGTACTGCTTCTGGGTGGCGGCGTCAATTTTGTCATATGGCTGTGTAATTAAGTTCTCTGTTGGGCCAGCTTTAGATGTGTAAGTTATGGCTTTGAAGGGTCTTATGTTAACCAAGCAGTTGTCAACTCACAGTTTCAGTTTTTCAACCGCATCTATAATGTTATTGGCTATTTGTATGCTTGCCCGATGTTGAGCCTCAAAGGTTTGGGCACCCATATGCGGAGTGGCGATGACGTTAGGCAACGTGAGCAGTTTGTTGTTCTTGGGCGGCTCCTCCTCGAAAACATCTAAGGCTGCGCCTGCAACTTTTCCTGTTATGAGGGCCTGATAGAGTGCTTCTTGGTCGATTACGCCGCCCCTGCTGCAGTCGATGATACGTACGCCTTTCTTCATTAGTATGAATTCACCAGTAGATAGAAGGTGCCGTGTTTTAGGGGTTAATGGTACATGGATTGTTATGAAATCGGCTTGTGGTAACATGTCTACAAGGGGAACAAAGCGGTCATATACGCATTCTTCAACAACTATGACTTTCATCCCCAATGCAAGTGCCAGCCTTTCGACATCTTTGCCGATGTAGCCGCAGCCGATCACTCCAAGGGTTTTACCGTTAAGTTCGGTTCCCATCAGCTTATCTTTCTCCCATTTACCCTCACGGAGACTCTGCGTACCCTGTACAATATTGCGAGAAAGCGCGATCATGTGACCTATAGCGAGTTCGGAAACGCTGATGTAGGAGATATGTGGAGTATTAACAAGCATTATACCCAGCTGTTTAGCGCGTTCATAGTCTATGTTGTCTAAGCCTTCGCCTGCGCGGCCGATTATTTTTAGGTTTTTTGCGTTATCTAAAAGTTCACCTTTGACTTTCGTGGCGCTACGGACAATCAAAACGTTGTAGTTACCGATAACTTTGGGGAGGTCGGGTTTGGGGATATCCCAGCCCCGTGTAACCTCATAGCCCTGCTCCTGCAGGATTTCGATGCCTTCGTCAGCGATTTTGTCGCTAACAAGGATCTTTATTTTCACTTCAATCCCCAAACATCGTCGATGTTGGCGAGAACATCTTTGATGCCTTCAAGTGTCCATTCGCCCATGTGGCCGATGCGGAAGGTTTTATCCTTAAGTTTACCATAGCCTGCAGAGATCAAGTAGCCGCGTTCAGCTAATGCCTTGCTCATAGCGTTGACGTCTTTGCCGTTGCTGTTAATGCAGCTAACAGTGATTGACTCGTAGCCTGCTTCGGGGAATAAACTAAAGTGCTTCTTAGCCCAAGCTTGAGTGTACTGTGCCATTTCAAAGTGGCGCTGGTAGACTTTATCATAGGTTTCCTCAAGCAGCAGATCCATGCGCTTGTTAAGTGCATACAACAGTGAAACGTTTGGCGTAAATGGAGTTTGATGTTTCTTTTCGAATTCAAAGATGTCTACTAGGTCAGTGTATGCGCCTCTGTTCGGAACTGTTTTTGCGCGTTCGATTGCACGGTCGCTGACCAAGCCGACTGCTAAGCCCGGTGGAAGCGCGAAGCATTTCTGTGTGCTGCCAAATACGATGTCGCAGTTTAATTCCTGCGGCATTGTTTTATCGCCCGCCATGGAGGAAACAGCGTCTACTGTAAAGATGACATCTGGAAATTCTTTTTTGACCATTTTGCCAATTTCAGCGATTGGACTGCGGACGCCGGTTGAGGTTTCGTTGTGGCAGACAGCTAGCGTGTCGTATTTGCCGCTTGCGAGTTTCTCGGCGACCATGTCTGGCTTGATTGCTTTACCCATTTCGACTTCAAGCACGTCGGTTTGTTTGCCGCATGAAGTGAAGGTTTGTGCTGCGCGTTGGCTGAATGCGCCGTTAACGCATGCAAGCGCGCGTTCTTTTACTATGCTTCTGCCGATTATGTCAAACCATAGTGTACCGGAACCAGTGGTTACTGTTGGTTTGTACTCGGCTGGTAATTGGAAGTATTTGGTGATTTTGTCTGTTATTCCACCGTATAGTGTTGAGAACTCTTTTTCTCTGTGACCAATAAGGTACTCTGTTTGTGCGTTTAGAACTTCTTTACTTACTTCTGTTGGACCGGGAATCAAGAGTTTTTTATGCATACGTTTGGCCTTCAGTCAGAAGAGGTTGATTCTGAAAATATAAGGCTTATGCGCATAGATTTGTAGCTTTCAAGCATATACATTACAGTTAAGAGTAGGATTTTTCAAAAAGTGACTATACTTTAAAGTGGCAATCAATTAGCCCCATTTTCGCCTTTAAGTAAGGACGGGGGAGGTCACTCTGAGACTAGCAGGTCCTGTTTAGGCGCTTTTTATAGGGAATAAGCGGTAGGTGCAAAGCAACAGAAGCTCAGTCAGCCTCCTGAAGATAGTTTATGGAATAATTTAAAATAACCCCTCCTGTTTATATCAGAGAAACATAGAAGAAAACAGGCACACAGGGGAAAAAGAAACAATGAGTGAAGGACGCGACACATTCTGGATTAAGTTCATTGAAAAAATCTTCGGTTTAGTCTTAATCGTAATTGGTGCATTACAGCTTTACTTCAGCGTAACATCTGACCTCGGCGGATTCACCTTACTCTTCGCCACAATAGGCCTAGTCATGGTAATCATGGGCGTAGTCCTGCTTATAGTTA
>CAYPGY010000230.1:0-2641 GCA_964410435.1 uncultured Candidatus Bathyarchaeia archaeon
GGGCAAGACCTACTACTTCTGTGCACTTGGCTGCAAGAAGGCCTTTGAAGAGGAACCGGAACTTTACATAAATGCAAAAGCGTCAGATGAAGCTCACCCAATCCATCACCATAAAGAAGAAGGCGAAGATGAATTAAGCGATCACAGTTGCGGCTGCGGCTGTGGACATCATCATTAAACCATTATTTTTCTTTTTTTTAACTGCCCTTCATGTAAGTCGCTTGTATAAGATTTTTGTTTATGTTTGTCGCATGTGAGATTTAATTCGATTCAGCACTCGGTGGCGAAATCGTTATTAGGTTCTGAAAACTCGGTTTAGAGTAAGTATACGTTTTGGAGCATGACTTGTATGGTTAAAGTTACTTTGAAAGATGGAGTTAGCTGGGTTGGGGTAGTAGACTGGAACATACGTGACTTCCATGGATACGTCACACGGCGGGGAAGCACCTACAATGCCTATCTGATTCAAGATCAGAAAACTGCGTTGGTGGATACCGTAAAGTATCCGTTCGCTAACGAGCTTGTCGAACACATCAAGGAGTATACGCCGCTTGAGAAACTCGATTACATCATTGTTAACCATGTGGAAATGGATCATTCAAGTAGTCTTCCAGTCATTGCTAAACTGGCGCCGCAAGCCAGGATTTACTCTACAGCAAGAGGTAGAGAGGAACTCATAAAGCACTTCGGCGCTGAATTCGAGCGGGTAGAAATAGTCAAGTCAGGCGACAAAATCGAGTTGGGAAAGAAGACTTTGACTTTTCTTGAAGCGCCGATGCTGCATTGGCCGGATAGCATGTTCACCTATATAATAGAAGACAAGATATTGCTGCCAAACGATGCTTTCGGACAGCACCTCGCAAGTAGCGGCAGATTCGACGATGAAGTTGATGAGAATGTGCTTATGGAGGAAGCAGTGACATATTACGCTAATATTTTGGTGCCTTTTACGCCGCTGATTGTTAAGAAAATCCAGGAAGTTGTAGCTATGAAGCTTCCGATTGACATTATCGCTCCGAGTCACGGTATAATTTGGCGTAAGGATCCAATGAAGATTGTTAACGCCTACTTGGATTGGTGCACGGGGAAAAACGTGAAGAACAAGGCGGTGGTGGTTTTCGATACGATGTGGGGCAGTACGGATAAGATGGCGCGTGCGATCGAGGAAGGCATCGCTAGCGTAGGCGTCGAAGTTAAGTTGCTGAAGCTCCGTGCGACCGATAACACTGACATCGTCACTGAAATTGTGGATGCTAAAGCGGTTGTGGTTGGTTCGCCGACGCTTAACAATGGTATGTTTCCTTCGATGGGTCAATTCCTCACTTATGAAGGGGGGTTGAAGCCAAAGGGTAAGGTTTGGTACTTCTTCGGCAGTTATGGTTGGGGCGGAGGTGCTGTGCGTAACATGATAAAGATGGCTAAGGATTTCGGTTTGGAAGCGCAGGAGCCGGGGTTGGAGTTGAAGTGGGTTCCGACTGGTGAAGAGCTTAGGAAGTGCTTTGAGTGGGGCCAGATGATTGGTCAGAAAATCAAAGCTTAACTTTTTCTTTTTTTGTTTGAGGCGTAAGTTGTGTAGTGTTGTTTTTGGGATAAAAATGGTTAAGGCGGAAAAGGTGCCTTAGTCGATTTTTTTGAATGAGGTTTTCGGGGCGCCGCAGACTGGGCAGCGGTCGGGTGTATCTCCCATGAAGGTGTCGCCGCAGATTGGGCATACGTAGATGTCGGCTGCTGGTAGGTCGGATTTGGTGTTTACGCTTTGTGCTGCTTTCTTGTAGAGGTCGGCGTGTACTTGTTCGACTTTGTTGGCGTAGTCGAAGCTTACTATTGCGGCTTTGTTGTTTTCTGTTTTGGCTGTTTCGATGAATTGGGGGTACATTTTTGTGAATTCGTAGGTTTCGCCGTTTACTGCTTCGTTTAGGTTTTCTGCGGTGGATTTTACTTTGCCGAGTACTCTTAGGTGGGCATGGGCGTGGATGGTTTCTGCTTCTGCTGCTGCGCGGAAGAGTTTTGCGACTTGGGTGAATCCTTCTTTTTCTGCTGCTTTAGCGTATGCGAGGTAGGTTCGGTTGGCTTGGGATTCGCCAGCGAAGGCGGCTTTTAGGTTTTCTTCGGTTTTAGCCATAAAATATCACTGCTGTGTTTAAAGTATGATGGGGTAAATAAGTGATTGGCTGCGGATTGTAGGGTTGATTGGCTAAGCTTGTGGTTCTTTGGTAGTTGGCAACGTCATCAGCTGATAATGCGGTATATAACTATGCGATGCTTGCTGCATGATAAAACAGCCAGACCGCAAGTAGTAGAATTCTGCGAATGGCTAATCAGGCGCTTCTTTTCTTTTTATTGGGATGTGGATATTTTTAAACTGTCACATGTCTGCGTTTGAGTCGCGTTGTATTCCACATTCGGCGTTTGGTTCAGCGCCCGTTTCTTGTGCAGGATTCTTTTTTCTCCACATCGTCAACATGGCGCTATGCAGGTTCTTGTGCATGTGAATGTGGCGCTGCATAGAGGAATCATAATTTCTACAAAAGTAAGCATTGAGTGGCGAAATGCAAGTCGGGCACTAGCATGGCCCATTCGGTTTGGTTCGCCCGTCACTATGCAGAAAGACTTCTGTACAGATAAGCCGTCTTGTACCATA
>CAYPGY010000231.1:0-2630 GCA_964410435.1 uncultured Candidatus Bathyarchaeia archaeon
CTGCTACATCATCAATGAAAAGTTTTGGCAGAAACAGCCGTTTCTGTTTCAGCTGCTGATTTAGGTTGCTGGTTGGTTGAGGCGACAGTACAACCAATCCTGAATTAAAAGAAGTTATACTAAATTGCGGCTTACCGTATAAATCAGAGGTCGCCTCTGGCGATGTGGCCCAGTTCATGGAGGATTATTTCCTCTAAGCTGTGATATGGGTTCTTTCTGACCAGTATGATGTAGTCTACGTCGTCGGTGTCTTCCGCGTTAAAAACGCAGGCATCCGTGCCCTTTGTGGAAAGCACTCTGCCCCATTCCTCGATTTCCCGCAGGTCATCCTCAACGCAGTGCCTATGCTGCAGGGCATGGTTGAAGTCTTCGTCGCTTAACTGCAGCATCCTAACTTTGGGAAACGGTTTCTTGCTAAGCTTGTTCCAAGCCTCAGATAACCGCCGCTTCGGTATCTGTTGTACCTGCATTTCTATGCCTTCGACTAAATCCACAGATAACACTAAGACCACTTTGATTTTGCCTAAAAAGTCGTTAACTCGCCTGATGGCAAGTCACACAAAAACTAGCGAGTCAGGCGCTAAAAGCATTTGCAGTAGTGCAGACACAACCACAACTAGTCAGCTATCGAACGGTTAGTAAGTCAATTGGATAGCAGTAAATGTGAATACGCCATTTTCCATCTTCGATGAAGCCATGTTTTTAGTAAACTGAAAGATTAACAGTTAGGGTTCCTTGACTAAAGCGTAATCAGCCGTCAAATGGAAGAGTAGAGTTCCAAAAGAAAACATCATTATATTGACCTTCGAAAGCCAGTACTGGGTCGCTATATATTATGTCCAGACTTATCCCGTATTTAGCAAGCAGTCTGTTTGTGTTCTCAAGAATGACGACTGATTGCTCGTCTTCCTGCCATAGCCCCCAGATGTTGTCGATGCTGATATATTTATTACGTCTCATGCCCCAACCGTAGTTTTCGGGCAAAACCAGAGCCGCCTTTGCCCCGCCGTCTCCTCTGGGATTCGCATGGACATAATTCCAGAACTGCTCCAGCGCCCCAAAGTGAACTTCTGAGAGGATACCGTAGGGATTGGACTCAGGATAAGTTGGGTAATTGAAGACTATTACGTATTTGGCGCCTGCATTGTAGGATAGTATCATGTCATCGTAGATTCTTTGGGCGCTACCCAGATACGGCGGCTCATAATCTTCCCACACGATTATGGCGCCCCAATCTTTACTATGCATGTTAGCGGCGCCCCTGCATAGCGCAATCTGCTGAGTAGAATTCAGGTACCAGCCTAATTCTGCGAAAACCGTATCGTAGCCAGCCTCGTAAACCCACCAGTAAAGTGCATAATCTGCGGTGAATGTTTTGATGTTCTTGTTTTTCGCGTCGGTCATGCTATTGGAGAAAGTTATGTTTTCCACGAAGCGGTGTGCTGCGTCACTGAAGTCGGCGGCATACTTGATGGTTTCTTGCAGGTCGATTTGTTTACCACCCAACTCATCCCTAAGATAAATACCCAGAAACCTGTCGCCCCAGCGGTCTTTGGCGGCGTCCAACCACGTCTGGTGCCATGGATAGGCAACCCTCGAGATAAAATCGAAGTAAACGATGAAATTTAGGTCTGCTTGGGCTGTGTAGTCGCATACTTCGTTTAGCGCAGTTTCGTTGGTGGATATGTCATAGGAGTTGATGATGAAGAGGTTGGTGTAGTTTCGGGTTTTATCGATAAGGCTCTTTGCTTGCGGGGCGGTTTGGCCTCCGAAGGAGACGCCGAAGTAGAATTCGTCAGCTTCAACAGTGGCTTCCCTGCTGGTTTCCTGAAGATAGATGAAAGTAAAGCTTGAAATGATTATTATGACTGCTAAAAGTAAGCCTTTAAACTTCAACACATATCGACCTGCATGTTTTGACGCTAATTACTGCCAATATTGCCGCTGATATCAAGCGGGGGGTTAGAGGCGGAAAAGGGTTTTCGTCAAGATTTCTTGACTAAAAGCTCATTGTGAAAAAAGCTTTTAGCTGTTTAAATAAGGGAGGGGTAGTGCTTCTGAGACAGGTAGGTCCAGCGGTCTCTTTTAGCATTGACAAGCGGGCTTTCTTTACATCAAAGTAATTAGCTTCCCCACGCACCTCAATCAGGGTGAAATTACACGGGGCTATATGACCAATTCCAGCGCCCAACCGGCCGTTTAGGCAAAATAATCGCTTCACGAATGAACAAAGAACACTACGAGTTGACTGGTTGGGGCCTCACGCACATAAACATCAACCCAGACTTCACAGTTCTAGATGTGGGCTGCGGAGGCGGTAAAACCGTTAACCGACTCGCCGCACATGTGCCAGACGGCAAGGTTTACGGCGTCGACTACTCTCCGGACATGGTAGCTTATGCAAGAAAACTCAACAGGAAGTACATTGAGCAGGGAAAAGCGGAGATCGTCATAGGCCAAGCTGATCGAACAGGCTTTCCCGACGGCGCCTTTGATTTGGTGACTGCTGTTGAAACTTACTATTTCTGGCCAAGTCTGCCCGACGCCTTCAGCGAGATACTACGGGTTCTCAAACCCGCCGGGCGATTGTTGATGATTAACGAGATGGTTAAAGACGGCGTGTATGACGT
>CAYPGY010000232.1:0-2560 GCA_964410435.1 uncultured Candidatus Bathyarchaeia archaeon
TCAAAGACATAGACAACACGATCGAACTTTTATTGAAAGGAAGATACAAAAATGAAAACGAATCAGAATCTTGATGTTGAAATTCAGGAATCACGTTGGAATGATCTTAATAATTTGGGGGTATTTGCGGAATTCTGATATCGATTATTACGGTTCTAGCCATTGTTAGGACGCCTTTGTTAATGTATAGGAAAGGTATTTTCACTCAACAGTGGATGATGCCTAAAAAACACTACCGATTCAAAGTATAAGGAGAGTTGAAATGTCCGAATCAAAACCGTATCCCGTTAACACTACTTCGATAGCAGATCCACGCTGGAAAGATCTCTATCAAATCGGGGGAATTTGCGCAATACTAATGGCAGTCATTACAGTTTTGGGCTTTGTCATTTATTTCATCTGGCCATTCCAGCCGGGACTTAACTCCCCAGCTGATATTTTCTCAACCATTCAAACCAACGCTTTCGCTGGGCTAATGTCGCTTGATTTTATCATGGTGGTCGTTACGTTTATTTCGATTCCATTCTTCATCGCCTTGTACGTTTCAACGAAACAGGCCAATGAATCTTATGCGTTAATCGCCCTGGTTTTTGGGCTGATTTCATGTATATTGATTTTTATAATGCGCCCCATCGCGGAAATGTTTTCTCTCAGTAACCAATATGCCGCGGCAACAACAGATGTTGCCCGAAATCAATACCTGGCGGCTGGTCAGGCATTAAGTGCGCTATTCAACGGAACGGGCTGGATATTGTATTTCTTAACCTATACTGTTGAGTATCTGATTACATCTTTACTGATGTTGCGAATAAATGCATTCAGTAAAACAGCTGCCTATTTGGGAATAATCTTGAGTATAGGGGTGTTATCCCCTTTAGCCGTGATTATTCCTAGCTTGGCGTCAATTTTTACAATCCTAAACCTCGCCGCTACATTGATCTGGACGCTATGGCTTGTTTTGGTGGCTCGTACTCTTTTTCGGTTAGCGAAGAACGCCTCTACTGCCTCACAAACGGCATAAATGCAGAGGGTGGTTTGCAAACGTTCTTTCCAAAAGCATAGGGCGGCCCAATAACTGCATGCACCCGACCGCTGCGCTTCGCGTATCGTTAGGCGGGCTTTCAAAACCAATGTAGCCTCCGTCTCAAACTTGGTTGCAGGTTGAACGCCGCTGGCGGCGGGTGATGCGGGACGTTGGGCGGCGTGACCCCTCCATAGAGAGTAAATCTGCTGAGGATATTGACAAGAGTCGGCTATTTGACCTGGTGGAACACAGCAGGAAAAAGATGAACATACAGAGCACTGACAAGACAAAAAAACATCGAAGCGCTATGGAATGGATGACCCGTGGCCTTGGGGTACTTGTAGGTTTTTTTAGCTTTGAGCACGGGCTTCTTGAAGCGCTACAGGGGAATACGGTCCCTGTGATAGGCCCGGTGGGATATGATATCAAGATGCTTGGATTCGGTTATATTATCGATGCTATTGGGCAGAATTGGAAATTCTGGACTGGGGCAATGGAGCCTGCATTTACAGTAGTACCGAACTATTTGATCACGGGTATTTCTGCCATGACCATAGGAATCATCATTGTTCTGTGGGCACTTTTTATGATGAAATCAAAATTCGGTGTTCCCGGTTTTGCTGGATTAACGGTTTTAATGTTCCTTTTCGGCGGAGGATTTGCGACGGTATTTACCAGTTTATATACCATGATATTTGCTTTATTACAAAATAAGGAACACAGATGGTGGAAGACTCATATCCCTCTGAAAACCGCATGGACAATTGGGAGAGTTTGGCCATGGCTGTTTGTTTTTACATTACTTTCTTCGTTTATAGCCGTACCAACAGCGGTGTTCGGCTATCCGTTTGTTTGGTTTCTGCCTGATGCAGTTGTCGGAAAACTAATATTTTTGACAGGTAATGTCAATAGTTTGCTCACGATCATATGCATCCCGGCAAGCATTGTGCACGACACATTATGAAACAATAGCCGCCCAACACAGCGTGCACTTGGCTGGCGGGTACGTGCCTCGTTTTCAAGCAGCTTTCGCGGCTCAAGCCAGTTCCGTCAGAATGGCATTACCTCGGCCCTCCCGCCAGCAAGTAACGTAAGTCGTTATCTACTTTATCTGGCCATACCAGCCAGGGCTTACTTCGGCTACGGAAATTGCGACGTTATTGAATCTAGTGTGCACATTCGTCTGGACAGTCTGGAATATCATGGTAGCACGAACACTATTCCGGATGGCCCGGCGTCAGTTGAGATTTTCATCCTCCTTGCCGATTTCGCCCAAATGCGCTCGCTACCCCTTATTAATTTATCTCACTATATTTGAGACTCGACAGAGCTTATACAATTAGAATAGGGATTGAAAAACAGCATAAAATTCTTTATACTAAATTAAACTATGCAAATGAGAGAGAAACATGCCAACCCTTTTCATCGGCAGGTCCAGAGAATTAAGCGAATTCAACCGGCTGTATCAAAGTCAAAAAGCAGAGTTCTTGATCCTCGATGGACGGCGGCGGATGGGGAAAACGGGCCGGATGCGTC
>CAYPGY010000233.1:0-2557 GCA_964410435.1 uncultured Candidatus Bathyarchaeia archaeon
TTGCAACCTCCTTCTACCTTATCAGTAACTCAAAAAATCGTCTGTTTTGTCTGCTATTGGTTGTACTTTCGCCTCAACCAACCAGCAACCCATCTGCGGCGCTGAACCAGAAACAGCTGTTTCTGCCAAAAGTTATGGAAGATGATGTAGCAGGGCAGACTTTTCTTCTTCTACTAATTTGAAATTTTTTAATCTACTGTTACATAAGGCTGCATGCCTAAACAGGCGGCAGGCGCAGTCAATAGCAGGTTGGTGCATCATCGGTTTTTTCTCGTAGAATTTCAATTATGTCAACAAAAGGCTTTTATTGATTGCACTAAAATCGAAGCATGTGCTTTGAAATGGTTAAGTGCCCAAGATGCAGATGCGAGAACACACGCTTAACAAGTGATCTAGAAAACTCGTATTTCTCTTTAAAGTATTATGAGTGTAATAAATGCAAGCATATCTTTAAAGTAGCAAGAGTAGTTTACCCCACAGCTACAAAGACCTCTGAATAAGCCTGCGGCAGCTACGTGCGCTCTTGCTATTATTAGAGGCTAATTAGATTATTCACTGCCTGTTTTTCGTCCTTCTCCTGTTTTAACTGTAGATTTAATTGTCCTTTTCATCCATAATACACCCATTAATTAAACGTTCAATACACCCCATTTATGATTGAATGAATGTAATTAATAATTCAATTATTTTGTAATTTTGGTTAAATTATCCGCTAAATTGGGAAAATTCATAAAAGGGTAGCCTCGCAAGGGGGCTTACCAAAAGGAGAAAAACAAAATGGAACTAAAAACTAGAATGACCGCAATGATAATTGCGATCCTTGTTTTGTCCTCAATAGGAGCATCAGTAACACAAACCTCTTCAGCGGCAACATACAACAACACAATAAAGCCCACATTTGCCTACGTGACAACTATGCCACACACCGTCGGCGTCGGCGACACAATCACCGTCTACATGTGGATCAACCAAATATTCCCCAACGCACTCATGACAAACGACTACAGATTCCACGACTTCAAAATAGTAATCACACTTCCAGACAACACAACAGAAACATACACTTTTGACGAAATCTCTGACACCACCTCAAACCAAGCATACGGCTATACCCCCACCCAGACTGGAACATACACAGTTGACTTCTACTTCCCAGAAACATACGTCAACGCAACAAGCCACAAAGACGACGCAACCGCCAACGACATCTACCTCGCAAGCAGCGCCTCATGCACCTTCACCGTACAGGAAGACTCAATCGGCTACGCACCAGACAGCTACCCACTACCAACAGAGTACTGGACACGACCAATCTACGGCGAAAACAACTACTGGTACACAATATCCTCAAACTGGCTAGGCACAGGATCACCCGGATACCAGTTTATGAGCACCACCAACTGGGGTGGTAACGGTCAACAGTATCCATCAGACGCAGTCGGCTCACTAACCAACCACATCATGTGGACCAAATCAATTCAAAGCGGTGGTGTCGTCGGCGGCGATACTGGTACAATCTATGGCAACACGTACTTTGACGGCTCAGCATACTTCGTAAGATTCCAAAACCCACTCATCGTCAACGGGTACCTAATCTATACTGAACCATTATCCTATAGTTCAAACGCTGGCGGCGACACAGTAAGCGTCAACCTACGCACAGGCGAAGAGCACTGGAGAAGCTCAACAATGGGCGCCTTATCATTCGCTTTGATCTTTGACATGGAAAACGGTAACCAGCATGGCCAGTACAACGCACTCTTAATCGCAACAAGCGGAACCACCTGGAAGGCATATGACGCAGACACAGGCAAATACCTCTGGAACGCAACAAGCGTACCATCAGGCACAAAAGCCTCAGGACCAAACAACGAATACCTCATCTACACCAAAACAACCAACACTAGTGGCTCTTGGGTGTCTGAATGGAACTCGACACTACTATTCACACAGGGAACAACAGGCACGACAGCAATCTCTGGATCAGTTGATGCAAGTGCATCAAGCAGATACGACTGGACATACCCAATAACCTACAACGGCAACGCTTGGACTTCACCATTCACTGTTCTAGCTGCCTACTACGGCGACTGCATGCTATGCATGAACGGCACATTCCCCTCAACAGGCACAAACATGTTCTTCGGAGCAACCGAAACCTACGAGCCGTACACTTACTTCCTCGTCAACCTCAACTCAACCAAAGGCACCATCGGCTCAGTAACTTGGATAAATACAGTAACGCCATCAAGCAAGACGACAGTCGTATGGAGCGGTGTAGACACAATCAACCGTGTTTTCATTGAATGCGATCGTGAAGAGCTCTACTGGAGAGGCTTCAGTCTTGACACAGGAGCAGCACTCTGGACAACCGAAGATTATCCGCAGGACGCAATGGACTATTATGGCAGCCAGGCATCAGGTAGCTTAACTAACTCATTCTACGGCGGATACATGTACAGCTCAGCATATGCAGGCATAGTCTACTGCTATGACACAACTGACGGCAAACTAGTCTGGACTTACGGTAACGGCGGCGCAGGCAACAGCACAGACA
>CAYPGY010000234.1:0-2547 GCA_964410435.1 uncultured Candidatus Bathyarchaeia archaeon
TCCAAAACCCGGGCGGTATGGGGCCGCGCTGTCCTTCAAGAAGAAAATAGACCTTTGTGACTTTCTTAAGAGTCCAAGCGACTTGACCTAAAAAAGGTTCGATATTAACCAGTAGCTAGTATCTTTCTAATGCCCTTTATTGTAAGTACCGCCTGTTTTGTTAACGTCAATTTGGCTTTTTGTATTTCAGGGTTTACAGTATTAAGTTGTATCTGGTTCTACCGATGAGGATACTGGGAAACAGGTAGAAAAACAACTAAATCAGGGAATGGTGGAAGAAAAAAGACAGTGACATGGCTCTACGTGTGAAAAAGTTTTCGAACACGGCTCTTCTGTTCACGAACAAACCATAGCCTAAAGCTTCTCGTGGACGCCGTTCTAAGCGACTGAAGTCTGTGCCCTTTACTGATGTATTACCCCGTTTGATTGAGTGAATGCAAATAAAAGGGTGGCTATTTGGGCTTAAGCTTTGTAATTCTTGGGATCTAGTGTAGCAAAGTTGTTGCCGCCTAAATGGTAAACGTGGTGTGCACGTTTCAGGTCCCAACCCGCTTCAGACCATAGGCCCTGATCAGCGTAGGCATCCAAGATTTTGCCCACAAAAATTGTATGATCACCCGTCGTCATCTGTCCGTCGACTTCGCATTCGAGATGTGCGATGCATTCGCGGATAGCTGGCGCCTTGACCTTTCTGCCCTGTATGGGTGTTAAGGCGCATTTTTTGAATTTATCAAAGCTTCGGCCGCTTAGTGAGCCGCAAGTGTAGACTGCTTGTAGCGTTTCGATGGTTGGTATGTTTACGATGAATTCGCCTGATTCCTCGATTAGTGTGTGGCTGTGGCGTCCCGGCGCGATGCTTACCGCCAACAACGCTGGATTAACTGAAGTCGGCATAGCCCACGCTAGGGTTGTAATGTTGGGTTTAGCGGCGTTGCCGAGGCATGAAACCAGAACTGTGTGCATGGGGTGTAGAAGCCTGTATGACTGGTTAATGTTTACTGGAATCTTTGCAGACATATAATCACAATATTTTACTGGATAGGCGGGCTATTTCTCTCTTTCTGGACAACTGATTATTGAGTCGTATGAAAAATTAGTCTATGTTTTCTGTATGTGCATTTTAGCGCTATATCTGTTAAGTTTGTTAGAAACTATGCATGTTTTCGTACGCAACGCTTAAAAGACGTTTCACCGCAAGCTTTCTTTTAATAGCGCTATTCGGGGATTGAGACAAGAGTCTAAATGCTGCATAAATGGGTCTCTTGGTTTCGTGTCCTCTTCCTTCAGGAAGGGACTTGATAGCTGTGTCTCTTTACCATGAAGATCAAGTAATCTATCTTTTTGCTGATGCACATTCAATAAACGGGTAACTATGCGTTTCTGGAATACATCGAAAACAGTAATAATCGATATATTAAGTCTTGCTACATGTTTGCTTTTAGCGGCGAACAGAATGAGCAAAACAAAACAAACACTGCTGACAACAAAAAAAGTCAAAATTGGACAAAGAAGCACATTCAACATCCAGCCCCTACATGGAGCCATATCATTGACACAGCCAACCATCGTACCAGACGTGAGCATAATCATCCCCGCTTATTGCGAAGAAGAAACAATAAGTGATGTCCTACAGCGCGTAATCAAAATCAGCTGGACACTGGGCAACGTAGAAATCATAGTAGTCGATGACGGCTCAACAGACAAAACAGGCCAAAAAGTAAAGGCTTTCCCCTTCGTAAAATACATCCGTCACCCCTATAATCAGGGTAAAGGCGCCGCAATCCGCACTGGCATAAAAGAAGCACACGGCAAAATATTAGTCATCCAAGACGCCGACCTAGAATACCTCCCAGAATACATACCCACACTAGTCAAACCCATCATCAACGGCGAAATGGATATAGTGTATGGTTCAAGATTCGAAGGCCGCCCCGAAGGCATGAGCATAAGCCACTACATCGGCAACAGCATACTCTCCTTAGTCGCCAGATTCCTCTACAGCGTAAAAATAACCGACATCATGACCGGCCAAAAAGCCTTCCGTAGAACCGTACTGGACAGCGCTAAACTTGAAGAGAATGGTTTTGCGGTGGAAATAGAAATCACCTGCCATGGTTTAAACAATCAAAACGCAAATAAATACACTGAAGTTTCGATTCCCTACTCTTACCGGCGGCATGGCGTATCAAAAATCGTCTACATGGACGGATTTAAAAGTCTAATTAAATTATTCGCGCTATATCTACAAAGCAACTAAGCCAAATTATTTATCAAAAGCTCCATCCTTTCAGATGGCTAATTATTGAGGTTAATAAGTGAACATTTGCTTCACAAGCCACCGATATGCACCCCTAATCGGCGGCTACGACAACCAAATCCGGCAACTCGCAGAGCAAGTAAGCAAACACCACAACGTCCGAGTAATAACCTACAACCTCACCAGCAGCCCACAGACAGAAGTCCTCAACCAAGTTGAAGTAGTCAGGGTTAACCCTCAACTCGTCTTCTTCCGAGTACCTCTATCCTTGAGTTACCTGCGAAAAGTAG
>CAYPGY010000235.1:0-2531 GCA_964410435.1 uncultured Candidatus Bathyarchaeia archaeon
TTTTTAGCTTAGCCTGCGCATGGATGGTGTGGTCTTTTATTCCCCAGGCTTTTTCTTCGTCGATTATTCCGGCGAGTGTATAGGTTACGATGTCTATGTCTGGGCTGATGTGTAAGCCGAAGAGGTTGATGTCGTCGCCTGTATTGATTACTACTGTTAGGTCTTCAGCCTTGACTATTCTTGCGAGCCCAGTTAGGAATCTGGCTGCGCCTACTCCGCCTGCTAACGCCGTGATTTTCAAGGTTAAATTCTCCAATCTGAGATAGGTAGGACAGAGAATAAGCTAGTTGCCTTGGTTATTAAATTGTTTAGAAATCGAAAAAGGAAAAGTTTGGTTGGTTTATTCTGATGATTCTTCTGAAGCTTGAGGTTCTTCTTCTGTTTCTTCTGCTTCAGTTTCTTCTTCAGCTTCTTCCTCTTCTTCAGGCTGCTCTGGGCGTGGCGGTACTGGTGCTTCTTTCGGCAGGTCTGTTGGGGCTGCGATGAGTTTGGATTTGCGTATGCCGACGTGTCTTAATGGTGCGACGAGTTTAGCTTGGTTGTAGATGTCTGATGCGATTTTACCTAGGACCATTTCCTGTACGAATTGATCCATTGTTAGTGCTTTTGCTTTGTCGCGGATGATTTTCTCCATCATGTCGCGGATGATTGTTTCCTGTGAAGTCTTTATGCGCGATAGAGTCAAGGCTGAGACGGAGATGCGTAGTTTGAAGCCGTCTTTGGTGACGATGTTGAATAAGCCGTCTACTTTTGTTGTTCTTCTGCGAACCAGGCTTCTTAGGAAGTCACGTGAGTATTCGTGTCCTTTGAAGAGGGTTCTTGCTGTTTTGCCTTCAACGGCGTGGATTTGGAAGAACATTTTCAGGTAGTGGTGTGAAAAGTCGCCTGTTATGTCGTATAATGTGGCTTCTACGACTCTTCCGATTAGCATTTGTTCTTCTTGAGCGGGAATGCTGCCTAGCTCTATGTTGCCGAAGAATGACGGCGCAACGACCATGTACCATGTCTTACTGCGCCATTTATCGCGAATATGCTTAGCTGATTTAGCGGACAAAGGTTATTTCTCCGAACCGTCCCAAAACAATCTCAACGATATATTAAAACTTTTAGCGTTTTCTTAGGGTTTTTTAGTTATTTTCTCTCTGTTGCCCATGTATTTTCTTAGCACTTCAGGGATAGTTATTGTTCCGTCTTCGTTTTGGTAGTTTTCGAGTATGGCTACGATGGTGCGGCCTGTGGCGATGGCGGTACTGTTAAGCGTGTGGACTGGGCCGATCGGCGGCGCGCCCTCTTTTAGGCGATATCTTACTCCGAGGCGGCGTGCTTGGTAGTCGGTGCAGTTGCTGCATGACACGACTTCGCGGTAGTCACCCTGCGCAGGCATCCAAGCTTCAATATCGTACTTTTTAGCTGCTACGGTGCCGATGTCGCCTGTGCAGACGTTGACAACTCTGTATGCTAAGCCAAGTTTCTGGTAGATGGCTTCTGCGTTTGCTAAGAGTTCCTCATGGAGTTTAGGTGAGTCTTCTGGTTTGCAGAATACGAATTGCTCGATTTTGTTGAATTGGTGGGTGCGGAAGATGCCGCGTGTGTCTTTGCCGTGTGCGCCTGCCTCTTTTCTGAAGCATGTGCTGATGCCCGCCATTTTAATTGGCAGGTCATCTAGTTTTAGCACTTCGTTCCAGTACATAGCGCCGAGTGGGTGCTCTGAGGTGGCGATCATGTAGAGGTCTTCGCCCTGGATTTTGTAGAGCACCTCCTCAAAGTCGCCTAGCGAGGTTACTCCCTCGTATGCGTCTCGTTTCATCATGTAGGGCGGCACGATCGGCGTGTAACCCCTGTTCTGGAGTTCCTCAAGCGCGAAGTGCATTAGTGCCATGTCAAGCATGGCTACGTCGTTTTTGAGGTAGAAGAAGCGTGCGCCAGCAATTTTGCCTGCGCGTTCCATGTCAATCTGGTCAAGTGGGATGGCGAGGTCGATGTGGTTTTTGGGTTGGAAGCTGAACTGTGGGATTGTGCCCCATTTTTTAACTGTGACGTTTTCGCTGGAGTCTTTGCCTACTGGCACGCTGTCTTCCAGCAGGTTAGGCAGTGTTAAGAGGTAATTTTTGATTTGGGCTTCCTGCTCAACTACCTGTTTCTCAGCAGCGGTAATTTTTTGGTCAACCTCCGCTGCCTTAGCGAATTGTGCGTCTGCGTTCTGGCAGGCTTTCTTTAGCTTCGCGATCTCCATCGTGACCTGTTTGCGGTCGTGGCGCAGGTCGTTTAGTTTCGTGTTGTTTGCTCGCCAATCCTTGTCGAGGGCGATTAGGTCGTCTAGCATTTTTAGGCAGTCGGGGTTGTTACGTTTAGCGAGGTTGGATTTGACGAGTTCTGGGTTTTCGCGTATAAGCTTGATGTCTAACATTGTGGGTCACAGGACCTGTTTCTCTATCTAAGATGATGTGCTATTTAACTGTACTAGAGAGATAAGCGGTTACTTGGTAAAGGTTGCCCTTGGTTTGCCAAAAAATATTTTAAATTAGAAGAAG
>CAYPGY010000236.1:0-2500 GCA_964410435.1 uncultured Candidatus Bathyarchaeia archaeon
TATGCTGCGGTTGGTTGATTTTGAACTTGGTTTGCCATTTTTCTGTTTTACTCCCCTTGAAATGCTATTTCTGTATGGAAGGGGTATAAAAGGCTTGTTAACGCCTGCTTGAATAGCGGGTATCACTGGCGATTTTACTCTTTATACGTCTCGACATGGCTTTTTTTCTAATAGTGTACCATGTGAATAGGAGTGCGAAGGCGAACACTATGCTTGCAAACAGTAGCACACCTACTATGGAGATGTAGGGGAAAGCTATGAAGCTGCGCTGCTCGCTTACCGCTACAGTTTCCCCTGTGAGTGCGTGTGCTACTGCTTTTATGGTGTGTTGGCCTTGGGGGTAGCTGTCGGTGTTAAAGCTCCAGCTATATGGGGCTATAGTGTCGGTTAATTGAAGTTGTTCATCTAAGTAAAATTCTACATAATCAGTGGAGTTAGTCGCTGGATGGGCTGTTATTGTCCATTGACCGTTTATTCCGCTGTTCAGGTCGAATCCGCTAATCCTTTGCCATTCAACGCCTATGGCTGACTCTGCTGAGACAGCAGTAATAAGGACACATGGCGAAAGTAGCAGCAGACAGGCTAACGTCAAGCCTAACAGCTTCAAAGACTGCACCTAGTTCAAGACAGACTGGAAGCCGCTTATATAAACGCTGATTCAGCCCTGCTATGGCTGGGGCTGTGATGTAAAAATGCAGTGGCCAGCAACAAGTCTTATAAGCTGAAAAATGTGTTGTGGCTATGGAGTTCTATATAGTTGAAAAGCTTCAAGCAGGCAATCGTCATCGGCGAAGAAAACATATTCGGTGAATTATCCCAGATTATCCTAGTTGCCTCGGAAGCTAATGTTAAGCTAATCGGTATGCTTAGCGACTGTAAAAACGAGCGGTGCCTCGACGAAGGCATGCAAGCGATTAGGATTCTGGAAAACAAGTCCGATAAAATCGCTTTTAAAATTAACGAGAACATAACATCTGGTGCTGTCAGCCCAAACATACTTGAGCATCTGCTTGAGTGCGTGCATATAGCTGACGACATAGTTGATACTTACTATTATCAGGCACGAGAACTGTGTCGGATGTATAAGGCTAGGTTTCCCTACTCTGAGGCTGTTGAAGATGCAGAGTGGATTGCGGTCTTTAAGAGTCTGCTTGAGTTAGCTGAGAAGGCCCTTGCTAAAGTGCGAAAGGTTCTGCTGATTTCAGATCTGAGGGAACTTATGGAGCTGCGAAGAGAGATTGAAGAATTAGAGGGGCAGGGTGACGAAATTAAAGACAAGGGCTTTGATGCCTTGTACCGGGAAGCGCCACATATCCATTACCTGCAATTCTACCACTACAGTGAGTTACTGCATAAATTCGATGACATCTTAGACGGCTGCGAAGACCTCTCAGACTTGGTTCTGTCAGTTATAACGTCCATTGTTAAGTGAGCCGCCTTTGGTAGTCTTTGAAGTTCTCCTTGTTGTTCTAATCTTTTTGGCTGTGGCGCTGGTTGCAGGCAATAACCTTTCTGCATGTGTTGGGCCAGCGGTGGGTGCGCGCATACTTACTAAACGTGCTGGTGCCTTGTTGGGTGCGGCTGGTTTTTCAACTGGGCTGCTTCTTCAAGGCTGGAGCATGGCTAACTCCATAAACAATCTGATGCCGAACGCGTCGATGCAGCTTTCCGCTGAGGTGCTAATTGTGGCGGTTTCTCTTTTTATCATTGCACAATTGGCTCGGGTACCGCTATCACTGAGCATGTCTCTTGTCGGTTTACTGGCTGGCATCTCGATCGCAACGGGCTTAGACGGCCAATTATCCTACATGGCTACTGTGGTTGCTATGTGGTTTATAGCGCCGGTTGCGGCGGGCTTAGTTGCGTTTTGTCTAATTAGATACATTAACAGCCGTAAAGTCAAGAACATCTGGCAGAGAATCCGAACCTACAAGGTGCTGCTCATAATCTTAGCTTTTACTTCAGCGTATACTTTAGGCGCAAACACGCTTGGATTAATTGTAGCTACCGGCGGCTTTAACTGGGCAACAGTTACCGTTGCAGTGGCGGCGATTTTTGCGGGGTCATTTTTCCTCGGCGAGGGCGCAATCCGTCGGGTCGGTGAAGAATTCTATCTTATGCGCTACTCGAACGCAACCGTTGCGTTGGCAGCTTCAACCATACTTGTGGAAGTGGCAGCTCTACTGAATATACCGTTAAGTAACACCCAAACGACAACTTCAGCGGTTTTCGGAGCAGGACTCAGCTACAAAACCAAATTCCTATCGCTTAAACCCTACATAATCATTGTGCTCGGTTGGATTGTTGCACCGCTGTTAAGTTTCGCCATAGGCTACTTCATCCTAAGCATCTAAAGTGGTTCTCTACGACAAGACAGCCTTATTGAAGTGTCTGCTGAGGTCAGTTAAGGCGTTTTTTGCTTTACAGGTACCTCCCTACCCCCTATAAAAAGCGGCTTTTTAGAACCTGCCTACCTCAGAGCGACCTCCCTCTTCCTTGT
>CAYPGY010000237.1:0-2420 GCA_964410435.1 uncultured Candidatus Bathyarchaeia archaeon
AAACCATAACCCACGACAAAGCCCTCGGCCTCAAAAAAGACGTCCGCAGCGACCTCAAAGAGTTTTTGGAGTTGATGCTGCCGCTTCAGCAGGCAGGCAAACTCGGCTGTCTACTAATCCAGCTGCCGCCCAAATACGCCTACAACCCACAAAACCTCCAATCCTTCTTTGAACTGCTTGACCCCCGATTCCGCTACGCCGCCGAATTCCGCAACCCCTCATGGCTTGTGCCCGAAACCGAAACGCTTCAGCTTCTCAGAAGATATGGCGTAGCCTACACGGTGGTAGATGAACCGCTGCTACCGCCAGAAGTACACTTAACCGCCGACTTCAGCTACTTTCGCTGGCACGGCCACGGCAGCCCCGTCTGGTTTGACTACCGCTACAGCAGTACTCAGCTTGAAGAGTGGGCGCCGAAAATAAGGGAAACCGCAGGTAAAGTCAAGAAGCTCTACGGATACTTTAACAATCACTACCACGGCTATGCACCCGAAAACTGCCTAGAACTGCTGGAAAGGCTTGGCTTGCAGTCGGAGGAGCAGAAGAGGGTTCAGCAGAAAAGCAGGGTCAAACAGTCAGAACTCGGCGCATTTTTCAGCTAGCTGTTGTCTGAGGGATATACGCACACAGCTATATCATCCTAAACCGTCATAGCGTATTGTGTAGGGCTGCAGGTACGGCTCCAAAAAAATTATCCCTTCCAAGTAGGTGCCAAATAGCGACATATTGCCTTCTCCTTTCTCCTTAACTGGAGCCGCAGCCCACCCCCCCAAATTAGCTTTTAGTCTCTGAAAATTCCAAATCAGCCCCCATCCAAGTTAATAGAAACACTTCATATACCCTACATCTATTATGGAAAATACAAACTTTTTTTACACAAATTTTTAGAAATATTTCATTTTCGGCACTAAGCTTATATTCTAAGTATTCATTTGTTGAGTAAATCTTTGGAGAACGGCTTCCTTGAAAGCATCTACCCTGCCAGCCCTGATTATACTTCTCTTGATAGCGGGAGCCTTCGCTGTAAGCTGCGCAGCCGCAGAAGAAGTTGATGAAGACCCCGTTTTCTTCGTAGTAGGCGACGGCGCAACCTACAGCGGCGGAGAAGGCTGGTACGCTGGCTACGTAATAATCGATCAATCAGGCACTTACACACTCAGAATATCAGCTAACGGACCACAAAGCCGCTTTCCAGTAGTAAACACGAAAGTAATCGTCTGCATAAGCAACGAAGCAGTAAACACCGCAACCGTGACAATCGGATCCGACACACCCTTAACTCTAACAAGTTACACCCCAACCATACCCAGCTACTACGGAGCCAACGGTGGCGTCTTCGCAGAACCTGACTACTACGGCTACAACGACCAATACGTCATCCCATCATTAACCTACAGCCAAGTCCACTACCCAGATTATTACTATCCACTTCAAGTAACCGTAAACTTCTCCCCTGAAGCAACCACCGACAGCAAAGTAATGTTCCTCTGCTATGGGATAGACTCCAAAGGAGACCCAGCTAAAACACCCTTCAGCGGCGGCACCCTAATCGTTGCAACACCAGAATACTCCTACGCCGCTATTCCAATTATCATGTGCCTAGCAGCATACGGCATCTACATGAAGAAGAAACCGAACTAAACCAGTCAGGCACCTTTTCAACTGAGCTTGCGTAACCTGAGGCAAACAGCCGCTACCCCAACACACACTAAACCGACAATCATAAGAGCCCACCCCTCCACCGTAGCAGGCGCAGTATAACCTGTGGCAGCATTAGCTTTTGGTATGTACCACTGGGGGCACAGCATGTAAGGGAGAACAAGCGTACAGAAAGCAGCTACGCCAGCGACAATTGCGATTAAGACGAATGTTCGAGGTGAAGGCTTATGCATACAGTTCACAACTCCAATAACAGAGCGCTTTTAGTTAAAAACTGTTTCCAAAAAAAGTGGGCTGACGTGCCCTCAACTGCGGAGCAAGAAGAAAAAATTAACGATCATGTGGAATTAAATGTTTCTTCACTACAGTAGAACATAATAAATAAGAGAATAAAAAAACATAGATAATATCCCTTAAAGTAGTGATTAAAATGCGAGGCAGCGCTCTTAAAAATAGAAGATATACTTCAATCAATGTAAAAATACCTGAATTCCTTGCAGACATAATCGATAATAACCTTCAACAGGGCGGTGCTTTAAATAAAACAGGTTTTACCGGAAGAGCACACTTTGCAGAATTAGCCGTAGCAGAAAAATTAGAGCGATTAAACCTTCTAAGTAATAACGATATTACTGAAATGGAAAATCGAAGGAAAAAAACAAAGCATGGGATAAAAAATAGTTTACAGAAAAAGTAATCTTGCTGATAGCTACTCGCATAAGCCTTTCAATGTTCTGAAGTTAAATAATCAAATTTCAGGA
>CAYPGY010000238.1:0-2358 GCA_964410435.1 uncultured Candidatus Bathyarchaeia archaeon
CATTAACCATTACCCCCTGACTCACCCTTTTGATTATTACATAAACCAGCCGACAGCCACCCAGACACCAACCCCCAACCCAACTCTAACATTAACGCCTACTCCAACACAACAATCAACCATTAACACAGGTGCACAACCACTACAAACAGAGCCGTTACCAACTTCAGTTCTAGTCGTTGCTTTGGTTCTTTCAGCAGCTGCTATAGCTGCTTTTTTACTTTTCCGAAAGCATCGAAAAAATACTACTATACCTTCCGCGTAATTAACCCGCCAAAGTACGGGGAATAATTATAGGAATACTTTAAATGCTCACCAATACTTGATTGTTAACTGATCGCTATGACTGAAAATGCGGCAATCCTTGAAAGAGTCTCCAAGGTTTTAGGGGTTTCTCCAAAAGAGCTTGTGCGCAAAGGTTTAGAGGGATTGCTCAGGGCCCAGTTAAGGAGTTGCTTTGCCGAAATAAACGAAATAAAGTCACGTTATAGCATTAAGTCAGCCACGGAATTGGAAAAGAAAATCCAAAATGGCTCTACAGTTGAGCATCCTGCTTGGGAAGATTTGATCTTGCTTGAGAATCTTGAAGAAAGAGTTAGGCAGATACGGAAAGAACTCACGGCGCTAAAACAATGAGTAGCCGAAGCTTAGAAGACATATTCAATCGTATTATTGATGTTACTCTTGCAGATTTTTCCGACATCGTGGTTGATGTAGAGTTAAGATATACCCCCTCAGGAGCCCAAGAGCGGCTTAGGGTTTTTCTTTTAGATGAAAGTTTTTTGGATGTTTGGCTATCGCCGTCTGGCAAATACTCCTATCATTGGGAGGCGCGACACTTAAGAGGCCTCATCCACAGACACGATAACGCTCCACACGGCAAATGGAAAGCAGTAAAAACGTTCCCTAAACACTTCCATGATGGCAGCGAAAACAACGTAAAAGAAAGCACCATTCCCGACGACCCAGTTCAAGCAGTCAGCTATTTTCTTTCTTTTGTTAGAACCTTTCTTAAAAGATAACATTACCGCCGGAAAATATTTCTGATAACCGCAGACCTGAAGCTATGACCTTTTTCTCAGGCTTGGGTGCATTCACTCTCTTTTAGTTGGTAAAAAACGTCTTTAACCAACTGTTTTAGCTTAGTCAAAAAAGTTTGACGAATAACCTCTTATGACATGAGATCGACGTATCACTGAGACTGAGAATCAATGAAAAAGAGTATCACCATCGTTATCTTGATTTGGCTGTCAGCGATTCCTTTCCAATCCATTGCATCAGCAGCCATAAGTCAAGATAGAGCGCTGGATTTTATTGAAAACGTCCTACCTATTAACAGTACTCAGTGGCATATAGAACTCAAAGTAGAAGGAAACGCATCGGGCATCAGTCGGTTAGATAAATACAATATCTCCGTCAGGGATGACGATAAAGTACTGATTTATTTCTTGGCTTCTATGGTTGGAACCGCAGATGGTATAGACGTTAATTTTGTTATTCGAGAAAATCAATTCATTTATGGCATTATAGACATTGATTATGCACCAAGTTACAGTGTTTTCGGTCGCCCTCTCGAAATTGCCAATGTTACAGACTTCTTGGCTAAATACCAAAGCTGGTCAGAGCTTGATTCAACCGAAATGATAGAAATGCTATCAAATGTTGACATAACTCAAAACAGCACTTCAAGCTCAAACAATCTAACAATGAATATAACCAGAATAGATTTAACCACAAAACTATCTTGGACGTTCCCCAACTCACACAAATTTGAAATTTCATTCAAGAACCACTTCCCAACCTATTTTTATGATGACCGACAAATCGACTCTAACACAGTCCCAACACCAACCTTAACTCCACCGCAGGAAGATAGAAACCCACCCCATTTAGAGCCAATAGTTTACTTGGTGCCCGTTAGCGTTATTGGAGCTATCGTTATCTTATCTGTACTGCTTTACAGAAGACACCGAAAAATGACCTTTCCCAAGTAGATAGCATACCGCATTTTTTGGTCAAGAAACTATTGGGCTCTGTTGACCTATTTAGCTTAGTCAAGAAAGCTTGACGAATAATCTTTTATAGCATTTGAAAACCTTGATTTTTAGTGTCAGTAATGTATAGCATCAATATCGTTAGAAGAACAAAACGGGTGGCAAAGCAGAACTGCTCGGTAAAAATTTTCACCACCTTGCTTGTGCTATTGATTGCAACATTCCTGTCCGTTGGTTTTTTGACTCCAGTTGCAGGTCAAACAACTGCGAACCGCACACCAGACAGAGTAGTAAGTAACGAGACAGAACTAAGAAACGCTGTCACTAACGCTGTAGGACCTACAGTTATCGCTCTTGATAACGA
>CAYPGY010000239.1:0-2343 GCA_964410435.1 uncultured Candidatus Bathyarchaeia archaeon
ACACAGATTTAAGCATCAATTTTAATAGCGCGCCCAGGTATTGGCAATTTAGATATTAAAAACGCCAAGCCCATCTGTTATGAAAAACAGATTGTACTATGGGGAAATAAGCACAAACCTTATTTTTTTGTAATACCCACAGATATCAGTATATTCGCCCTATTGTTCGTGAAGGACGATAGGCACATATAAGCTATTTTTAGAAAGTTAACGTTCATAGCATTCGGAAAATTTACCAACCCTCAAGACCTGTGCAAGTAACAGCCAGGGTCTGTCACCCGAGTTTTAACAGCAAGAAGTATCGCCATATGGGCTGAGGAGTTAGCGCTACTTATATATGGCATTCCATGAAATACCCCATAAGGGAACATTATGGGCTTCTGCGACAATAAATTAGGCCAGAATACACCTTTCAATCACAAATTCAGCGCCTCTGTTGCGGCTAAAACAAGCAACCCAAAAAACAACGCTAAAGGCAGAAAGATGCGTTTACTAGGCGTAGTGGCTGTTGCCGTTGCACTCGCGATAGCAATAGTATTTTTCGCAGTTATATATACCCCCGGTAATACTAACATCGAGACAATACAATACGACTTCAAAGATTTCACGAGTGTCTCAGCCGTTAATGGCTTTGGCATCCATATAACAAAGGGCGACGAATACAGCGTCAACGTCACAACTTCCCCCAACAAACAAGAAAGAGTAGAGATAAGCAACATAGACGGCACCTTAGTGATCAACATAAAGCCGGGGGGCAATACCTTCTTACCTTCACCCTTAAAAGTAGAGATAACGATGCCTGACCTCGAATATATAGAGCTATCAGACGGCGCCTCCGCAACAGTCTACGACTTCAACTTATCACATAATTTCGCAGCCCACTTGACAGGCGGAAGTAGCTTAACCATGACTGGACAGGCCCTAAACCTTACAATAAACGGTCAAGGAGGCGCAATCGCAAACCTCTCAGAATTCCCCGTCAACAACGTCTACGTTGATCTAGATGGAGGCAGCCAATGCACCGTCAACACAAACGGCAAAATAGCCGGAACAATAAACGGGGGAGCAAAGCTAAGTTACATCGGAAATCCAACGCTTGAAGAACTAGAGGTTTCTGGCGGCGCAAGCCTGCAACCAGCCGACTAAAAACAAAGCTACTCACCCACTGGCCGAGTATAACGGGGTATGTTCAGACGATATAAAAATTAACGCAGAATATTTTTTCTCCAATATGACTACTTTTTGATAAATTAGACCTTAGTTTCAATTAGTGTTTTAGGGCTAAATCGAAGGTTTTATTAGCGTATAAGCCCAATATTTGTCTTTTAGGTTGATTGCATGCTAAATTACAGCGTGTTATCCAAGAATCCCTCGCATTTTAGGAATTTTTCAGGGCTCCAAACCCAAGAGTTTGAGACCCTAAACGCTCAGATAAAAGCAAAATATCCAGCTTTCGAGCAGAAAAGACTGCAGCGCAAAAATAGAAAGAGAGCAGTTGGTGCAGGCCACCCCTTCGTTCTGTCATTGACGGACCGCTTGTTGTTGCTGCTAATCTACTACCACATGTATCCATCATCGACGCTTCTTGGCTACCTGTTTAATGTAAGCCAAACCAGCGTGCTCAAAAGCATCAAAAAGATAGAGCCACTGGTTAGAGAAGTGTTACCGCTGCCAAAAAAGCAGTATGACAAGGTTAGGCGGCTACAGTCGGTTGAAGAAATCGAGGCAATGTTTCCAGGCTTTAAGGCTTTCTTGGATGCAACTGAGCAGGAGATCCCAAGACCACATAGCAAGCGTAAGCGAAAGACGCATTATAGCGGTAAAAGGAAGAAGCACACCGTAAAAACTCAACTAACAGTCAACAAAGAAGGACTGATAATCCATAAGACACGTCACGTTAAAGGAAGCATGCATGACTACGCTCTCTACAAGCGCAGTCACCCCCAGTTGCCAAGTAACGTCCAGGTGGGTTTAGATTTGGGCTATGTTGGAATCAAAGATGATTACCCCAAGCTGAATTGTGTGTTGCCCATCAAGAAGAAAAATCCCGGTCGCGGCAAGATCGGAGTGAAGGCGCAGGGGCTTTCAGAGGAGCAGAAAGCTTTCAATAAGGCGTTGGCGAGTGAGCGAGTGGTTGTTGAGCATACAAATTCTAGGATCAAGAAGTTTCGCATATTTGGCGATGAGTTTAGGAGTCGGCTTAGGCGTTATGATTTGGTGACTGACATAGTTTGCGGATTGGTAAACTTTCGTATGGCAGCCAAATTGGCTATCTGAAAACTAACCGAGCAGCAGCAAATCTCCCAACTCAACACGGTTGGCGGCAATAGAGACTAAGGTCTA
>CAYPGY010000240.1:0-1501 GCA_964410435.1 uncultured Candidatus Bathyarchaeia archaeon
CGTTAAAAGTTTTCTCTATCCGCAGCTCGTTTGTATCGTACATTATGTGGCAAAATGGGCATACTGTGATTAATGCTTGGGCGTCAACCATTTTTACGTGATTAAGTTTATCTCTTGCCAGCTGCAATGCGACTTTATCGCTGACTCCCACGCTTGGCGCACCGCAACATTCGGTTTCGTCAATGTAGTCTAGGCAGGTTGCGCCTGTAGCCTGAATCAATGCTTTGAGTGTTTCTGGATCTTCTGGGTCATCGTAGTCAAAGTACTCTTTCGGTCGTAGCAGGTGGCAGCCGTTGTGTTCCGCTACTTTGAGCGCCGTTAACGGGTTGGTTACTGATGCTTTGATTTTTTCTACACCCACATCTTCTTTCAACAATTGTAGGAGATGTTTGGTTTCGACGGTGCCCTTGAATTCTAAGCCTGCTTCTTTCAGGTGACTGTTAACCATGTCACGCTGGGTTTTGTCCTCTTTTAGGATGCGGTTGACTTTTCGTAGCGTTCCTGCGCAGCCTGGGCAAAGTGTTAGGATGTTTAAGCCCTCTTTTTCTGCGAGCGCCAAGTTTTTCGCGGCGAGAATAAGCATGGTTTCGTGGCTTACTGGGTCAAAGGGTAATCCGCAGCAGTTGAATTCCGGCATCTCGACGAGTTCCACGCCGAGCTTTTCGAGGACTTTGCGGCTGGAAACTTCGTAGCTTGAGACTCTATATGGGGTTGAGCATCCCAAAAAGATGAGGTACCTATTGCTGGTCATTAGGGGTTGGCTCCTGTTTTGCTTCAAAGAATTTTACTCCTTTGAGCACTTTTCGGACTGATTCCGGGTTGCCTTTTGGCAGAGGCGGCAGACCCTGCGATTCACGCTTCTTTAATCGCAGTTCAGGGATTTTGAATGCGTAGCCTGTTTCGGTTAAGCTCTGGGCTTGGTCGCGGAAAACCTGTGGGACGCAGTCGGATTCTGCGGCGAGGTTACGGAAGACGCGGATTACGCTTGCGACTTCTACGTCTTGTGGGCAGCGGTCAGTGCATGTGAAGCATGCTGAGCAGAGCCAAAGTGTGTCGCTTTTCAGAACGCGGTCTTTTAAGCCAAGCTGGGCCATGTGGATGAGTGTGCGTGGGCGGTAGTTGTCGGTGAAGCGGCTGACGGGGCAATCGCTGGTGCAGGTGCCGCATTGGAAGCAGTGCATTAAGCCTTCTGCGCCAGGCAGTTTCTGGAGTTCATACTTCCATTTCGGGTCTAACTCAGAAGCCTTTATCGGCTCCTTCTGTGATGCCTGTTTTGCTGTTTGCTCAGCCATAAACGCAATCCACCCAAATAACTAAGTGCACTTGAGATACTTAGAAAATTAAAAAGCGGCTGTGGAATAGATAAAGATTCAGCAGAAAGAAAACCGTTTCAATGTAGCTAAAAGCTGATTTGACCTGTTTGCAGGTTAATTGTGATGTCATTCTTTGCGAATGTAAGTTTAGGCGTCTGTTTACAGCTACGACTTTATCATTATCAGCA
>CAYPGY010000240.1:1511-2282 GCA_964410435.1 uncultured Candidatus Bathyarchaeia archaeon
AAAAGTTTATTCTACATGATTGCAGATTACCTGTGATTTTCGACTAGACCCCCCTTATTTAAAGGCGCATACGAAATTGTATGCGAAAATACCGCGGACGCTGTTGCTTGCAGGTACCTCCCTATCCCCTATAAAAAGCGGCTAAGAAGGGACCTACCTGTATCGGTGTGACCTGCCCCCTATATAACGACGGCACTTTTATGTGCTGAAAGTGCCTCCAATAGAGCAATCAGTGAATCGGTGGAGTTTTCATAAAAAATTTTTTAAGTCTTTGAAAACAATTGAGGAACGTTACATATGATTAACTATAAAGATTTCTGGTTATCTTTGCAATTAGGGAAATGGCGATCTGAATCAATTCGAAGACAGTTCCAATCTAATGTAAGTCATTTTCTATTTACACGTTGTTATGGTATGTTTTTGCTACTTTCTCGTTCTGGGCTCTACAAAGTAAGCTTACATTTTTAGCAGGATTTGATTTTTTCACTTTTAACTCAGCTCTAGTAGGGTTATTACTAACTGGCGGAAGCATCGCCATAGGCTTTAGTAGTTATTTTGCACAACAACAGGCGAAGCCCGAGATTATTACTTACGAAGGTTTAATTGAGTACCAAAAAACTCGCACTTTAGTAACCTTTTTTAATAAAGGTGAAACGATTGTGATTAGGTACATTTTAGTTATTGCTTTTAAAGAACAAAAGGGCTTTTTTTCAAAGTTCTCAACGTTACCTAGATTAGACATCATTGGCTATAGTGGGATTTTCCATGGTT
>CAYPGY010000241.1:0-2231 GCA_964410435.1 uncultured Candidatus Bathyarchaeia archaeon
CAGCAGGAAATGTGGGCTGAAATGGGTTTCTCATCCATTCCCATGGCAAAGTCGCTTGGAATGGAAATCAAGGCACCCTACTTAGACCCCGAATTCCAGGAATGGGCAAAAAAGATACCTATCAAGTACAAGATTAACATGTACAACGGCGTAAAATACGGTAAATGGATTCTGCGCAAAGCCTACGAAGACGTCATCCCCAAAGAAGCGATATGGAGGCCTAAAGCGCCGCTTGAAGCAGGCACAGGTACCGAGACGCTGCGCACATACTTTAACGACACGTTTACACCTGAAGAGTTCAAGGAGAAAGTCGCTAAAATCAAAGAGCAAGACGACGTTGAAATCGCTGATCAAGAGCAGCTACTCTACTACCAGCACTTCCGTAAAGTCTTCGGTGTACCCAAAGAAGTCTTCCCGCAGACGCCGGGCGCAATCCAGTGTCCTAAGTGTAAGAGTTGGCAGGTAACAAAGATTCAGTTCTGCAAGAAATGCGGAGCTTACCCCATCTAACTCTTTCTTCTTTTTTGTTGTTTGCTCTTTTCGGGATGTGGAAATTTCTACGGTGCCACAAGACGGCTTGAGAACCACGTTGCATTCTACTATCAGCGTTTGATTCAGCGTCTGTTTCCATGTGCAGCAACCGAATTTCGCCACATCCTCTATGTTTGCTATGTTGGTTTCTTGTGGATGTGAATGTGGCGCTGCATAGAGGAAGTCTAATTTCTGCACAAGCGTGTCAGCGCTGTTGCCCTCAGGTGAGCCCTTGCCCCTTAAATAAAGATAAAAAATATGCGATCTATCACAGAGTTAAACTCAACAGTTAAACTGTCGATTTTGGGAAATCCTTAATTCCTTAAGCGTTTATTCAAAACTATTCGAGAGGGGATAGTATGGCTAATCTATCACAACTAAAATTTGCAATGGCAACCAGCATATTCCTATCAGCCTTCATATTCTCATTGTTAATCTTTGCAATAGTATTCTTCTTAGAGTTGGATGTTTTTGCAGGTTTAGCTATAGCCATCGGGGCCTCGGCACTATTCATATTATTCCAGTATGCGATTGGCCCTGTTATCGTTGAATGGTCAACTCATCTAAATTACCTGAAACCCGGCGAGAATCCCTGGCTTGAGGGTACAGTTAAGGAACTTGCGGATAAAGCAGGGCTGCCCATGCCCAGATTAGCAACGGTACCCAGCAACACCCCCAACGCCTTCACATTCGGTAGAACAACAAGCGGAGCCGTGCTAGCTGTTCACGAGGGGCTGCTACGGCAGCTTAACCAAAACGAAGTCCGCGCGGTCATAGCTCACGAGTTAGGTCACATAAAACACAAAGACTACCTCGTCATGACCATCCTATCCTGCTTACCATTAATCGCCTACTACATTGCACAGGTAACGCTGTATGCAGGCGCTTTCAGCGGCAGAGGAAGAAGAAACGACAAAGACAACTCCGGCGCCATCTTACTGGTTATCGGCATAATCTCGTATGCGATTTACATCATAACCTTCCTAATAGTTATGCGTCTAAGCCGACTTCGCGAACACTACGCGGACGCCTTCTCAGCCTACGCTACTGGTTCGCCCCGCTCGCTTTCAAGTGCATTAGCAAAAATTACATATGGCCTATCTATTGCACCTAAAACAACAGCGGGTGCACGTTCCTTCTACATACTAGATCCAGGGAGCGCTAAACAGGAAATCGCTTCAATCATTGAAAATAAGAACAAGTACGATTTAGACAACGACGGCGTCTTAGACGAGCGTGAATTGCAGTTAGCGATGGAAAAAGAAGCCAAATCCACGTGGCAGCAGGCAAACAGCCTCTTCTCAACTCACCCAGCTACGTTCAAGCGGATTTTGTTGCTAACAGAGATTGAGCAGGAAATGGAATCTGGCCAATACAGCAGCGACAAAATCTACCGCCACGTATAACCCTGATTTTAGGGTAACTTTATTCTCTTTTTAATGCGAAGACTAATATCTGCCCAGCCGCGAATAAATATAAAACCAAAAAGGCATCAAAACATGGTAAATTATTGTCCTGAATGCGGCGGAGAAATGACCTACATCTCCTTAACCAAGAAGTACTGTTGCAAGAGCTGCGGCTTGTACTGTACAGGGCAGGAACTCAACGACGAACATGACAAGCGCCAGAACTTCGACGACGAAGACGCAAAAGCAGCCCGCCGAAAAGAGTACCTAAAGTGGTACCTCAGTAAAAAGTAA
>CAYPGY010000242.1:0-2155 GCA_964410435.1 uncultured Candidatus Bathyarchaeia archaeon
ATGTGGAGAAAAACGGGTATCCCACATCCCAACAGGCAAAAAAACAAGCAGCAAACCAAAAACAGCATCGCCCCCACAAACAGACACGTGGCAGATTAGGGCAATTCACATCCACTAAAAGAAAAAAACACCTACAACCACAAAACAATCCGATCTACTGATATATAGAGTTAAGTGGTAACTCAAGATTGAAATCAAAAGAGCGAGACCTACCCCTCTCAGAGTGATCTCCCCCTCTCTACCTAACCTATTTCGATACCCTCACATGACCATCTTCTTGGCTCACTTTAGTGATTGGCATTACAGGTTTCGAAAAACCCGCTCATCTTCTCTGTTTACGTCTACGAACAATTACCGCTATTAACAGCATTATAACCGCCACGAGCAAAACCAACAAAAGCAACGTGGTTGGGTTAAGAACTAAAACAGTGAAAAATTTTACGACAGGATTATCCCCGATGGAGGTCGGCGCTGGATCGTTTATGGGCGCATACGTGTACGCTATTTCTGGGGGTAAAACAACAAAAGAAGCCGGCTTCGCTGCGACTGTTGCGTTCTGTGGCTCAAAAAGAACCGCTACACCATACAAGTCAAGAGTTGAGATTGCGTAGCCGCTCGAAAAAATGTCATTATACGGGTACATAAGGTCTTTACTTGAATTGCTATGTCCAAGTCCAAGCGCGTGCCCTAACTCGTGAACCGCTGTATCTCTATAATCCTGCCTTGTTACGTCAACAACCTGCGACTGAGCACTTAACGTAACGTTAGCAACAAGGTTTGTTCCGTTACTGCTCGACAGAACAAGGGTTTCACCTAATGCGTTAACGCCGCTAATCAGAACATCTGGACTGAAAACAATATAGATGTCAAAACCGGGCAGAGAAACATTTGACGTTGCAGTTGTCAGCTCTAAATCGGCTAAATAGCCGTACTGCGGATAGTTTTCTGCAAAAAAACCAAACGCGTCCTTCCACTGCTGCAAAGCCCGCATAGTCATGTTAGGAAAATAAGGCTGCCACCACGGTTCATCTTCATCCAAGATAAGCAACACATTAAGGCTTGTCTTATTCCATCTTGATTGACCAAGATCAACACTCGGCGTGTCCTCTTGTGCACACACCTGAAGCGGAACGAGGAAAAGCAACAGAAGCAAAAACACCGATAAAAAATTCGGCTTCATCAAAAAACTAACCCTTTTTTTACTCTTTAAACATGATGGCAAGTTACAGCTACAACACTTTGCACTAGCCAGTGTACGCGCTTAAAAAACAGGTGTAGATTGTCTACAAAAAGGAAGCTGCTATAGAAGTAGAATGGGCTCAATAGCGGAAAAAGCTCTCATCAGCCTCTGGCGTTTTTATTCCCCACCTTCAGCTTCGCCGTACCTCGATTATCTCATAGCCCATCAAAAACAATTAGCCTGTTCATTTCAATGTTTTGGTGGAAATACTACGCCCTACCGCTCCAACGCAGAAATCATGAAGTATTATTCTTGCCCACTCCTAATTCTCTGCCTTCTTACAAAAGCAGTGTGGTGTTCTTTCGCAAACTTCAAATTCTATACCGCCTTCTCCTGAATTTCAAAGCAGCCAATCAGGGGTAAGGCATGGGGCGCATCTGGGTGATAGCCAAAAAAGTGTTCAGCGTAAGCTTAGTGTTCAATGCGCTTCTCACTATCGCCTGCGCCGCCAGCGTTCTCGGAGGCGTCTATTGGTATTACGCTCCCTGGAAACCCTTCGAACCCTACCTTATTGACGGCGCCGTCTTTTGGTTCGCTATAGCTGCAGCAGTATTAAGCCTATACCCAAGCGCGATGCTAGGCAGAAAACTACACACAGGCCGATTCCTATTCCACCATTACTTCTATGGACTCGTAGTTATCGCCTGCGCCGCCATCTACATAATACTCTTCACGTCCGCTTCGATATTCACCATTTTTATAGTATTCAACGAGTCGATTGAAGTTAACCTCGGCAAATTCTTCCTACTCGGAGGGTTCGCATTATTACTAGATGATTTGCCAGATGTGTCTGTGCGGATTGAAGGCCACCTTAACTGGCTTAAAGATAAAACGAGACGTATACCACGCCTAATGGGCATCGCTCAAGCAGTAGCCGGCGCCGGAGCACTCTACCTTAGTCTATCCCTACTATGG
>CAYPGY010000243.1:0-2114 GCA_964410435.1 uncultured Candidatus Bathyarchaeia archaeon
CTCGCAGATGGAAAACATATCGGACTCTTCGGCAGATAGGCGTGTTTAACATTAAATAAGATCTTCACGGGTAATTAATCGAGCAAACGTGAAACGTAAACTAATTCTTGCACTAAGCGCAGCCGCAATCGCTATAGTAGTGTTATTATCGCTTTTTCTAGTTCAAAACTTGTTCAGTGATAACAAAGTCACACCCCGCGAATTCTACGTCGGCGTCATGTTTGCCTATGACCACGAAATAAGCCAATTAAAAGCCATAGTCGATAAAGTGAAGGATTACACTAACCTCTTTGTGCTGGGCTCAGTAGACCTCTTCAACAACGAGACAGCCCTCACCGAAGCCTGTGACTACATCACAAACGCAAACCTAAGCTTTATCGTCCAATTTAGAGGCTTAGAAAAATACAATTACAACATCACAGAGTGGATGATTTCTGCGCAAGCAAGATACGGCAACCAATTCATAGGCATATACCGCTATGACGAACCCGGCGGACGCCAACTAGACGGCACACCCGACATACAACTCATCAACAGCACAGCCGCAGGGCCAAACCCGACCTACGCCACCGTAGCCGACGCATACGTTGGCAACCTCTCAGCCTTCCCCTGCTACTACGAGCAGTTCACCCCGCAAATATTCACCGCTGACTATGGACTTTACTGGTTCAACTACAAGGCAGGCTACAGCGGAGTTTTCGCCGAGTTCGTGGGAAACGAAAGCCGCGAACGCCACATAGCACTCTGCCGAGGTGCCGCAAACGCTTTTGACAGGGATTGGGGCGTAATAGTCACTTGGAAGTACAATCAGCCACCCTACCTTGAAAGCGGAGACGAACTGTACAACGACTTAGCCTTATCGTATAGCTCGGGCGCAAAGTACGCGGTTGTCTTCAGCTACCCAGAAACAGGCCAATACGGTACCTTGATGGAGGAGCATCTTCTGGCGCTGGAGCGGTTCTGGAATATGCTATACGCTGACCCGAGTAGATTTGGCAAAAATAGTGCGGAGGCAGCCTACGTGGTGCCATCCGATTACGGGTTCGGCTTTCGCAGTGCAGCGGACACGATTTGGGGATTGTTCCCGCCGGATAACCGCTCAGCAAAAATCTATGGCGACATACAAACCCTGATCGAGCATTACGGCGCTAAATTCGACATACTCTACGACGGAACAGAAACAGAGACGGCTATAGGCAACTATAAAGAAGTGTACTACTGGAACCAAACAATCAGTTAACAACTTTTTCAGCGTAGTAGTAAATTTCGCCTAAGTAGCAGGTTTTGAAGCCGAAGCCTTTCAGGTACTGCATGGCTTGGTCGCTGTCGCTCTCGACAATTATATGCAGATTCTTCGCCCGCGTAAGCAGTGATTTAGCGCCATGGAGGACTTTGGTTTCTGCGCCTTCAACATCAAGTTTTATCCAGTTAACCTGATCCACCCCAACGGACTCGAGCAACCCATCTAAAGTTACTACTTGAACAGTTCTGACTTCTCTCAAACGAGCCTCAGACTGCAGTTCGAATCCCGATAACGACGGGTCGGTGCACGCGTAGAAAATCATTTGACCAGAAATGTCACAGAGAGCAGCATTAATTACGGTAACGTTATCCAGATTGTTTAGCGCAATATTGCTTTTTAGGATACGGTAACTCTGCGGGTCAGGCTCAACGGCGATGACTTTGCCCTTTGAGCCGACTTCACGCGCGGCCCTCATAGTATAGAGCCCAATGTGGGCACCGACGTCAACAAAAACTTCACCCGGTTTAGGCTGGAATACTTTCTGCACGAGCGGTTCGTGGTTCCTGTTGGCGTTTGCAATTACGAATAGGAAGTCATGCATTACGAAGGGTCGAAAATTGATTTTATTTTCGCCGATTACCGCAGTATAAGTAAAGCTTGACATATCGGGTAATAGGTTCCAGATTGGGCGTACTATGCCGTAGAGGAATGCGTCGATGGCGGCGCGTCTGCTTTTTCCTAATGGTTTTAGCAGAGTCATTGTTAGGGATCGTATTATTTTTAGGCTTTTCATCGCGATTTTCGGCATAGCGTCATCCTTTCTATCTGCAGGTTATTTTAAAAGTTTGCATTTTGAGGTTACCCGCGAATT
>CAYPGY010000244.1:0-2059 GCA_964410435.1 uncultured Candidatus Bathyarchaeia archaeon
CGCCATACTTTTAGGACTTTCACTGCTTCCAGTAAGCTATCTGCTCATGCCTCAGCCCGAGAGAATTAGCCAGACGTCACTCCCCATGTCACCTTCAATTGAAAGTCAAATATTTGCTGTAATCCTATGGATTGGGTTCGCTGTGTTGGTTTCGGTTTCAGCTGTCGGAATGTTTGTTCTCGTCCAGAAAATCGGAAAAAGAAACAAAAACGGCGTTTAACGGTTCTTTAACTCACCTAAAAAGCTCAGCGGAACTTGTGAAAGAGACCACAACCAGTCTGCACCGTGCATTAAATACCAAATCCGATGCTTCTGCAAGGCCCACTGGTAGAAGATAATTAAGGGGTTATCGTGCTATTATCTTCTAATTTGAAATAATTGCATTTAAACCTAACACGGAATCTGTTGCTTGTACTGTCGCCACAACCAACCAGCAACCCATCAGCGACACAGAACCAGAATCAGCTGTTTCTGTAAAAAGTTATGGAAGATGAAGTAGCAGAGCACCACTCCCTTCTTCTTCTAATTTAAAAAAAAAAATCGGCATGAGTAACAAACACGCCACTTCAGCCGCTGAATAACATCGTGATAATCCGCTATTTCTCTTAATCTATAAAGCAGCAGAATATCGACTTGCTTAGAGTAAATTTTATATCACCTAGGCAAGACTATCCTCACTGTGAATTAAATGAATCCTACAACAACCCCCTTGTTTATGGTTGTTTGGCGGTGTACTCGCAACTGTGTTGGCACTTGCACCTATTGCAGCTACATTAAAGATTACGCTAAAGACCAAGAACTGAGCACGGAACAAGCAAAACATATGGTTGATGAAATTGCGGACTTCGGTTCACAATGGTTCGGAATCAGCGGCGGAGAACCACTGGTTCGCCCAGACATCTGGGAAATCATCGAGTACGCCGAAAAAGAACATGGATTAAACGTCAGTTTAATCACAAGCGGGTACGCGTGGGATAAAGACCGTTTTGACAAACTAACAAAGTATAACGTTAAAACCGCCATCAGCATCGACGGCACAAAGCCTGTAAACGACAAGATCAGGCGCCAAGGCGGCTACGATAAAGCCATGCATGCTATGCAGCAACTCAGCAGCGTAGGCTTACTCGACTGCCTAGTCACAACCATGACGAAGTTTAACATTAACGATTTACCGCACACTGCGGAATTGGCAGAAAAGTACCATGCACGCAGCGTCGTTTACCACAACCTCGTGCCAGTCGGACGCGCAGGCCAACACATGGAAGACATCGCCCCAACCCCCGACGAGTACGAGAAAGCATTCGACCAAATCTATGAGATACAGCGCAGACTCTACGGCAAAGTCAAAGTCAACGTTTACTCACCCTTCTACGCGCGCATCGTAAAACAGAAAAACACAGCAGACTTCTGGGACTGGTTCAACGAAGGCTACCTCGGCAGATGCACCATCGGCGGCAACTACATTGGCATCACAGAAAACGGCGACTACCGCAGCTGCGGCTTCCACGAAGGCTACCGCGTCGGCAACGTTATGAAAACAAAACTGCGCGATGCATGGAATGACCTGCAGAAAAGCGAGTTCCACCTTAAACTAAGAGACAAAAACAACCTTAAAGGCAGATGCAGCTACTGCGAGTACCGCGAAATCTGCGGCGGCTGCAGGACACGCGCTGAATTCTACACTGGCGACCTGTTTGCTTCTGACCCCGCATGCAACTATATCCCGAAGGTTCTACGGGAGAACCCCAAGTTGTGTGAGGAAGTCATGAAAGCAGAAAAAGCTGCGATGCTCATCAAACATTAAGTTTCTTTTCTTTTATATTTCTGTTTTTTGTAGCCCTGTGTTTTTTCAAAAAATTGTTGTAAGGCGGATTTAGCCCCGTGTTAACAGCGGAGCGGACAAAAAAGTTACTGCAACTTGGGTATGCGCCTACTCCTCTGTTAACAGCCGAACCCGCCCAGCGGTTGGCTATCCCTTGCATTCCATATCAGCCTATAGCTTGATTGGCAGATTTAAGAGAATGTGATTGCATAACGCCTACAACAAATATGCAGTTAT
>CAYPGY010000245.1:0-2012 GCA_964410435.1 uncultured Candidatus Bathyarchaeia archaeon
TGATTGTCTGTGCCTCAGCAAATCCGCTGACTGACATAAGCAAGCCAAGAATAAGAAGTGCAAGTATTAACGCTACCGATTTGTTTAGCATTCTACTCATTTCTGTATGTTGAACTCAAACAGGCCAATGAAAAACGACAAAATCCTTGAGCAATACGGTAACTAACTAGCAGTTGTAGAAAAATAAAAACAATTGTGGGTTCAGATTCGTGCAACATAAATAAGTCCTGTTAATGCAACCACAACTCCAATCTGCTTTTATAATAGTATAAAATTCAGGGTTTATTTTCAAATTAGTAGAAGAAGGGGGTGCTGCCCTGCTACATCATCTTCCAAAACTTTTATCAAAAGATTGCTTTTCTGATTTAGCAGGTGGAAAGCATTGGTGTTTGGTTGAGGCGAGTGCACAAGTAATAGCCGACGAAACAGACGCTTTTTTGATCTACTGATATATAAGGCTGAACCGAAAGAATCAATAGTTAAGTGACGGTGTCGGTAACCGCGCGGTAACTCCGCCCTTCTTAATCGCTGCTAAAATGGAATCAACATTCATCGATGCTTCAACCTGATTGCAGACCGCGAACAACTCCGAAACCTGATGAGCATCGCTCCCAGCGGTACCCGGCAAGCCCAGTTCCTTAGCGAACTCTTTAGCTTTCGCATTGCCCTCCTTACTAGTACCGCCATTTAGAACTTCAATTGCGTCCACCTTCAGCCCTCTTGCGCGTTCGCCCATGCCATAAGTTCGAAATGGATGCGCAACAATAGAGACGCCGCCGATTGAGCGGGCGAAATCAGCTACTGCTTCAGGGCTCCACGGCTTAGGCGGCAACTCAAAAGTGCCCAAGACAACCATGTCGCCAGTCGGCACCCCATTTTCTATGGTGCTTATTTCGCAGCCCGGAATAATCAAGACGTCTGGATAAGCTTTTGCGAGTTCAATGGTTGGTTTATTTGCGCGTACACTGTCATGGTCAGTAACTGCTGCCACTTTGATGTAATCATGGGCGTGTAGCATATCAACTAATGTTTTAGGTTGAATTAGCGCGTCTGGAGAGTAAACCGTGTGCAGGTGAAAGTCGGCGTAGATGTATGAGTGTTTTTTGTTGGGCGTCATGTGTTGGCTATTAGGTGGCGGATAGTAAAAAAGTTATTTGCAGCCTTTCAAGCTTTACAGGAAAATGAGGAGTTCGCGAAAGAGGATTTATAAAAAGGGTGGAGTTGAATTTATTTCATTTTTATTGATCTAAATTTTCTTCCACAGTTTAAAGCAGGCCAAGTCTGAGCCTTATTGTTGGAGACGGCCCACCTAAGCAATGTCTTTTACGCATACGGATTGTTTTTCACCGTTCTAATCCGATGCTTCATTGCTCGAGTGCTTCAACATTAAGCAAATGTTCAGCCCACCAAGCAGAGTCTTTTTTCGCCACCTAATCTTTCGCTGTTTTGATTAGGTTACATCGGTGTCTTGGTGCTTTGCTGCTAAAGCTTGCTCCTTGACCTGCATAAATCTAATTGTTTTGGTAAGTGATAAATATTGTGACAAACCTGTAACAAAAATGCGCAGATGTGTATCAAGTGGGACAATTGGCAGGTTGAGCTAAAAAAACGCTTAACCGATTTGCTTGCCTAATTCCTTGATAGGCCCTTACGCAGGGCATCTGACAGATGATTGAGCATTTCGCGAGTTCCTTCCACATTGGTGTCTTGAGCTGCAAAGTAGAGCGATTTTTCTTCACAAGCAGCTAACACTGCAGACTTGATGGTGTCCTTCCAGAGCTTGCGATCATTAAGCACAACTACGCTTGTGTAGCAGTTGTTTTTTATGTAGTTAGCTGTTTGGGCTGCGACGTAGTTGACTGTTTCCAAGTCCAATGGCAGAGTTGCTTCATGCTGACTCAATGGGTAAACTTCGTCAAGTTCAAGTGGTATGACTCCGAATGGGGCTGCATAGACACATACGTGTATCTGTGACGCAAGGTCTTCGTCTAACATGCGTAGCAACTGGCGGA
>CAYPGY010000246.1:0-2003 GCA_964410435.1 uncultured Candidatus Bathyarchaeia archaeon
CCCCGAGTGCTCGTAGCAGCTAACACTGCGGTAGTAAACGGCGAACCCCTCACAGTTATACTAGAGGGCGACGTCAAAGTACCTGCGGATCTCGCATGGAATTACTCAGTTAAAGCCGCCGATAACAGTGAAAAAGCCATAGAAATCGCCAACAGTCTACCTGCGGGGGTTATAGTTACACGTAAAGACTTCTCGCTGGCTAATCTGCATACACCTTTTGCGGTGCTAAAACTTAAACGTGTAATCGTCGGTGTCGGCGCAAGAAAAGAAATAGCCGAAACCCAAGTGCTTAACGCCATACACGCTGGCCTAAAGATAGCCCATTTGCCGCTGCAGCGCGTGGATGGTTTAGCATCCGTTGACATAAAAAAGGATTCCGAAGGTATGCTTTCAGCAGCGAAAAAGATAGGTTTAACCTATGCCTTCTTGAGCGTAGCTGACCTGCGCGGTTTTAGTCACCCTGAACTCAGCCCAGACTCCACAATCGTACAGAGCCATATTGGTGTCGGCGGCGTCTGTGAACGCGCTGCCCTGATGGTTGCTGGACGAAACGCTCATTTGTTAGTGAAGCGGATAAAACTCGACGGCGTAACGGTGGCAATAGCAGTGGGTGAATAGACTACTTGCCTTTAGTATACTTGAAGTAGCTGTCACATTAGCTTGCCGACTGCAATGTGCTGTCAATTGATGGTTTATCGCTGTCCTTTGCAGGTGGGAAGAGGTTCTCATACTGAGGTGGTAGTTCCAAATTGTTGCTGTTTTATCAGTCGATTAAAATTTGTGTTGTGTAAAAATTTTCAAATTAGAAGAAGAGAATGCTGCCCTGCTACATCATCTTCCTAAACTTTTTGCAGAAACAGCTGATTCTGGTTCAGCAGTTGTTTTGGGTTGCAGGTTGGTTGAGGCGACAGTACAACCAACGGATTCCATTTTAATTATAGATGCAAAAAATTTCAAATTTGAAGATAATGCCACCTACCCCCCTTTAATTATCTTCTACCAAGGGAGCCTGCAGAAGCGTCTTTTTTTAGATTTTATGTTTGAAAGAGGTTGCATGCTGGTTGAGGCTTTTTCTACAGGCTGACAGATAAAAAAGTGCTTTTTAATCTACTGTCAAATAATCAAGTGTGCGATTCTAAGGAGCATTGAATGTTTTTCCTCTAGGGCTTGCATGTGTAGCATCTTTTTGTCTGGGCGCAGATTACTCCGCCACATGTGGGGCAGCGCCATTTTTCCCTTTCGCTTTTCAGGAAATCTTCCATGCCTTTTTCTTTTATGTAACGGAAGGAATCGATTATGCTTACTCCATATTTTCTGGCGTAGTATTTGTCGATTTCTTTTAGGTTGCTACAGGGGAAGATTTGGCAGTCATAGCAGTACTCGAATTTATCTCGGTTTACTAGGTTTTGGCAGTGCTTTTTGAAGAATTCGCATGGACTTCTTGTTCTGCAGCCGCCACAGGGATCCGTTTTTTCTCCGTTGAGTTTGTATCCTAAAAAGCCGACGCATGTTCGGCAGTTGATTCCGCAGTAGGCGAATAATTCCGGGCTGAAATCTTTGCTCGTACTTACCTCTCTCCTTTTCTTACATGATCTGCGCTCTAAATAAACTCTAGTTTAACAATAGTTGTTCTATGGTTGTATACGTGCGCCTTTTTGTTTTTCTGCTTTTGAAGCCTTCTTTAACGTAACTTGATCAATTCAAAGTTAACTTTAGTTTAACTAATGTTTATTAGTAGTAGCTGGATAATCCATCCATCTATTCAGGAGTAAATATCCTTGGGCACAAAAACTGTCTATCCATTTAGCGCTATAGTCGGCCAAGAAAAAATGAAAACCGCACTTATCTTAAACGTGATTAACCCAAAAATCGGCGGAGTTCTCCTAAGAGGCGAAAAAGGAACAGGAAAATCTCTAGCAGTCCGAGCACTAGCAAACCTGCTACCCGAAGTTGACGCCGTAACTGGTTGCCCTTTCCACTGCGACCCGTCACGCCCAAAAGAC
>CAYPGY010000247.1:0-1877 GCA_964410435.1 uncultured Candidatus Bathyarchaeia archaeon
AGGTACACCACCATAACGTCACATCGGTCGGCGTCGTCGAGGTCCCGTTGTACAAAATCAAACGTGGGCACCTTATCCCACCAGCATTCCTCAGACCCGTTATAAATTACTCGTTCCCTCTTCCAAGGGTCAATTACTTCGAAGCCGGCTTTTTGTGCGATTTCGGTGATGGGTATACGGTACTCTTGCTGTTTTTCCATGCCGATTATGGGGCCTGAGATGAAGAGTTTTTTCATATTTTCACCATTCATGCAGGGGGTTGTATATATGATATATGTTGTGGCGGTAATTGGCGGTTCTGATATATACCGAGTTTGAAATAAGCGATATTAAAGCTCCCGAAGTCTGCGCCGACACAACTTTCTACATAACTGCACTTGCGGTGACACCTGAGAACCCCATTGGAACTTTTATAGCGATCTTGTGTGCGCGGCTGGGAATAGTGTTTGTCAGAAAACACAGAAAAGCAGCCAGTTAAGATAGACGTCTTTTGTTATTGAAATTCTAACGGCAAACCTGCCTGCATGAAGTGTGGCAAGGTTTAACCGTTAAGCATGTGTTCTTATATGCGGCAAATGGTTTGGTAGAAGATGCTAAGAAGTCCAGTCCTAGAAAAAATAGGCGCTTACGACAAAGTCGGCACTACACGCGCAGAAGTCAACAAAGCACTCTTATCGCTCAAGGAGCTCCGAGCAAAATACAGGTTTAGCGAGAACCTCCGGGAAATCGAGTGGTTGGATCCTGATAAACTCTTTAAAGTGAACCCCGACGAAACCGGGGAGTTTTTCCGTCTTCTTGAAGGCTACCTAAGACCACTCGGATACACAACGCTTAACAGCAGTAACATCTACCGGAACACAAGGTTGCAGATCAAGGAATTCAGAAATCTGCTGCGCATTGCAGTTGACGACCGAAAATCATTGGCTGAGAAGGTAGATGCGCCTTGGGAAAGAATCGGCGGAATAGGACCAGATAAACTCCTTGCAAAGCAACTGATCTTCTGCTTTAACTACGACCGTGGAGCCGTTCTCCCAGTTTTCAGCACTCAGCACCTACGGCACTTCGTCAGCCGAACCGTAGAAGGCACAGGCGGACAGACAAAGTATCTCTCCCCGGGTCAAGAATACGAGTACTACACTAAAGAACTGATAGACGCAAAGAACAGTTCCCCAACGACTAAGGCGTGGGATAGCAGCTACTTTGTCCGGTTCTTATATCAGACGTTTCCGCCGCCGGATAGTGAACGTGTAGGTGTTAATGCGTCAAGCGAGCGGAAAACAGGTATGGCCGTCTCCAATGAGCAGCTTGAACTGCAGAGCTTCATGAGGTTACTTGGGGATTTGCAGAAGCAGGGCAAAATCGATGGCGAACAGTTTAGGAATTACCGTGCACTTTGGAATTCTCAGCCGTCTGACCGTGAGGGGCTGGTGTTGCGTTTGAAGCGGCTGCTCAACCCCGAAACATAACTTTCAAGTGAGATCGAGTCATGTGGCTACATTGGGAACTCACAATACTTTAGAAGTAACTGCCGACAAAGAATTCTTTGGATTCTCATGAGTGCGCAAATTGAGGAGCCATCTCCTTATCCGCAGCCAAACCCAGAGCCGCAGGAGCCAGAACCTGAACCTCCGACCAAGCCCCGGCCACAATAAATCCGAGTCTACCTTTCTATCGAATTAGGGCACAGTCTATACTGTGTTTTAACTGTCGCAAAAACTTGGGCCATGTTTATCTTTTATAACAGTAGATCAAAATTGCTTGGTTTTGTGAAATAGCGCTTGTGGCGTCTCCTCAACCAGCCATCAACTCAAATCAATTGCTAAACCAGAAACGGCTGTTTCTGCCAAAACTTTTCATTGATGATGTAGCAGGGCAGC
>CAYPGY010000248.1:0-1859 GCA_964410435.1 uncultured Candidatus Bathyarchaeia archaeon
AACATGCAAATCATCGAAGCACGCATCCACAAGCTCAGCCGCTACTATAAGCGTGAAGGCTTAATCGACAAGAAGTTTAAGTACGTAGCAAAGATTGCTTCCGTAACCTAAAACTTCCTCTTTTCATCTTACTATATTTTAGAGTGTATTTTTAAGCTGACTTTTTACTGTACAACATATTTTGCAGATACGCCAGATTTAAATCCGCAAAGGCATACTGTTTGCAGAAGTGACCCAGCATGACACAGCAACAGCAACCTGAAAGCTTCACCAAATTTTTAGCCCAAGCAGACAATGCGGCAAAAGCAATCAAAGAAGTAACAGACAAAGACGGCTTCGTAAGCTGCTTCAGCCACCTAGACGCCGACGGAGTCGCAGCAGCAGGCGTAATCTCAAAGATGCTCAGCCGACTTGGCGCACGGTACCGAATCCGCGTCATGCAGTGGGTAGATGAAAAAATTATTGCGGAAGTAACCGCTGACAAACCTAACCTCGTAATCATGACTGACTTCGGCAGCGGCTACCTCGACCTCTTAAATGAGAAGATTCCAAACTATAAAATCGTCATTCTAGATCATCACCAGATCACGGGTAAGCAGGATAACCCCAACTTTACGATGCTCAACCCACACGTCTTCGGCATAGACGGAGCAACAGAGGTGAGCGGTTCAGGCGTCGCGTACTTCGCAGCTAAAGCTGTGGACCCAGCAAACGTTGACTGCGCCCCCATCGCGCTCGTCGGCGCATTAGGCGACATGCAGGACAAGTACGAAGGACGAAGCCTCAAAGGATTAAACGAGTTAATCGTCAATGACGCCGTATCTGCGGGGCTGCTTAAAGTCGAGAAGGACTTAACGTTCTTCGGACGGGAAACACGCCCCATCCACCGAATGCTCGCAACCACCACTAACCCATTCATCCCGGGAGTAAGCGGACAGGAAACCGAAGCGCTCAACTTCGTCACTAACCGTGGTTTCCCGCTGAAGAACGGTGACAAACTACGATCGCTCTGCGACCTAAATCAAGAGGAACGTAAAAAACTCTGCACAGCACTCGCCGATTACCTGCTGTCCAAAGGGCTGCATGCTACCGTTGAAAACCTAATCGGCAACGTCTACGTTTTAGTTAAAGAGGAACCCAACACTGCGCTTCGTGACGGACGCGAATTCTCAGTGTTGCTTAACTCGACGGGCCGCATGGACCGCCCGAGCTTGGGCATCGCTATATGTATGGGCGACCGCAAAGCCGCTTTGGAAGACGCAAACAAGCTGCTTGAGGATTACCGCAAGAGCATCAACAAGTACCTCGGCTGGGTAGCAGAAAAACCCGAACGACTGAGAGAATATGAGAACATCTACGTTATCTACGGCGAGAATGCAATCAACGAAAAGATAATCGGAACAGTCTCAAGCATCCTCGTGTCCACATTAGCTAATAATCTTAAGCCGCTTTTAGCGTTCGCTAACATCGAGGCGGAGAACGCGGCTAAATTCTCTGGCAGAACCACCGAAGCCGCACTCCAGAAAGGGGTGAACCTCGGCGACGTAATGCTTGTGGCTTCGGAAGCTAACGCGGGCAAAGGGGGAGGACACAACATCGCCGCGGGCGCTCAGGTGCCGCTGGATAAGGTTGAGGCGTTCATAAAAATGGCTGACGAGCTTGTCGGCAGGCAGTTGAAGGGTGAGAAGCTTGCAGGCAAAAATCCAGCTTAACTACCTAAACGAGAAGACAGCGGAAGCCATCGCAGAAGCTGTTTCACCTGACAACTTTAACACACCCGCTGGCCTGCAAATCAGTACGGTCAGGGTAAACAATAGGGTGATAACGGAGATTGAATGTGACGGCAAACTCTCAACTTT
>CAYPGY010000249.1:0-1825 GCA_964410435.1 uncultured Candidatus Bathyarchaeia archaeon
CTATGCCGTGCAGGTCTAGACGCTAAACCCTACACTTTCAAACGAGAAGACGGGCTAAGGGAGCTAGGAAGCCGCTTAACTCCTGCCAGTGATGGGAGACCTCGCCAGTTTGTAAGCAAACGCTGCGTTAATTTGATTAGTGAATTGTTGGAGTATCGAGAAGATACTAAAGAAAATGATCATGCAGTAGATGCTCTACGGTATAGTTTGCCGCTTGAGTTGGAGGATAAGCCGTTTTTGTATGTGGTTAGACGTTGACTATGTAAGTAGCATCCTTAAGCAATTCAGGTTGAAGATGAGTAAGGCGGTTGCATAGATAACAACAAGAAAAATTTTGACTTTAATTTTTTTTTCTTTTTTTTTCATGTGGTAGAATGCTTGTTCTAGGGTGTGGCTGCGACTTTGGAAGGCGGGTCTGGCAAGGCTTTTGGTGCTAGAGGCTTTGTTTGCGGTTGCTTGTTTAGCGTTTGAGCACTTGTTGATTATGGAGAAGTGCAGGCTACCTACAATAATATTGGGCTTTTATTTGAAGAGTTTTAGTCCGAGGTCTTCAAAGCCGTTGAAGTGTTTTAGGTTGAATGTGTATAGTTTTGCGTCATTGTTAATTGTTATAGCTGCAATCATTGCATCGGTTCTGCAAGCGGTTTTTCCTTTCTTTTCTACTTCAAGTTCAATCTTACTTGCGAGCACTGCATCTTTCTTAGTATAGCCTAGAATTGGAAGCAATAGAATCTCTTGAACGGGTTTGGCGTATTTATTTAAGCCGTATAGAACTTCGTGGAGGCTAATAGAGGTGGTTGCGATCATTTCGGCGCTTTTAGTGATCTGTTTTAGTGCTTGGTCGCCTCTTAGGGATTTTCGGTCTAGGATTTCGATAAGGACATCTGAGTCAAGGATGATCAATTTCTTTTCTCGGTCCTTTTTTGTTGTAATTCAGAAAGCATCGCTTCTTTGTCTGTGAATTCAACTTTGCCTCTTAATTTGTTTAGCGTTTCCATTGGCGCAGTACACTGAACTAGTCTGTCAAATAGTTCGCTAAAGCTCTCGTTTTTTCCTTTGATGCTTTGTAGTTTTTCGTAGACTTCGTTTCTAATAGTGATGGTTTTTACCATAGCGAACACAACTGAATGTTTGTTCAAACATACACTTAAACATACAGTCAACAAAAACATGGAACATCGGCACTGGGCAATTATTTTCTATTTCGTTTTTCATGCGGTAGAGCGCTTGTTCTATCGGCGGTGAATACAGCTAACAGCTCAATCAACTATTCCGTTAGAGCAATAATCAGGTTGGTACTGGACATGTTTAGGATTAATGTGGTGGAGTAAAAACAACCGCTATGTTGAAGGTGCCCATAGCTTGCTTTACTGGGTATTTTCAGATAGTGAAGTAACTCTGCTCTCAATTAGCGGATCGATAATTTCCCGCCGTCTCAGGATATCTTCGTCTAAAGTGATGAAACAATCAATTTTTTTATTATAGATACGGGTTGCAATCGCTGCCGATGCTAAGTGTAGAGTATCTAATGTTTTAACACCTGTCTTTGACCCGATTTCCAGCGCTAAAGCGAAGAGGGCGGGAATCTCCACACGGCCTGTGTCCGCGTCGACTTTAACGTCTCCGCCAATGGGAATAAAGCGTAGATTGTTTATTTTAAGTACGTTCTTGAGAAATGCCCCGGCGATTGCTTCGCGCTCTAAATTTTTTTGTGAGTATGCCTTTCAAAGGCTCTGCTTGCGGTGCAAGCAACTTCGACTATTGTTAATATGAGGTTACCGCCGATAATTTTCCGAGTTCGATTTCTCTTAGGAGCCATTTTGTT
>CAYPGY010000250.1:0-1793 GCA_964410435.1 uncultured Candidatus Bathyarchaeia archaeon
GCCGCGTCGGTGAACATGCGCCTAAACGCCTCGATGTCCTTCTGCGGGATCCTGCCGGGCATTCCGGGCATCATGTGATAAACAATCTTTAGCCCCGCGTCTTTGGCGATTCTTGTTGCTTCAACTACGTCTGCGACTGTGTGGGTTCGGCCGACAAGTTGGTAAATTTCGTCGTTGGGATTCTGTACGCCGAGTTCGATTCGGGTGACGCCCATGTCGAGCATTGCGTCGATGTGGGGCTGTTTTGCCCAGTCGGGGCGGGTTTCGACGGTTATGCCGACGTTTCGGGTTTGGCTGACCTCTGCGTTCGTTTTAGCCTCGTCGAGGTTTGTTGAGGTTTTGCCTGTGATGGCGTCGAGGCAGCGCTGGATGAACCACGTTTGGTACTCCATTGGCGTGGCGGGGAAGGTTCCGCCCATAACAATTAACTCTATTTTATCCACTTTATGACCAATTTGGGACAGTTGAGTGATGCGGCTCATGACCTGCTCGTAGGGGTCGAAAGCGTTTTGTGAGCCACGCATGGCTGCGGGTTCGTGGCCAGTGTTGCTCTGCGGGCTGCCAGTTGTTGGTCCTCCAGGGCAGTAGGCACAGGGTTCAGGCGGGGGGCAAGGGTCGGGTTTGGTCATGGTGGCGACGACGGTTACGCCGCTGATGGTTCGCGTGGTCTTTCGCCGCAACAGTGGTAGCAGAATCTTGCTCTCTTCAGGGGTTAGCTCGGCTATGATGTCTGCACTCGACGGCACCTTATCCAAGTGGTATTTGCCTGCTGTTTTGATTTTGAGCTTGTTTACGTCGTTACGTGTAGGCGACTGCATGGAAAGCAGGGTTTGGATGATTTCGCGGAGAGCAACAGTGTATGTCAAGCCTGTTTTACCTGAGGATTTAAGTTCAGTTTTCAAATAGATAAACTACGCTGAGTTCACTTCTGATTTTAAACGCAAGACGTTTTTTCTACCAGACGGTTTCAACTACTTTTGAGCTCACAATATTCACGTCTTTTGTTATCAGTTTAGCTCTCAAAAGACGTGCTGTTGCAACGATTATTCTGTCATGCATTTCGATAACCTGACCAATACCGTTGCACTGTAAAATTACTTCTTCATCAAGCGGATAAATAGGATAATTAAATGATCCCTCAAGCTTACGCAGGATATCCCCCAAAATCAACGTTTACCCGCTTCTTTTCACAAACATACATGCATTCAAGTAGAACGATGCTGGGAATAATCACTATTTCTTTACCCAAATCGCATGCACGGAAAATCTTTAAGGCTTTCTTGCCTAGTTTAGGATCTTCTAATAGAAACCAAAGAAATGCATGTGCATCCGCCACATACATCTCTAATCACTGAATTTGAAGACAGATTTCTTTGCGTCTTCGATATCCGCTTCGCTTACGCTTATTTTGCACTTAAGCAGACCCTCAAGCTTCGCAATTTTCCTGGGGGATTTACGGGACCGTACAAGAAGGACCTTTAGTGTTTCAATGTCTGCTTCAATTTTTTTCAGTTCAGGATAAAGTTCGCTGGTTTCTGAGGTCATGGATATCACAATTGATAGGGTTCTTGTTTACATTTAACTTTTGCTAAGAACAAGGAAAAAGTGCATGTAGCAGCGATAATAACTGTTTAGTCACATTTGTTTTTGGAGGGCGCCTTAAACTTTAAAGCCGAATTTGCTATACAATCGACGGGCTCTCTCATTATCGACCCTCACGGTTAAATGAACATGCTCAATAGCAGTTCTGCGCCGCTGGCTTTTTCTGGATGAAACAGAATTTTTCGCCTTTC
>CAYPGY010000251.1:0-1775 GCA_964410435.1 uncultured Candidatus Bathyarchaeia archaeon
TGCCAACCTATTTGCATCCTAATATCCAGTCTATGCACAGCACCTATAGAGGGGTACCTGACCTGAACCCTTTGATAGGGAGGGAAAGGTCACACCAAGACAGGTCTCTCTTAAATCTTTATTAAAACCGCCGATCAAAACTTTTTGGGGAAAACCTCGCCCATAAATCGAAGAACCCAAGTCGGAGAAAACACACATGAGCGATAGCGAAGTAACGGAGATACTGAACAAACATAAAGTGATTGCAGTCGTCGGCTTATCCAATCAGCTCGGCAAGCCAAGCCACAGAGTAGCCGCCTACATGAAGAACCATGGCTACAAAATAATCCCCGTTAACCCCACCATAGAGGAAGCACTCGGCGAAAAAAGCTACAAGAGCCTACTAGACATCCCCAAAGACATCCAGAAAACCATCGACGTAGTGGATATCTTCAGAAGAAGCGAGGATGTACCGCCAATCGTAGAGCAAGCCATCCAGCTAAAGCAGAAGCTTGGACGCCCGTTTGTGGTTTGGATGCAGCTTGACATAAAAAACGAGCAGGCGGCTGAAGCAGCACGCAAAGCGGGCATAGCGGTTGTTATGGATAAGTGCATTATGAAAGAGCACCTTCATAGGCGCAATTAAACTCTTTCAGGCAGCAAACAACTTACATGGAAAAACCTTAACGGCAGAAGAAGCACTTCTCCGCCCATTCCCGAGGCATCTCAGTCTGACACTTCGGACACATCAAACCAAGCTGACGGATGGCCGTGCAGGTTTTACAGAAGAGTTCCAGCACTTTAGCTTTGTCCTGCGGCGTCGAAATTAACGCCAGAATTATTTCGTCGATTAACGTGAGCACTTGAGGGGTGTTTTCTATAGCGATTAGGTTTGCGCCTCTTTCGCGGCCGACGTAGCGGCTAACCGCAGATTGAGAAAGCCCAAGCAGATCAGCGGTTTGTTTTTCGGTTTTACCGTATTTCTCAACTATGCTGCGTGCCATGACTGCTTTTACTGCTGGCAACACTGTTTTTACGCCTACTTCGCATGGTAGTATCATTTACACCCGACGTCTGATAATTTTATGGCATAACTTATTTAAGTATGCCGCATGGCATAACCTATGACGCGCGTCAAGACGGGCACCATACACACAAAGCAGCTCCACACCCAAACTCCAACTCTTACCCACCTTGACACACGACACACCACAAAGGAGAACAAAAATTGAACGTCCTCCAACCCAGCCACAACGGCGAAAAACGCGACACCGCAAAAACCCTCAAAACACTCGACGCCGAATGCCGCAACTGCACACCAACATCACCGCTCGAATGCATCAACCGCTGCCAAGTCTACAAACTCAAAAACGAACTCCGAACCCTCAAAGAAAGAATGGATAACCCAAATTACGTAAAAGAATTGTTCAACGTTCTAAAAAACGACACCCGACTCCACATACTAAAAGCAATAGCGGAGGGCAGACACTCCGTAAGCCAGCTACAGAAGGAGCTAAAAATGAGCGGACATGCCCACAGCCAAGACACATTAATCGAAGAATACCTAAAGCCGCTACTGCAAGTGGGATTAGCCACCGAATCAAGAGATGAATACTACGCCACCACATTCGGCGGACGCTTAGCAAAAGTCTTGGCTGTTTTCCCAGAATTCACAGAAGTCCTGCCAGCACATTCTGAATGCCACGAAGAACAACTGATTCAAGCCTTGCTTGATGGCCCAAAAACCTTTGAGGATGTCCAAACCGTCGTTTCACCCAAAATCGCGTCAAGAATAC
>CAYPGY010000252.1:0-1752 GCA_964410435.1 uncultured Candidatus Bathyarchaeia archaeon
CCGTTTTTCCAGTTGCTGTAGTCTTGTTTAACGTTGTCCAATCTATTTACTGAACTCACGGCGGTTATAGCGTGGGTAGAGCCCTTCATCCATTGAAACTTACTGTTGATTACGTCCCAATAATTATAAGGTGCCCCATCTATAGTTAAAATCGTATCCGAGTTTAGGTTACTCAACCCAGTCGTTGCAAAAGTTACTTGAACGGTTGATTGGGCATAATTAGCAGTTACCGTCACATCTGATGAAGGCATCGTAAATGTGCCTGAAGCTGTGACTAAGCCATTGCCGTTGGTCCAGCTAGTAAAATTGAAGCCTTTAGGAGGCGTATCGTAATTATAAACTGGCTCCAGAGCCACTACTGTATGAGTTGAGCCAGCAACCCAATTAAAGCTCGTTGAACTCAAAGAACTAAAAGCTATATTATTGCCGTCAATCTGGAAGACGTTACCGTTAATATTTGATAGACCACTTGTCGAAAATCGGGCTGTATAAGTTGTTTTTTCATAATTTGCTGTTACGGTAGTGGCGGTGCTTGGTACGGTATATGTTCCCGTATTAGTGGTTAGTCCGTCTCCATTTGTCCAGCTTACAAACGAATAGACGTTTGAATCCCAGCTGGTGATAGGCGAAACCGCGGTAACAGTATGTGTGCTTCCAGGTTCCCATTGAAAATTTTGCTTGCCATAATAATCGGTACCATCTATCGTAAAGAGGACCCCACTATATTTGCTATAACCGGTTGCTTGAAAAGTGATTTTTACGTCTTTTGCTGCAACAGGCTGTGGAAGCTCAGTTAACACTACCGTAAGTGCCAACAATGTAATGGTAAGGTAGATGATTAACTGCTTTTTCGCTGCCATCCTTTAGCGTAGCCTTCTTCTGTAGTTATTTAGCGTTAACAGCTATTTTTAGGCGAAACTCTTGGATTATGAATATGCCGGAAATAAGAACATACCCTTGAAAAAGGATCTTCCTCTTTTTGGCAGGTGATGGACTGAAAGACCGACACCCGTTTTTCCGCCTTCTAGTAGCCTTCTCAATATTTCATTTCAAAGCATGTTTCTTATTAACGTTATCCCAGAAAAATCGAATATTTATTGATAATATGACAATATTTGGATTGAACACATAATTTTTTACAAATTGAACTATGAAATATTGGAAAAACGACAACAGGCTGAAAGATCAGTAAATATTTAGTTAAGGCTATTTACTTTGTTAATTATGCCGCTATACAACCAATCAGACGAGACCCAGATTCCCAGCTTAAATAAAACAAGAGTTGCCTGCATAGGCGACAGCATAACCGAATTAAGCGGATACCCAAACCATGCCAAATATGCATTAGGTGACAGTTACATTGTCGGGAACTTTGGGGCCTGCGGAACAACCGTATCGCTTGACTCAGAAAACCCCTACGTCCACAGCCGAGCTTTCATTCAAGCTAAAGAGTTCAAGCCTGACATCGCAGTGGTCATGTTGGGAACTAACGACGCTAAAACAGACTTTGAAGGCAGTACACGCAGTTTTATAGCCGATTACTTGGTGCTGCTGGATGCGCTCAAATCTCTCACCAGCAAGCCTAAGATTTGGGTAGTGAAGCCTCCGCACATCTTCGACGAAACTTGGTTAAGCGGCCGCGCTATGTGTACAAGGATTATTCCCGCAGTCGAAGAAGTGGCGAAGCAGGCTAACCTTCCGTTAATCAACGTTTACTCTGTAGTGGATAAACCACAGTTGTTTTTTGATGGA
>CAYPGY010000253.1:0-1721 GCA_964410435.1 uncultured Candidatus Bathyarchaeia archaeon
CTGGAAGCCTACGATAAATATTAGGCTTAGTAGACGGATACTTTTGCTACGCCCGGAATCTTTAGCAATTCAGGTATGAGTTCGCCGGGGATCTTTTTCTCCACAATTAGCGTGCATTTGGGCTCGGGCGAGAGTTCGGGGTCGTCGACTATGGCTTGACGTATGCCCAATCCGGCGTTGAATAGGACTTGTGCGGAGTTGGCGAGTATGCCCCGGATTTGTGCGCTGGCGGGGGTGATTTCGATTACGCCGAGGTTTAGGTGTTTGGCGATTTCTTTTAGGCTGTGGCCTGCGGGGCGTATTTCCTCAAATATCATGCGGAGCTGGGGGTTTTCGTGGATGCAGTTGAGGGTTTCGTTTACGGTTCGTCGGTCGACGCCTGCGACTCGGGCGATGCGGACGGGTGGGATTTCTATTTCGTTTAGGTAGATTCTGCCCTCTTTTGCGCTTAGCCCGTTTTCTATTAGGACGCGTGCGACTTTGAGGCGTTCGGGGTAGGCTTCGAGTTCGGTTTTAATTTGGCTCCACATTAGTTATCGCTTTTGTATAGTTCTGTACATTTAAGTATAAATGTGTTGTTAATGCTCTAAAAAGGTCTGTCTGGCAAATCAAAACTTGCATAAAGCCGACCGTAAGTGTTAAGTTGAACAAACATAATTTGTACTACCTGATCAACGAGGTTGAACAAATGGAAGAAGTCCAAGTAACACGCAAAGGACAAATCACCGTCCCAGTAGCCCTACGCCGAAAATACAAAATAAACCAAGGCACAAAAATAAAAGTGGAAGACGCAGGCTCAAGCATAGTTCTCAAAGTAATCCCAAAAATCGAAGATCTTGCTGGAGCAGACGCTGGAAAAATCTCCTTGGAGAAGGCCCTCGAAATCATTGATAAAATGCGTTCCGAAGACCGATATTGATGAAAGCTGTAGTAGATACACGGTTTCTAGTAACGCATTTTCTAGCCCAAGATGAGTTAACTAAAAAGCAGACAAGAAACCTTTTGGAGCAATTACAGAATGGGGCAAACCAGGGTATTGTTCCCTCAATTGTAATACATGAGTTCTACAAGTTTGTTCTTGAGAACTTTGGGAAAGACACGGCTGAAATAAGAGTTAATAGCATTCTATCTTCGAGGCTCCGCTTGGTTGACCTTGACTGTGACATTGGAATAGAAGCAGCAAAACTCCGATGCAAATATGCTGAGTTGCCAACAGCAGATGCAATAATTGCTGCCACTGCGATTAGAACTTCATATGAATGCGTCTTGACAGATGATAAGCATATTCGTCAGATTAGAGAAACTAAAACAAGATGGCTTTAGGAAACAGACTGTTTGGAACTCAAGATAACCCTACACAAGCAACCATAAATGTACATAAGTGTACTCCAAAGCTTTAAATAAAGCTTCCAAGAACATTTCTCCACCCAAAGGCGAATATCATTGCACGATAAAAAAATCCTACTTAAAGAATCCGACATACCAAAACAATGGTACAACATCACCCCCGACCTGCCACATCCGCTACCGCCATTCATAGAAGCGGAAACAGGCAAACCGGGCGTCGGCATCGTCCCCAAAATTTTCCCCAAAGCAATCATCGGCCAAGAAATCAGCCAAGAACGCTGGATAGACATCCCAGACGAAGTACGCGAAGTCTACCGTATCTGGAGACCCAGCCCGCTCTTCCGCGCCTACGGTCTAGAAAAAGCGCTTAAAAC
>CAYPGY010000254.1:0-1675 GCA_964410435.1 uncultured Candidatus Bathyarchaeia archaeon
GACGCGGATTCGCCGTAGTCGCAGACGCAGTAAAAGGATTAGCAGGACAATCTAAACAGGCAGCAGGATCATCAATAAACCTCGTTAAAAACATCAAAGAAGCCGTAACCCAGACAAGCACCATCTCAAACCAGTCACAGCTCGGCGCAGAAGAAGGCGCCCAAGTAGTGCTCGGCGCAATCAAAGAATCAGAAGGAATCGCAAAAATTATTGAAACAATGAACGGGAAAGTAGGCGGCTTAACCAACGGCGTAGAAAAAGGCCTTCAAGAAATCATCGCTGTTACTAGAACAATCGAGGAAGTCGCCAGCATCGCCGAGGAAAGCAGCAGCGCCTCAGAAGAGCAATCTTCCGCGGTTGAAGAGCAAACAGCATCAGCTCAACAGATGGCTGGAATCGCAAAAGAAGTCACATTAGTCGCCGAAAACGTCGAGACTGCAACAAAGCGTGTTGCCGAAAGCGCAGGCGAAGTGGCTAAGCTAGCTGAAAGCGTAGGAAACGACGCTAAAGCAGTTGAGGACTCTGCAAATCAGATCGCAACGCACACTGAAGAGATGGCTTCGTTCTCACGAGAAGTAATGGAGAAAGCTTTAGCAGTAGTTGAAGACGCAGAGAAAACAAACGATCAACTGAAGAAGCTAATCCAATCAAGGACAAACATCCTAAACTCAATTGCTAAAAAATACAATATACCGCTCTAATGGGTGAGGTAAATGAATAAAGAATCTAACGGCGAATTACAGATCGTTAACTTCACTATAGATGACGTCAACTATGGCGTACCCGTGGAACAGGTAAGAGAAGTCAGAGACATGCAAGCCGTAACGCGGGTTCCAGGTGCACCTGAATATGTTGAGGGCGTAACAAACCTGCGGGGACAAATAATCACCGTAATTGACCTACGCAAACGTTTAGGATTAGCAGACGGTAACAGTTCAAGCGAGAAGATCATGATAATAGATTTGGAAAAATCCGCTGTAGGCGTCGTCGTCGACACAGTTACCGAGGTTACAACAGTGAAGGAAACAGATATCCAGCGGAACTTGGAAGTGACGGCGCAACTCGGTGATTTTATTCTGGGCGTCGGAAAACAATCTGACCGGTTATCTTTGATCTTAGATATTTCGAAGGTTATAAAGTCGAAGTAGGCTAAATTAAAAGTTAGCTTTTCTTTGACTCCCTTTTTTTGGTTATTTTTTTATGTTTTTTGCTGTTTCTGTTGGTTCATCCCAGTATCCCAGTAGCGGTCGAATTCTTCGGGTGACATCAAATTAAGTGTCTGTAGCTGCTGGCTAAACCTATCTAGAGCGCAGGGGTTACTGAGGTGTGCACGGTAGATTTCTAATAGCAGATTAACTGCCATTGACGGAGAAATCTGTTTTTTAGCCATTAAAGTTAATTCGTCAGAGACGCCCAGAAGGTCTTCGTATACTCGTAAAGGTATGTTTAGAGTTTTTGTCATAATATGTCACCGTGTGTAATTTCCCTAGGGTGTTTTCGGATTTATGGCTTGCTTTGGAATTAACACCTGAAACTGTTCATTCTCGGGTGGTTTTTTGCTTTACGGGTATTTTGGGGGAGGTCTATATGGATAACATGTCGGCGACTTCTAGCATCCGCAAATCCAGTTCTTTGGTGCCGCGTGCAGCTTTCTCTAACTCGATAGTGGTGACGA
>CAYPGY010000255.1:0-1666 GCA_964410435.1 uncultured Candidatus Bathyarchaeia archaeon
GAGGTCGCGGAAGATGTCGCGGTGGGGGGTGGCTACGATTATGGCTTTGCAGTGTTTGCGTGCTGCCTTCTGCAGGTTATAGGCGAGGATTTTTGCTGTGTCGCGGTCAAGCGTAGATGTGAATTCGTCGATCAACCAGAATGGTTTGCCGGATGCGATTAGGCGTGCTGTTTGGTATCGGTGTTTCTGGCCGTCGCTGAGCTGGCTATATGGACGCAGGAAGATGAAAGCATCGTTTAACCCGACTTGGCTGAGTAACTCGATGGCTTCTGTGGTGTTTTCGCCCAATGTTTCGATGATTGGCGGGTCTGGGTTTATGGTTAAGTCTTTGGTCTCCGCTGCTTCTGTTCCCAAATCCTTTTTTATGGCTTTCAGCAAGGCGCTTTTTCCACTGCCGCTGTCCCCGGTGATTAGGACGACATCGGTTGGGCGAATGCGGATATTGACATTATCATATAGCGTAAATTGTCGTGTTTGATCGGGCCCCAACAATTTTGCTTCTGCTACTTCCTTAGTGCGTTCAGTCAAAATTGTTGGGGCCGTTTCATAGCTCAGATTGATTGTAAAGGTATTTGTCTCGTGATTATAGGTGCGTTTCAGCTGCCGAATATGGAAATGCTCTGGTCTGCGGTGGGTCAATTGGACTCCTCCGTGCCTGTGTTGCCTCTTGGTACAACCCAGAGCTTTGGTGCTGCTTTGGTTTTGGCTGCGTAGGCGGCTAGTGCGAGTGCCCAGAGCATGTCGTCATGGCTGTTTGGTGGGTGGTCGAAGGTGAGTTTGCCGTTTTTGCTGTAGCTGTATTGTTGGTCGTTGATTTGTTGGCAGAGGTTTTTGTTGTAGGAGATGGCTAGCTGGTTTTGTTCCATGAGTAGTTTTAGGTGTGTTAGTAGTTCGGTTTTGGTGTCTTGTGTTAGGGTGATTCCTTCGGCTGTTTTTAGTCCGGCGGCTTGTAGGTTTTCGAGGATAGGTTCGCCGAGTCCTGTTTGGTCGGTGTATAGTTTTTTGAATTGGAATTTGCTGTTTGCTGCAGTTAGGTAGTTTATGACTTCTGTGTAGGGGGTTTGCAGCGGGAACTGGTTCGCGTAGACGACTTTCTGGTGGTCTTCAGTTTTCTGGATTACGATCAGCGCGCTGTGGTCCTGTAGCTTGCCTAAGTCGAGGCCTGCATAGTAGTTGCCTGCTGGGATGGTTTGCTCGAGGTTAGAGTAGGGTTCGAGGTTGAGTTGCTGGGCTTTTTCTATGCAGCGGCGGATTAGTTCCTGCTGGATGTAGCTGGCGGCGGCTTCCGTGAATTCCGCTTCGTACTCCCGTTTGTAAGCTTCTGCCGTCATTGTCTGCTTCATCTCTTCAAGGAACTCGGCCGGGATGAGGGGGTTTTCGGTTGATGGAATTTTGTGGGCGCTATACGCTGGGTTTAGGAATGCTTTGTAGAAGAAGTGGTTCTTGTCCCACGGGGTTGAGAGCAAAATCGTGGTGCCTTTGGTTGTGCTTATCATTGGGTAGATAATTTCGGTGATGATGGCTTCGGGTATGAATGATGCTTCGTCGCAGATTGCAAGGTTGGCGGTGTAGCCGCGGAGCATGTGCTCGCTGCAGGGCAACGCAATGATCTGGCTGCCCGTTGAGAGTTTGATCAGGGTGTGGGTTTTTCGGACGACGCTCCGCT
>CAYPGY010000256.1:0-1610 GCA_964410435.1 uncultured Candidatus Bathyarchaeia archaeon
AGAAACAACACCTTCAAACAATAACTAAAATAAAACGGAAAAAAAGTACAAATCAAATTGATCTACTGTATTATATAAGGGAATGTCGTGTAAAGCCAGCAGCCATGTTAAAGCGTGACTTCAGCTACTCGGCGTTTCTTCTCGTGAGCAGGACAAGATACACCCGACTTGTGAGCTTGGCTACAGAAGGAAAACTCAGAACTCGCTAAAGCGGGTCAGCACCTGCCGAATTTACTGTCTGAACGCCTGGCTTTAGGATTAAACTGTTCAGATTTTTGGCTGCACTCAGATGTACGACCCTACATAAGTTCTCAGAAAACTCGTTATCGATACAGCCGCCATCTTCAAAATGTGAGCTCTGCAAGATTCATTCAAATAATGAAAACAGAAGCCTGAAAAATAGCACCGTAGGTACATCAATAAAATCGATCAAGAATTCATAACGATTTTATTTAAAAAACATCTGCATAACTAAAGATAAGTCTTGGAACTAAAAGCAGCAGAATGCTTTCACGCTAACCTACTAGATAACATCGGGCAAGCCGTAATAATGGTAGATGTAAATAAGAAAATCATCTTCTGGAATAGTGCTTCAGAGAAAATTTTCGGCTACACAAAGAACCAGGCACTACACCAAGACTTAGTACCTATAATAGCAGGCACAAACGCCAAAGAAGAAACAGAGACTATAACAAAGTGGCTGAACAGCAAAGAAACAGTCACAACGGAATATTTAGCGCAAAGAAAAGACGGCTCACTCGTTCCAGTTCTAATCAACTGCTCACCAATCCACGATGACAAAGGCGCTTACCTCGGCTCAGCAGTCAGCGCTACCGACATCACCGAGCAGAAAATCCTAGAAAAAGACATGACCGTTGCCCTCGAATACCTCGCCGCAAACATTGATAAGATTGAGGAGTTAAACGAGAAACTCAAAGTTGTCGGCAGCCTAACACGCCATGACGTACGCAATAAACTTAGCTCAGTAACAAGCTACACCTATATCCTCAAAAAACGGCACTACGACATGGAAGACGTCGTTGAAGGCCTCGATAAAATGTCCCAAGCAGTAAATGACTCAATGAAGATATTCGAGCTTGCCTCAACCTATGAACAGGTCGGTATGGAGGCACTAGTTGATGTTGACGTGGGCAAAGCGGTTGACGGAGCAGTTGAAATGTTTCCGAGTTTACCCTTTAAAGTAATCAATGACTGCCACGGCTTAATCGTCCACGCTGACTCACTGCTAAGGCAGTTGCTGTTCAACTTCATGGATAACACACGTAAGTATGGGAAAACAACCCAGAATGTCTGGGTATACTATCAAGGAACACCCTCTGGCGATTTACAACTAATCTATGAGGATGACGGTATGGGCATACCCAGAGACTACAAGGGTCAACTTTTCAGGCAGGGCTTTAGCACGGGCGGCAGCACAGGCTTCGGCTTGTTTTTATCTAAGAAGATTGTTCAGGTTTACGGCTGGAGCATACGTGAAGAAGGCGAAGAGGGTAAAGGCACAAAATTCGTAATGACAATACCCCGTTAATCCCTCTGATACTTGCGTTTTTGAATTTTCTCCTTCTCAAGTGATAGAAGCTTCGAGGTGC
>CAYPGY010000257.1:0-1585 GCA_964410435.1 uncultured Candidatus Bathyarchaeia archaeon
GCATTATTTCTGAATCAGCTATATCATGCGGCTCCCAATCGGTGTTAGAAGAGAAATACGAAATGTATTTCCAAGCGCTAAAGTTTGTTCCGATATAGTCTTCGGAATCCTCGGCAAAAAGCTTAACGTATTCGGAATAACTTAGATTGCCGTCTTCAACCATTTCAACTATAAGTTTTTTGATCTTATTCTTAACAGCTGGATTTGTGTTGATTTCCTTTACGGTTGATTCATATTTTTTCTTGTCAGGTATCCTTTCCTTCAATCGTCGTGCAACTTTATATGCTGTTAGGAGACTTGCTTTTTGTACCTTGCATACTTCCGTTTGATAAAGCATGAACAATTCAGGCTGGACGCCATTACTCTTTTTGTTGGGGTAAAGCCGACTGTAATCTTTCCCAGCCGAAATACAGTTAAAGAAGGAGTTCTCAGGCGCTCGATCTTTAGAAACAAGCCGAAGAATCTCTTCCTCATGACCTGAAACATATGCCTTTAACAGAAACTGTAGGGCATAGTTGGGGACTTCTTCAATTCTGCAATCGGGCCCCTGTCCGGAATTTGAGAACATCCACACAAAAAGTGAGACGCCGGGTTCCACTCGCTTAAGCTTATGCATTGCCTCAAAGGTTTTTTTGAGTATAGCAACGCTCCCTTCCTTGGAACCTAAGGTTTCGACCTTGCCAGCCATAATCCGCTGGTCTATTTCGGTCGCGATTGGCTCCACTAAATCATACCAGAGTTCGGTTGAGGTAGATTGAAAAACGGTTAGCTTGCCTTCACGAAGGATAACTCCCTGCGGTAGGTAATGAACTGAAAAGAGACATTTTGCACACAAGTTAGGCGCCCGAGAACCAGCAGGCAGGGCTTGTGCATCGCTTCCAATACTGCCAGCTAATGGGAACCAGTCCCTGCCAATGTACCTTATATCGTCTTTCTTGTATCCTAGAGGCACAAGAGTTTCTGTGATTGTTTTATCTATGTTTAGGCTTTTTGGGTTGCCGCAACTCTCACACCGTTCAGGAGAATCTTCGCGCCCTATTCTGTTGAGAAATGCAGTTGTTATGGCTGCGTAGTATTGACTTCTTTTATCTACAGGCTTTATTCCTGGGTGAGTAGCAAGGGAATTAACAGTGAAGATGATGGTTGTGCTTTTTAGTTTGGAGTTGCGGCGTGCCAACTCGCTGCCGTCGCCATGGACTTCTTTTATCTTTTCAAGGGTCAAGTCTTCTACTTTTTCACATTGGCTCTTAGAGGCTAGAACGGCTAGACCTGTATCAACGAACGGGTTTCCTGTAAGAGAGATACTCATGCAGGGAAAATCAGCGGAGAAACTATTTATGCCTTTCACAGAAGCTTGCAGCGTAGTCCACAACCAGTCTGCTATGTCCAGCCGAACTTAAACCAAAAAAGCAGTTGCCCTCAGAGTCTTTTGGTTGTTGTTGTGTATTAGGGTTTTTCTGCAACAACTACTATAGAAGTAATGGCTGTCAAGTTTGGTGGGCTGCTGTGGGTTGGAGTTTTGTTTGTCCATATGCTGCTGTTTTGTTTCCGCCTATGTTGGCGTATTCTGCATATTGTGCAAGCA
>CAYPGY010000258.1:0-1556 GCA_964410435.1 uncultured Candidatus Bathyarchaeia archaeon
CGCAAATGATTCACACCCGTTTTGGGTTCGCTTTTATACTAACCGACTGCTTTTATGCAGAACGTTGTTGCCCGAATTTCTCGAGCACTTCCCGTCCTAGGTCCGTTATTTCGACAGTGTAGAAATCGTAAGGTCCAAATTTCTTTAAAGGGTCAGTGTTGTCGATCAGTTTGGCTTTTGACAGGTGTCTAACTACATCGTTTAAGCCTTCAGGCATCAGGCCTGTCTTTTTATGTATCGTATCCACGTTCACCGATTGACCTTTCTCGAATTCAGATAAAGCTGCAAGAACTCTTTTAGCTGACGAGTCAAGCATGTCCCAATCATCTTGCTCAAAATCTTCAACCATAAAAAATCCCTACTATAAACTAGTATGTTTTATGAATAAAAACCCATTTGTGCCGGAATTGATAGTTATCTCGCCATTAAGTGTAGGCTAAAAAATTAAAGCGGGTGATATTTCAAGCCCTATCCACTTATAGAATGCAGCCTTCAAATGGTGTTAGGTTATAGTAGAATACCCTTTTGCATTATCTCCTTAACCGCGCCATCCCTATAGAAACCTGTAATCGTGGGTTTACTAACCAGCATATCAACGTGGCATCGGATGTTTCCCGGCGCAAGATGGCATGTACCACGGATTTTCTCGTCCTCCAACATGTTACCCGTCACACGGGCTTTATCGTTTAAGCCGATACCCACTTCCTCGAGCACCGTCGGCAAACCATACTTCACCTCGGCGCCCCGTATGTCCTCGATGACTCCTAAAAGTGCAGGGTCAGCGCATTGCAGGTCAGCTAAGACGCCATCTCTGAAAGTCGCGGTCAACGGTTTAGCGGGGTCAATTTTTCCGTGATAGCCGCCTGCCGCAACATCACACACCAGTACCCCATCCGCTGAATGCTTCACGGGGTAACTCTGCACCTCAGCCACGCCAGTTTGCTTGTTTACCACGCTGATGATTTTGTCCCTCTGCGACCATACTTCGCCCACAGGCAAGTTACCGAACCTTCCTGCTCCCCCGTAGGCATTAGGCGGTAAAATTACGCAGTCAGTATCGAACACCACTTCTTCGGGTATCGTTACGGTTAAGTCAGTTCCGCCGGGTGCAGTGATACGCAATTTTACTATACCCCGCAGCGTATTCAAAAGCGTCTCAGCCGCCTCAGCCATCTCGCGGTAGTCACACTGCAGTGCGCCGTTTAGCGCCATATCCAAGGTTATGCCGGGAGAATGCGCCCAGCTTATGGGAACTTCCTCGATGACTTTATGCAGAAGCTCTATTCTTGCGCCGACCTCTTTGAGGCCCCAGTCTGGGTGCGCAGAATAATCAAACAGCCCCATGCCCGCCTTGGGGGTTTTCTCCCGTAGCAAAGCTATGAGCTCCGCCGGGAAATGCTCGTATGGTTCATTACTATCCAAAACATAGATGGAAACATCTAAACGCAGCTTTTCAGCGGCGTCTCGGGCGGCCTGTGCCAGAACGGGTGAATCCCTGTTAACTATAAGGTAGCTGTCACGCGGTTTCACTTTTTGGCTGTACCGCATAAACTCTT